>NZ_JAXCHX010000013.1:0-100693 GCF_035984855.1 Arthrobacter sp. MP_M4
ACCCGTTACGACAAACTCGCACTGACCTACCGTGCCGGTGTTGTCCTCTACGCCGTCGTCATCTGGCTACGCCAATAAGGAGACACGCCCTAGGCGAAGTCGGAGACTGCCGGGTCCGCGCCGATGCGGCCGGCACCTTCCGCTGAGTTGTCGAGGCCGTTGATGGCCTGCACGTCGGTTTCGTCCAGGCTGACATCCAGCGCGGCGTAGTTCTCGCGGATTCGTGATTCAGTCACGGACTTGGGGATGACCACGTTGCCGACGGCCAGGTGCCAGGCGATGACCACCTGCGCCGGAGTGGCGTTGTGCTTGGCCGCAATCTGGCCGATGACAGCGCTTTCCAGCAGCTCGCCACCCTGGCCCAGGGGGGACCACGCCTGGGTGAGGATGCCCTTGGAGGCATTGAACTCGCGCAGGTCAGCCTGGTTGAAGAAGGGGTGCAGTTCCACCTGGTTGATGGCCGGTACCACGCCGGTCTCGTCGATCAGGCGTTGCAGTCCTTCCTTGGTGAAGTTGGAGACGCCGATGGTCTTGACCCGTCCCTGCTTCTGCAGCTCGATCAGGGCCTTCCAGGTGTCCACGTACTTGTCCTGCTTCGGCTGCATCCAGTGGATCAGGTACAGATCAAGGGTCTCCAAGCCCAGGCGCTCCATGGATTCGTCAAACGCCTTCAGCGTGGACTCATAGCCCTGGTCCGCGTTCCACAGTTTGGTGGTGATGAAGATTTCTTCAGGCTTGAGCCCGGAGCGCTTGATCGCCCGGCCCACCCCGGCTTCGTTGCCGTAGATCTTGGCGGTGTCGATGTGGCGGTATCCGGCTTCAAAAGCCTGGGCAACCACCTTTTCGGCGACGTCGTCTTCGACCTGCCACACTCCATAGCCCAGCTGGGGGATGGTGTTGCCGTCATTGAAAGTCAGTACCGGTGAAAAAGTCATATAACTATCCTTGCAACCGCTCCGGCATACCGCCAGTGCAAACGGCGCAGCTAAGCTAGGCGCTTAACCGGGAATTTTAGCCCCGCCCCCCGGACACCGAAGCCCCTGGCCGCAGCAAATTAGTCATTGACACCGGCCTCGGCGAGCCGGCGCTCCGCGTCGTTGACGTGCTCCACCACGGTCCGGGCACGGCGCCGCACCGATTCCGCCCCCGCCGGAACCGGGTTAAGCGCGAGTCGGAGCATAGCTGCTGCCTCGGCCGTAGTAGCCAGGGAATTCCCGGCCGTGGACAGGGCCCGGTGGACTCCGGCCAGGCGTCCCGGGATATCGAGGCCGTCGCTGGGCGATCGCCGCTGGGCCTCCGCGCAGATGGACCGGACCCGGCCCGAGAGCGCGGAGAGATCATCGGCAATGGCCACGAGCTCACCATAGAGTGCCTCGTCCTCCACTCCCTCAAGAATCTGG
This sequence comes from Arthrobacter sp. MP_M4, assembly GCF_035984855.1. Taxonomy (NCBI): domain Bacteria; kingdom Bacillati; phylum Actinomycetota; class Actinomycetes; order Micrococcales; family Micrococcaceae; genus Arthrobacter; species Arthrobacter sp. MP_M4. Next base: position 1,401 of record NZ_JAXCHX010000013.1, read on the forward strand.
TGGTAGCGGTCGAGGCCCCGGATGAAGCGGTCGTGGGCGCGCCGCCAGAGACCCTTGCCGAGCTCAACGTCGTCTTTGCGGCCCTGGCGGGCAGCGCTGAAGAATCCCACAAGTGCCCTAAAGGTACTGGCCGGGACCGTGGTCCGGGTCCGCGAGGGCGGGAGACCGCGGCGTCTCCGCGCCGGGCCTGGGCACTTCGGCGCGTTGCGGCTCGCCGTTCTCTCCGATAATCACCCCGGGGGCGATCACCGTTCCGGGCGGCAGCTGGCGGAGCTGCGCCTGGGCCGCGGCGTGCTCCCGGGAGGCATGCTGGGCCGCGAGGGCAGTCTGGATGCCGTGGAAGAGGCCCTCCAGCCAACCGACCAGCTGGGCCTGGGCGATCCGCAGTTCCGCGTCCGACGGGGTGCCGTCCGCAGGAAAGGGGAGGGTGATCCGTTCCAGCTCCTCAACCAGTTCCGGCGCCAGACCGTCCTCGAGTTCCTTGATGGAGCGTTCGTGGATCTCCGCCAGCCGGATGCGCGCTGCGTCGTCGAGCGGGGCTGTCTTAACTTCATCAAGGAGCTGCTTCATCATGGTCCCGATCCGCATGACCTTCGCAGGCTGGTCCACGAGGTCCTGGAGCTGGCCGGACCTGGGCCGCGCGGTGCCTTCCAGGGGAACACCGCCGTCGGGTTCTGTTTGGTGCGGATCGCTCATGCGTTCATACTCTCACGTGCCCGGAACCACGTGCCGCACAACCGCAGAGGGCGCCGCGGGGCACTTTCGTACCCTGCGGCGCCCTCCGGTAAAGGCCGCGCCGATCAGCTCAAACTGATCAGCAGCACCTGCCCTGCGGATTGGCTTCCTGACGGTCCGTCTGGTCCCGCCAGAACTCCTTTTCAGTCATCGGCGCGGAACCGTGCCCGGCGCCGGCGTGGTGGGCCAGGTACTTTGCGTACGCATCCTCGCCCATCACCCCGCCCAGGTACCGGGCGAATCCCCGGAAGCCCGCCATGACGGCATTCATCGGACCCTCGCGCATCAGTGGTGGGCGGCCTTGGCGGTCCGCTTCTCCGCCGGCAGCTGGTCCCACTTTGACTTGAGCTCACGCTCCGCCGCGGTGGGGATCGGTCCGGCCGGAGCGAAGACGCGGGACGGCAGAGCAGGATCCTCATTGTCGCTGTTGACTACTCCGGCCTTGACGTTGCGGAACGCCTTGTACGTGGCGATGAGTGATGCGGCGATGACGATGATACTGAGCACCACGAAGATCACTGAGAGCCAGCCCTGGATAGCGGTATTGCGGATCACTGCCTCCATGGCCGGGACGGTCTTGGCTGTGCCGAAGGAGGTCTTGCCGTCCGCGAGCGCCTTGGAGAAGGCCGCGTTGTTGGCGAAGTAGCCGACCGCCGGAGTGGAAGAGAAGATCTTCTGGTAGCTGGCCGTGATGGTGACGACGGCCGCGAACGCCATCGGCAGGGCGATGATCCAGAGGTACTTGAAGGATCCCTTCTTGGCCGCAATGGCCATGCAGACGGAAAGGGCGATGGCGGCCAGCAGCTGGTTGGCGATTCCGAACAACGGGAACAGCGTGTTGATGCCACCCAGCGGGTCCGTGACGCCCATGATCAGCACAGCCCCCCAGGCCGCGACCATCACGGCGGTGGCGAGCCAGGCGCCGGGGCGCCAGGAGTGGTCCTTGAACCTGGGGACGAAGTTGCCAATCGAGTCCTGCAGCATGAAGCGCGCCACCCGGGTGCCGGCGTCGACCGCGGTCAGGATGAACAGGGCCTCGAACATGATGGCGAAGTGGTACCAGAAGCCCATCAACGCCGTGCCGCCGATGAATTGCTGCATGATGTGGGCAAGGCCAACGGCGAGGGTGGGCGCCCCGCCGGTGCGGGACACGACAGTGTTTTCGCCGACGTTCGCGGCCGTCTCGGACAGCAGGCTCGGGCTGATGTTGACGCCGGACAGTCCCAGGCTGTTGACCCAGGCGGCCGCCGTTTCCACCGTGGTGCCGGTGAGGGCGGCCGGGGCATTCATGGCGAAGTAAAGCCCGCGGTCAATGGAGATCGCTGCCACGAGGGCCATGATGGCCACGAAGGACTCCATCAGCATTCCGCCGTAGCCGATGTAGCGGGACTGGCGTTCCTTCTCGATCAGCTTCGGCGTCGTGCCGGAGGCGATCAGGGCGTGGAACCCGGAAAGAGCGCCGCAGGCGATGGTGACGAAGAGGAACGGGAACACGGCGCCAGGGAAGACCGGACCGTTGTCGCGGCTGGCGAATTCGCTGAAGGCCGGGACGGAGATTTCCGGCCGGACAACGATCACGGCGAGGGCCAGCATCACGATGACGCCGATCTTCATGAAGGTGGAGAGGTAGTCACGCGGAGCCAGCAGCAGCCAGACCGGCAGGATGGCGGCGATGAAACCGTAGATGATGAGGGCCCAGGCGATGGTGACCTTATCCAGGGTGAAGAAGGCGTCGCCCCACTCGGTGGCGGCGACGGCACCGCCGCCAATGATGGCCGCCATCAGCAGCACGAAGCCGATCAGGGAGACTTCCAGGATCTTGCCGGGGCGGAGGAAGCGCAGGTAGATGCCCATGAAGAGGGCAATCGGAATGGTCATGCCGACGGAGAAGACGCCCCACGGGCTCTCCGCCAGCGCGTTGACGACGACGAGGGCCAGGATGGCGACGATGATGACCATGATCAGCAGGGTGGCGATCAGCGCGGCGGTGCCGCCGATGACGCCGAGTTCCTCGCGGGCCATCTGGCCCAGCGAGCGCCCGCCGCGGCGCATGGAGAAGAACAGGACCACGTAGTCCTGGACGGCGCCGGCAAACACGACGCCGAAGATAATCCAGATGGTGCCCGGGAGGTAACCCATCTGGGCGGCGAGGATCGGGCCGACGAGGGGCCCGGCGCCGGCAATGGCGGCGAAGTGGTGGCCGAACAGGACGTTGCGGTCCGTCCGGACGTAGTCCTTGCCGTCGGCTTTGTACTCCGCAGGCGTGGCCCGGCGGTCATTGGGCTTGAGCAGATACCGCTCGATGACCTTCGAGTAGAAGCGGTAGCCGATCAGGTAGGTGCACACCGCGGCGAACACGAACCAGATGGCGTTGACCGTTTCGCCGCGGACGATTGCCAGCATGAACCAGGCAACGGCACCCAACAGGGAAATCGCCGCCCAGAGCGCAATTTTCGCGGGCGTCCATTTGCGGTCCTCGGCGTCGAGCACCGTCACATCCACCGCGGTGGGCGGAAGGGCCGGGTCCGGCGTGATGCCGTCGTCGACCAGTACATTCTTTGGCGTGCTATCCGGCATTGTGCCCATGTCTCCTCCTTGAGAAACCCCAGCGGGGCAAGTCCACGAACAGAAGTGCCCCAAGGCACCCTACCAAGCACGGCGATGCCTGGGTATGGCCTTGCGCCGGGCGGTCTGGAAGTGGCGACGAACGGCGCGGAAAATTCAGGCGGGCGGGCCGGTCAACTGCATGAGCCGTGCCTCGCAAAGGTCCAGCCAGCGCACCTCGGCCTCGGTTTGAAAAATCAGCGAATCCAGCACCAAAAGCCGGGCGGTGTCGGTCGGGTGCTGCTGGGACGCCATGTCACGCCGGGCCTTGGTGTACTCCTGCAGTGCCCGGATGGACACGGCACGCTGGGCGTGGATCGCGGCGCCGACGTTCACGCCGGGCAGCGTCAGCCCCAGGGCAAGTTTGATCGCCAGTTCATTGCGCGGCGGGCTGGCCCGCGGCACCGGGGAGCCGAACCAGCTGCCGACTTCTTCCCGGCCGGCGGTCGTGATGCTGTAGATCACGTGGCCTTCACCGTCCGCACCGTCCTTGCTGACCAGGCCGTCGCGTTCAAGGCGGTCGAGCGTGGTGTAGACCTGCCCGATGTTCAGTGGCCAGGATGATCCGGTGCGGTCTTCGAATTCGAGCCTGAGCTGGTAGCCATAGCGCGGCCGGTCCTGCAGGAGTGCCAGAAGGCTGTAACGGATGGACATGCTGCTCCCGGTGGGTGGCGGGACGCCAGCATACACGCGCCCCAGGACGCGTGTATACCGCGTATGGAATGACATTACCGCCACTCTCCATCGCCGGGTAATTTCGGTATGCCGCCGATGGACGACGTCGACGCCCCCGGGCGGACTACAGGGCGAGCAATACCTTGCCCACGTGGTCCCCTGAATCGAAGTAGGTGTGCGCGGCCGCGACCTGGTCCAGCGGAAACGTTTTGGCTACGAGCGGGCGGATCCGGCCGTCTGCCAGCATCGGCCAGACTGCGTCCCGGACGGCGTCCATGATCACGGCCTTCTCCTCCACGGGCCGGGGGCGCAAGGCAGTGGCAATGATTGCCGCGCGCTTGGCCAGGAGTTTGCCGAGGTCCAGCTCACCTGTGGCGCCGCCCTGCAACCCGATCACCACGAGGCGCCCATAGACTGCCAGGGCGTCCACGTTCTGCGCGAGGTATTTGGCGCCGACGACGTCGAGAATGACGTCGGCTCCCTTACCCCCGTTCTGTGCGCGCAGGCTTTCCGGGAAGTCTTCCTCGACGTAGTTGATCGCAATGTCCGCGCCGAGGAACGCCTTGGCGGTGCTGACCTTCTCCACGGTGCCCGCCGTGGTGGCCACCGTGGCACCGTAGGCCTTGGCCAGCTGGATGGCCATGGTGCCGATGCCGCCGGTGGCCCCGTGAATCAGGACCGTCTCCCCCGGCTGCAGCTGCGCCGTCATGATCAGGTTGGAGTACACCGTCGCCGCCACTTCCGGTAGCGATGCTGCCGTGACGAGGTCCACGCCATCGGGAATCCTCAGGACCTGACCCGCAGCAACGGCCACCTGCTGGGCGTAGCCGCCACCGGCCAGCAGGGCCACCACTTTGTCACCCACGGAGAACGGCTTGCTGACATTGGGGCCAAAGCCGGCGATCCGGCCGGAGACTTCCAGCCCGGGAACCTCCGAAGCGCCGGGCGGGGGCGGGTAGTATCCCTTCCGCTGCTGGACGTCGGCGCGGTTGAGGCCGGCGGCGACGACGTCGATCAGCACTTCACCGGGACCGGGCACCGGGGGCGGAACCTCGCGGACCTCCAGGACCTCGGGTCCGCCCGGCTTTGCGATGTAGACGGCCTTCATGGAGAACTCCCGATTTCTAGCGAACGTGTTACAGCCTGCGGCAGGGGGGCGCCTGTGGCACCCGGAATCTGCAACGCTTCCTTCCACAGTATGCGAAAGCAGGAACCCCGGTCCGCGGGCGCGGCCGCGGTTTTTGTCGCTGCCGACTGCCTATGAAACACTACTCGGTAGGGAAGGTTGTCCGAGCGGCCGATGGAGCTGGTCTTGAAAACCAGTGTGCGGTGACCCCGTACCAAGAGTTCGAATCTCTTACCTTCCGCGAATAATGCCCCCGGGTCAGCGCTCAGCGCGGAACCGGGGGCATTTTTGCAGGCCGGAACGCTCGAATAGCAGGCGGAGCCTTCTTTCCGGGGGCGAATCACCCCCGACGCGGACATGCCCCCGAGAGGCACGCAACAATCGAAGACCAGCCACGGGCCGTTGACGTGCGGCGTATTCCAGGAATGCCCCAAGGGTCAGGCGGGCGGTCTGGGGTAGTGGCAGCGCACATGCCCGCTCATGGCCGCTCATGGCCGCGAAAAGGACGCGCCGGCGGGTGCGGCGGCCCGGACCCCTTGAAACCGCGGCCGCTCCGGCCTACGCTTCCGGTGTTTCCTCGACAACCCACCCCGTGCGGACCGTCAGCCTCAGGCCCGCCGCAGCAGAGAAAAGGAGCCCGCAATGCCATCACCTGAGCACGCCAATGGAGCGCCGTGCTGGATCGACCTGATGACCTCCGACACGGAAACAGCGAAAGCCTTCTACGGGACACTGTTTGGCTGGACATTTGAGACCGGGGACCAGGAGAAATACGGCGGATACATCACGGCACTGAAGAACGGCCAGCCGATCGCCGGCATTATGCAGAAACAGGAGGCCCAGGCCGGGTTCCCGGACGTATGGTCCACCTACCTGCGCACGGATGACGCCAGGACGGCGGTTAAGAGCGCCGCCGAGCACGGCGGACAGGTCTACCTTGAGCCCATGGATGTGCCCGGCCAAGGCACCATGGCGATGATCGGCGACGCCACCGGCGCGGCAATCGGACTGTGGCAACCTGGCGCCATGAAGGGCTACGGCCTCGCCGCGGAACCCGGCGCCCCGGCATGGCACGAACTTTCCGCCAGGGATTATGCCGCCGCCGTGAAGTTCTATCAGGACGTGTTCGGGTGGGACACGTCCGTTCTGAGCGACACTCCTGAGTTCCGTTACACCACGCTGGGAGCCGGGGAGGCGGCGAAGGCCGGAATCATGGACGCCGCCGGCGACCTGCCTGCGGGGGTACCGTCCCATTGGGAGGTTTACTTCGCCGTGGAAAACACAGATGCCGCCGCCGATGCGGCCGTGGCCATGGGCGGCCAGGTGATCGAGGCCCCCGCTGATACGCCGCACGGGCGGCTTGCCAGCCTTGTTGACCCCACCGGAGCCATGCTCAAAATCATCGCCGGGACGGTACCGGCAGCCCCCTGACATACCGTCACTCAAGGCCGCCGGAACCCCGGCAGCCTTGGGAAAAAATGCGCAAAAAAATTACCGGCCGGGCCCTTCCCTCGGGGCTACCGGCCGGTATTCTTTTGGAGTGCCTGGCCGGGTATGGGGCCCGGCACGGTAAACCCGGCTTGCGCCGGGTGCTGCACCCATTCCGTTGCCGGGATGCCCTGTTGGTGCCCCGGCTCCGGCTGTGACGCGTTCCGCTGGGGGACGTCTCGCCGAATGCACGCCCAAGACACATCGTGTTCATTCACTCCTGTTTTGATGTGCCGGTAACTGCTTGACCAGGAGCAGGACCGGCCGGTCCGTGGCATCACCGGACACCCTCCACCCAGCCCTTACCCGGGCGCCCCAATGAGAGTTAGAGCGGATGAAACACATACCTTGGAAAACCGCGCTGGGCACAGCGCTGTCAGCGGGGCTCATCGCAGCACCGCTGGCCGCTGTGCCGGCGTTCGCCGCGGAGGTCTCCCCGGCAGCGGCTGGCACCTCGCCAGTCATTATCAACGAGGCATACCTCAGCGGCGGCAGCGCCGGCGCAACCTACAAGAACAAGTTCATTGAGCTGTACAACACCTCGGATGCACCGGTCGCCCTGGACGGCTGGTCCCTGCAGTACCGCCCCGGAACCGGCAGCACGGCACCGAGCGGCCCCGTTCCACTGAGCGGAAGCATCCCGGCCAAGGGCTACTTCCTGATTAAGGGCGGAACCAACTCCAGCGCATCGACGGCCGCTGACCTGCCGGCGGCCGATCTCACGGCCACCGGCTTCAACCCGAGCGGTACCACCGGGACGATCGTCCTGGCCAAACAGACGGCGGCGTTGAACCCCCTGGGCACCGGCTCAGTGATCGAACCGGCCAATGTCGCTGATCTGCTCGGCTATGGAACGTCCAACACCTTTGAAACGCAGGCCGCAGCGGCGCCGTCGGGCAACGCCGACGTCAAGAGCCTGAACCGCAGCAACGGCGTGGACAGCAACAACAACTCCGCAGATTTCGCCCTGAACGCGACCATCACCCCCACGGCCGCCAACGGCGGTGCCGCCCCTGTCGATCCGCCGGTTGATCCGCCCGCCGATCCCGGCCCCGTCACTCCCCCGACGGTCAAGACCATCGCCGAGATCCAGGGCAACGGCGCTGCCAGTCCCCTCGTCGGGAGCTCCGTCACCACGCGCGGCAAGGTCACCGCGGCATTCCCCACCGGAGGGTTCGCCGGCTACTACATCCAGACCCCCGGCACCGGCGGCGACCTGACCCCGGCCAGCCACTCGGCGTCGGACGCCGTCTTCGTCTTCTCGTCCGCAACGGCCGGATCCGTCCAGATCGGCGACTACGTCGAGGTAACAGGCGCGGTCAGCGAATACTTCGGCATGACCCAGGTGACCGTTGCCGCCGCGGCAGATCTGAAAAAGCTCACCGAGGCCGCGCCGGAAGTCAAGGCCACCGGCTTTGCGCTCCCGGCTGAGGAAGCCTTCCGGGAATCCCTCGAAGGCATGCTGCTTACCCCGCAGGGGCCCGTGACGGTTGCCGACAACTTCTCCCTGAACCAGTACGGCGAAATCGGCCTGGCCGGCGGAAGCACCCCGCTGGAGCAGCCCACCGCCGTCGCGCCCTTTGGTTCAGCCGAGTACACCGCCACCGTCGCCGCCAACGCCGCCCGCGGCATCAAGCTCGACGACGGCGCCACCACCAACTTCCTCAAGGACGCCACCACCAAGGCCCTGCCGCTGCCGTATCTGACGCCCGCGGAACCCGTCCGCGTCGGATCACCGGTGAGCTTCAAAACCAATGTGGTGCTCAGCTACACGAACAACTCCTGGAAGTTCCAGCCGCTGACCCAGCTGACCCCCGCCAACGCGGACGCGGTCCAGCCGATCAGTTTTGGTGCCACCCGCACGGACGCCCCGGCGGCCGTGGGCGGCAACCTCAAGCTCGCATCTTTCAACGTGCTGAACTACTTCCCCACGACCGGTGACCAGATTGCGAGCTGCAGGTTCTACACCGACCGTGAAGGCAACCCCATCACCGTCAAGGACGGCTGCAACCTCCGGGGGGCCGCCAATGCGGAAAACTTCAAGCGCCAGCAGGACAAGATCGTCACCGCCATCACCAAGTCCGGCGCCGACATCGTTACCCTGATGGAGGTCGAGAACTCGGCTCAGTTCGGCAAGAACCGTGATGATGCCCTCGCGAAGCTCGTGGAGTCGCTGAATATCGCGACACCCGGCATCTGGGATTACGTCCGCACCCCCGCCAACGCACCCCCGATGTCTGATGAAGACATGATCCGCACCGCCTTCATCTTCAAGAAAGCAGCAGCAGAGCCGGTGGGCGAATCCATCATCCACAACGACACTGCCGCGTTCGCCAGCGCCCGCAAGCCGCTGGCCCAGGTCTTCCAGCCGGTCGGCGCAAGCGAGGACAAGAAGTTCATCGCGATCGCCAACCACTTCAAGTCCAAGGGCTCAGCCGCGACCCCCGCCGACACGGACAAGGGACAAGGCGCCTCAAACCTCGCCCGCATTGCCCAGGCCCAGTCCCTGCTGGCGTTCTCCGATGAACTGCAGAAATCCAAGGACACCGACAAGGTCTTCCTGATTGGCGACTTCAACTCCTACGCCAAGGAAGACCCGATCAACGTCCTCACGGCCGCCGGATACGTCAACCAGGACGAGAAAGCCAAGAACGCCGACGGATCCGCCAAGCACTCCTACCTCTTCGGCGGTTTGGTGGGCTCACTCGATCACATCCTCGCCTCACCGGGCGCCAACGCCATCGCCACCGGCGCGGACATCTGGAACATCAACTCCGTGGAATCCGTGGCGCTGGAGTACAGCCGCTACAACAGCAACGTCACCAACTACTACGTCCCGGACCAGTTCCGGGCGAGCGACCACGATCCGGTGGTGGTGGGGCTGGATCTGCCCGTCACCCCGGCCCTCCCGGCCAGTGTGGAGCTGAACCTCCTCAACATCAACGATTTCCATGGCCGGATGGATTCGAACACCGTGTTTTTCGCGGGAACCGTCGAGAAGCTGCGGGCGGCTGCCGCTCCCGGCGCCACGGCGTTCCTGTCCGCAGGTGACAACATTGGCGCCTCATTGTTCGCCTCGGCCGTTGCCAAGGACCAGCCGACCATCGATGTGCTGAACGCCCTGGAGCTGCGCACCTCGGCCGTCGGCAACCACGAGTTCGACGGCGGCTGGGCTGACCTGCGCGACCGCATCATCGCGGGCGGAGCCAACGCCAAGTTCCCGTACCTGGGCGCCAACGTTTACAAGAAGGGCACCACCGAGCCGGTCCTGCCGGAATACACGGTGCTCGACCTGAACGGCATCAAGGTCGCCGTGATCGGAACTGTCACCCAGGAAGTGCCCTCACTGGTCACCCCCGCCGGCATCGCCGACCTTGAGTTCGGTGACCCTGTCGCGGCCATCAACCGCGTCGCCGCGAAGATCAAGACGGACAAACTGGCCGACGTGATCATCGTGGAAAACCACGACGGCGCCGGCTCCGGCACGCCCGAGGGCTCCACCCTGGCACAGGAAGTCGCTGCCGGCGGCCCCTTCGCCAAGCTGGTCACCGAGGTCACCCCGGACGTTGCGGCGATCTTCAACGGCCACACCCACAAGCAGTACTCCTGGGACGCACCGGTCCCCGGTGTTGAGGGCAAGACCCGCCCGATCGTCCAGACCGGCAACTACGGCGAGTTCATCGGCCAGATCCAGCTGACCATCGACACGAAGACCATGTCGGTGACCGGCTACAAGGCCGGCAACGTCAAGCGCACCACCACCGCGGACCAGCCGGCCGCCGACCTCGTGGCCACATATCCCCGGGTCGCAGCCGTCAAGACCATCGTCGATAAAGCCCTGGCCGACGCGGCGGTCGTCGGCAACCAGCCGGTTGGCAAGGTGAGCGCTGATATCACCACCGCCTTTACCCCTGCCACCGCCACCACCCCGGCAACACGCGATGACCGCGGCAGCGAGTCCACCCTGGGCAACCTCGTCGCCGACTCCCTGGTCGACTCGCTCAAGGCGACGGAACTGGGCGGCGCCGAGATCGGCGTCGTCAACCCGGGCGGACTGCGCAACGAGCTCTACTACGCGCCGGACGGCACCATCACCTACGCCGAGGCCAACGCGGTCCTGCCGTTCGTGAACAACCTATGGACCACCTCGCTGACCGGCGGGCAGTTCAAGACGCTCCTCGAGCAGCAGTGGCAGACCAACCCGGACGGCACGGTTCCCAGCCGCGCCTACCAGCAGCTCGGCCTGTCCAAGAACGTCAACTACACCTACGACGCCGCCCGCGCCGCCGGTGACCGGATCACCTCGATCCGGGTCAACGGCGCATTGATCGACCCGGCAAAGTCCTACCGGATCGGAACGTTCAGCTTCCTGGCCACAGGCGGCGACAACTTCCGCATCTTCACCTCCGGAACCGGCACGAAGGACTCCGGACTCGTGGACCGCGACGCCTGGATCAAGTACCTGCAGGCGCACAGCCCGGTCGCCCCGGACTTCGCCCGCCGCTCCGTCGCTGTGGTGAACTCCACCGCCGCCGAGGTCAAGCCCGGGGAGGCCATCACCCTGGCCGTCTCCAAACTGGACCTCACCTCCCTTGGCAGCCCCGTGAACACCGCGCTGCGCGCCGAGTTCACGGCCGCCAACGGCACCGTCACGGCACTAGGCACGGTGCCGGTTACCGCCGGCGCCGCCACGGTGAGCGTTCCGGTTCCGGCCGGCGCCGCTGCCGGTACGGGCACCCTGGTGCTCACCGCCGTCGAATCCGGCACCGTCATCAAGGCAGCCGTAAAGGTCGCAGCCAGCGTCCCTGTCCCGCCGAAGTGCACCGCACCGGTTCCGCCGAAGAAGTGGTACGACGTCTTTGGGTGGATCAAGTACTCGATCGCCTGGATCCAGTACCAGAAGTGCCTGAAGGGCTAGTTTCCCGGCCCTGACCCAGTGAGCATGCCCTCCCCCGGGCCGCAGCAGTGGACATATAGCCAATATGTCCGTTGCCCGGCCCGGGCGGAGGGCATGCTCATTTGTTGGCGAGGCCTTCGCACCCAAGGACGGCCCGGGCGATCTCGTCGGCGTCCCGCAGGGTCCGCTGGCCGCTGCGGTACACCGGTCCGTTCTTTGGCCGGGCCTCGGCCGCGATCGCGATGCCCCACTGCACGGCGGACAGCTGCAGCCCCAGGACGTACAGGCCGTCGGTCACCGCGCCGGTGGCGTCCAGGGGCCGGTAGGGGTGGGATGCCACATCCAGCCCGGACGCCGGAACTGGCGTTCCTTCCGCCGTCATCATGAGCCGCGGCCGGAGCAGGCCTTCGGCGATCAGCTGTTCCAGCAGGGCTGATTCGTTGACCGCCACCCGGTTCGCGGGCGCCAGCGCCTCAACCATGGCCCCGGCAGCCACCACGTCCCCGCCGCCATCCGCGCTGTTGCCCACCCAGGGTGAGACGGCCGTGAACGTCCCGGCGCTGCGGTCCACGCCGAACTTCGGGTCCGGCCCGACGAACCGGACGACGCCGGCGCTGACCAGCGCCGCGAGCTGTTCGGCCCGCAGTGCCGGCGGCCCGCTGGCCAGGCCTTCCACGAATGCTTCGAACCAGCCCCGGAGCCCGGCGACCCACGATGCGTCGGTAATGCCCCCGTCCGCGACGACGGTCTTCAGCACCGCCCTGCCGTGGTGCAGCGCCCCGATGGTCATCTTCACCGGGTCATCTTCGCCCTGGGCGGACCGTCGGGCATCGTCGAGCAGGTAGTCGACGACGGCGTGGTCGAGTTCCGCGCGGGAGCTAAAGGACCGGCCGGCCAGCGGCGCCGCCAGACCCAGGAGATTGAGCCGGTGGGAGGGGCGGAGATGGACCGCCAGGACGGAATCCACCTGGTCCTCCCACTTCACGGCGGAATGCGCGTGCGGGCGCAGGGCCTCCTCCAGCGCTTTCAGGAATTCCCCCGGATCCGTCAGGATCGCGCCCGGTTGCGAGCGCGCCAGCGTCGAATAGTAAGCCCAGAGGGCATCGCGGTGCAGGAGGGGCCAAAGATCGTGGTCGAAGCCCGGCCGGATACCGGCTTTTTCAAATCTTGCCAGGGCACTTTCGGTGCAGTACTTCAGGACCACGGCGTCGGGGTAGTAGCCGGTGAGGGTTGCTTTCGCGCGGTACGGTGTGCCACGCCGTGACGCTGCAAAGATCAGCGGTTCACGGCCGGAAGGCAGATAGCGTAGGCCGCCGTCCTCGTTGGGCACGAACTGCCCGCCGCGGCCCTCGGTCAACTGGCCCATGGCATCGAAGAAGTTCAAACCCATCCCGCGCACCAGCACCGGCTTGACGGCCGGCACCAGCGACCAGTCGACGTCGGCAGGAACGGCCGGCGGCAGGTACAGCAGCCCCAGGTCCGCCGCCGCCGCCGCCAGTTCGCGCTGTTCGGGGTTGAGCCGGGATGCCAGGTGGCCCAGAGCGAGCACCACGGAATCAACGGTGAGCACGGCGCCGTCGGCAAGTCCGACGTCGAACCGCACGCGGGGCTCGTCCGCTTCCTCCGGGGCGGGGGCGCCGGCATGGCGGACGGACACGGCCTCCACGGCGTGGAAATCCACGGTGGCCCCGGCGGGCAGGCGGGACAGCAGCTCCTCGAGCGTGCAGCGCAGGTAGCGGCCATACAGGGCCCGGCTGGGAAAGTCGGCGGATCCAAGCCCGGACAGTTCGGCGCGCTCCTCCGCGGTGAGCGAGGGCAGGGGCTGCTCGCGCTGCTGCTCGCGCCAGCAGTCGAAGGTGGAGCCGGCCAGCGGCGCGGCGAGGTCCGGGTCCTCCGGGATAACGGTGGGGTAGAAGGACTGCGTGTTCATCAGATAGAGCCGGGACTGCCCTGGCTGCCACACGTGCCCCGGACCGGCGGGGTAGGGATCGATGACGTCGATGTGCAGGGTGCTTCCCGGACCGGAGGGCGACCAGTTGGCCAGCAGCCGCTCCAGGACGCTGGTTCCCCGGGGACCGGCGCCAATCACTGCCGTCCGGATGCTCTGCGATATGCCCACGGCATCCAGCGTATCCGCAACGGACCCGCTGCCCGGACCCGATGGATTCGGCCGGAACCGTCCCCGGGCACTTCGGCGTGACTTGCTACTGCCGCGCCGATGTTGCTTGGATGGAAAAATGACCACCGCTGAAGCTGCTCCCCCGCCCGCGCCCGACCGCCCCACCGCAAACGCTGCAGAAGGCTCCGCCTCCGAACCCGTCGACGAGAACATCTGGCTCGAGGAGATCTACGGCGAGGAACAGCTCGCCTGGGTCCGGGAACAAAACGCCCGCACCGAGGAGCTGTTAGAGGATCCGGAGTACACCGCCCTGGAAAACAGCATCCTCGACGTGCTCGATTCCACCAACCGGATCGCCATGGTGGGCAAGCACGGCGACTGGTACTACAACTTCTGGAAGGACCGCGAGAACCCCAAGGGCCTCTGGCGCCGGACCAGCTGGACCAGCTACCGGGGCGGGTCCCCGGAGTGGGACGTTCTGCTGGACGTGGATGCCCTGGCCGCGGCGGAGGGTGAGGAGTGGGTCTTCCACGGCGCCAGTTTCCTGCGCCCCGCCGCGGGGGAGCCGCACCGGCGTGCACTGCTGGCCTTGTCCCCCGACGGCGGCGACGCGAACCGGTACCGGGAGTTCGACGTCGAGTCCCGCAGCTTCGTGGACCCGGCGGCCGGCGGCTTCGACCTGCCCACAGCTAAGGGCAACGCCTCCTGGCTGGACGCGGACACCCTGCTGGTCGCGTCCACGGCCGAGGGGCTGCCCAGCACCACGTCCTCCTACGCCCGGACCGGCGTCTCGCTGCGCCGCGGCGGGTCCCTGGCCACGGCCGAGCGGCTGTTCGACATCCCGGCCGAACACATGATGGCGCTGGTGGCGCATGACTCCACACCGGGCTTCGAGCGGACCTTCGCCGTGGACTGGATCAGTTTCTTCGAAAAGACCACCTCCGTGCTGCGCGACGGGGAATGGGTAACCATCGACGTACCGGCCGATGTAAACATCAGTTCACACCGCGACTGGCTGCTGTTCCGGCCGCAGCAGGACTGGACCGTGGGCACCGCCACCTATCCGGCCGGCTCGCTGCTGGCCGCCGGGTTCGAAGCCTTCCTGGCCGGCAGCCGGGACCTGTCCGTGCTGTTCGCTCCGGACGGGCACACCTCCCTCCAATCCTGGAGTTGGACCCGGGACTTCCTGCTGCTGAACCTGCTCCACGATGTCTCCTCGGAGATCCGGGTCCTCGATCCGCAGCAGCCCGGAACGGACACCGCCTGGGCGTCCACCGTGCTTGATGCCTGCCCGCCGCTGCACGATGTCAACGCGTTTGCCGTCGACGACGAGGACACCGCCAGCGGCTCGGACGACGCCCCTGCCACCGGGAACGCATCCCCCGGTGCGGGAAACGACTTCTGGCTCCTCGCGACCGGCTTCACCACGCCGAGCACCCTGACCCGCGGAACCCTGAAGCGCGCCCCCGGCGGCGCCGGTGTGGAGAGCACCCACGAGGTGATCCGGTCCTCCCCCTCGTTCTTCAACGAGGCGGCCTATGAGGTCCAGCAGCACTTTGCCATCTCAGAGGACGGCACCCGGGTACCGTATTTCCAGGTGGCGTCCAGGGATCTGGTGCTGGACGGCCAGAACCCCACACAGCTCTCCGGCTACGGCGGCTTCGAGATCTCCCGGACCCCCGCCTACAGCGGCGCGGTGGGCCGGGCCTGGTTGGAACGCCGCACCGAGGAATCGGCCGGGCACGACGGGGACGCCCCGCATAGCCGGGGCGGGGTCTACGCGGTGGCCAACATCCGCGGCGGCGGGGAATACGGACCCTCCTGGCACCGCGCGGCTCTGCAGGAGAAGCGGCACCGGGCCTACGAGGACTTCGCCGCGGTGGCGGCGGATCTGATTTCCCGCGGCGTGACGTCCCGCGAGCGGCTCGGCTGCGTGGGCGGCTCCAACGGCGGCCTGCTGGTGGGGAACATGCTCACCCGGTACCCGGACCTTTTCGGCGCCGTGTCCTGCGGGGTCCCGCTGCTGGACATGCGCCGCTACACCAAACTGTCCGCCGGCTACTCCTGGATTGCCGAGTACGGCGACCCGGACGATCCCGGTCAGTGGGAGTTCATCAAGACGTTCTCCCCTTACCATCTGCTCAAGGACGGGGTGGAGTACCCGGAGACGTTTATCTGGACGGCCACGTCGGATGACCGGGTGGGACCGGTCCAGGCACGGAAGATGGCCGCGCGCATGCAGGCGATGGGCATCCCCAACGTCTGGTTCCACGAGGCGCTCGAAGGCGGTCACGCCGGAGCCTCGGACAACCGGCAGGCCGCGGCGCTGCAGAGCCGCAGCCAGCACTTCCTGTGGCGGGCGCTGGCCGGGCGCGGCGCCTGATCCCGGACCGCCCAAGGGAACACCGCGGGGTCACGTCGGGCCCATCCGGGGCCCCACCATGGGCCGGAAGTGACCCCGGGGTGGCCGTTTTGCCTTGCATGGCACCTTCTGCGTATCCTTGGTTGGCTAGTTAATAGCAATTGGAGACGTGCCAGAGCGGCCGAATGGGCTTCACTGCTAATGAAGTGTGGGGCACAACTCCACCGGGGGTTCAAATCCCCCCGTCTCCGCGTTTGGCCCCGGTCCCTGGACCGGGGTCTTTTGCGTTTCCGGGCATGGCGTTACCTGACATGGCGTTACCTGACATGGCATTTCCGGACATGGCATTCCGGGCATGGCATTTCGGGCATTGCATTTCCGGACAGGGCGTTTTCGGGCATTGCCCGGAGTCCCGGGTGTGTTCGCAGGTTGGGGCGCAGGTCCGGGTACCGGACACCCGGCGCCGTCCGGGAACCGGGGTGGCAGGATGGGGCCATGGTGAGCAACCCCGTGCCCGGAGGCAGCGCGTATGACGCGATCATCGTCGGCGGCGGCCACAACGGCCTGGCCGCGGCAGCGTATCTGGCCAAAGCCGGCCGGAGTGTCCTGCTGCTGGAACGACTCGAGCAATCCGGCGGCGCGGCGGTGTCCGCCCAGGCGTTCGCCGGCGTCGATGCGCGCCTCTCGCGCTACTCCTACCTTGTAAGCCTGCTCCCGCAGCAAATCATTGACGACCTTGGCCTGCGCATCCGGCTGGAGCGGCGCCGGTATTCCTCCTACACCCCCGACCCGCTCGACAGCCGCCGCGGCCTGCTGATTGACAACGCGGACGCGGATGCAACCGCGGCGTCCTTTGCGGCCGTCGGGGCCCCGGAGGACGATTACCGCGCGTTCACCGGGTTCTACGCCGGCTGACCGAGGCCCTCTGGCCCACCCTCACCGCTCCGCTGCCGACCCGCTCCGAAGCCCGGATCCTCGCATTGCGCGCCGGGGCGGAGGAGGTGTGGAACGCCATGGTCGAGCACCCCGTCGGGGAGGCCATCGCCGGCTCGCTCCGGCACGACCTGGTCCGGGGCGTGGTGCTGACCGACGCCCTGATCGGCACCTTCGCCCGCGCCGGCGACGCCGACCTGCAGCAGAACATCTGCTTCCTCTACCACCTGATCGGCGGCGGATCCGGGAACTGGGATGTGCCCGTCGGCGGAATGGGGGCGGTGTCCGGCGAGCTTGACCGGGCGGCCCGGGAAGCCGGGGCGGTGATTCGGACGTCCGCGGAAGTCACCGCTGTCGGCCCGGAAGGAGTGGTCAGTTACCAGCACGACGGAACGGAACACACCGCTACCGCCACCTGGGTCCTGGCCAACGTGGCCCCCGTGGTCCTGGACCGGCTCCGGGACCCGGCGGCTGCCGGCGTCGTCACCTCCGGTGCCGGCCGTAACCCCAACCATCTTCGGGAGGGTGCGCAGGTCAAAGTGAACTTACTCCTGACCCGGCTTCCCCGGCTGCTGGATCCGGCGGTCAGCCCGGAAGCTGCATTCGGCGGGACCTTCCACATCAACGAGACCTGGTCCCAGCTGGACGCCGCCTACCTCGCCGCTGCAGCCGGAACCATACCGGACCCGCTCCCCTGTGAGATCTACTGCCACTCGCTGACGGACCCCAGCATCCTGTCCCCGGAACTGCAGGCCGCCGGCGTGCACACCCTGACCGTGTTCGGCCTGCACGTCCCGGACCGGCTGATCACAGCGGATAACAACGAACGACGCCGTGCCGAACTGCAGGCGGCCGTCCTGAAGTCCCTGAACTCGGTCCTCGCCGAGCCCATTCAGGACCTGCTGCTGACCGGTCCGGACGGGCAGCCGTGCATTGAGACGAAGACCACCCTGGACATTGAACGGGCCGTGGGCATGCCGCGGGGCAACATCTTCCACGGCGGCCTCGACTGGCCGTTCGTGGAGGACACCGCTCCGCTGGACACTCCGGCCCGGCGCTGGGGTGTCCAGACGGATGACCCGCGGATCCTGATCTGCGGGTCGGGTGCCCGGCGCGGCGGTGCAGTCAGCGGCATTGGAGGGCACAACGCGGCGATGGCAGTGCTCGAATCCGGACCGCCGGACGCCGGCACCCTCGCAACATGGCGGACTCCGCAGGGCTGAGCCCGGCGGTGGTCAGCCGGCCTGGCCGAGCACCAACGGCAGCACCGCGCCTGCGCCGGCAAGCCGGAGGGCCCGGCCGGCAACCGTTACGGTCCAGCGGCTGTCGACCAGATCATCAATCAACATCACGCTCTGGCCTTGGATTCCGGCCAGGGCCGCTTCGAGCTCCGGTCCCACCACGAGGCGGTCCCAGACCCCGGCAAGCCGGTAGGCGCTGTTGCCGCCGCGCCCGCCGGTGGGTCCGCCGTGCTCCAGCTGCAACTGCCCGAGATAGGGGATCCGGCCGATCTCGGAGATGCCCCGCGCCAGGGAGTCCACCAGTGCGGGTTTGCCGCGGGACGGGACGCTGATGATGGCGGCGGGCCGGCCTGCCCCGCTCCAGCCGGGTGTGCGGGGGTCACCGGCGCCCCATTCGCGGAGGACCTGGACGCACGCCTGAAGCATGCCCGGATCCACGGCGCGGTCTGGAGCTCCCGCGCCGAAGGCTTCGCGCAGGGCACCGCCCCAGCCGAGGTCGGTGAGCCGGGCCAGGGCACGGCCTGCGGCGACGCTTTCGTCGGGCTTGATCTTGCCTTTCACCGGCACGCCCAGCCGGTCCATGCCGCTGGGCCACTGCAGCCGGGGTTCCAGCGGCACACCGGCGCGGCTCAGCGTCTGGCCGGCGGCTTCGGTGGCCGACGCGGCGATATCTGCCGGAAACCACTGGCCGGCGCAGTTATCGCAACGGCCGCAGGCCCGGGCCGTTTCGTCGTCCAGAACGGAGGTGATGTATTCCATCCGGCAACCGGCGGTGTCCTGGTAGATCACCATCGAGTCCTGCTCGTCCACGCGGGCCTCGGCGATCCGGCCGTACCGCTCGGCGTCGTACGTCCACTGCTGCCCGGTGGACCGCCAGCCGCCACCCACGCGCTCCACGGCCCCGTCCACCGCCAGGACCTTCAACAGCAACTCCAGCGGGGTCCGGCGCAGATCCACGCGCGCCTCCAGCGCCACGGTGGACACTGCCGTTCCGGCGTCGGCGAGGGCGCTGAGGACGGCGCCGGCTTTCTCTTCCGAGGGCATGGACGCCGTGGCGAAGTACTGCCAGATATCCCGGTCCTCGGACCCGGGCAGCAGCAGGACATCGGCGTTGGCAGCGCCGCGGCCGGCACGGCCGACCTGCTGGTAGTACGCCACCGGCGAGGACGGCGCCCCCAGGTGCACCACGAACCCGAGGTCCGGCTTGTCAAAGCCCATGCCCAGGGCGGAGGTGGCCACGAGCGCCTTAACCTGGTTGTCCTTAAGGAGCTGCTCCGCGCGTTCGCGGTCCGCGGGGTCGGTGCGCCCGGTGTAGGCGAGCACCTCGTGTCCGGCTTCGGCGAGGAGCCGGGCGGTATCCTCGGCGGCGGAGACGGTCAGTGTGTAGATGATGCCGCTGCCCGGCAGGTCTTTCAAATGCGTCAGCAACCAGCCGAGGCGGTCCCGGGAATCCGGCAGACGCAGCACGCCCAGCCGGAGCGACTCACGTCCCAGGGCGCCGCGAATGGTGAGCACCCCGGCACCCAGCTGCTCCTCGATGTCGTGGACCACCCGGGAGTTGGCGGTGGCGGTGGTGGCCAGCACCGGAATGGAGTCCGGCAACTGGGTGATCAGGTCCGCGATGCGCCGGTAATCCGGCCGGAAATCGTGGCCCCAGTCGGAGATGCAGTGGGCCTCATCGATGACCAGCAGCCCGGTGCGGCGGATCAGTTCCGGCAGCTGGTTTTCCCGGAAGGAGGGATTGGTGAGCCGCTCGGGCGAAACCAGCAGGACATCGACCTCGTCCGCGGCGAGTTGTTCACGGACGGTGTCCCATTCCAGCTGGTTGGCGGAGTTGATGGCCACTGCACGGACCCCGGCCCGCGCCGCGGCGGCCACCTGGTCACGCATGAGCGCCAGCAGCGGCGAGACAATCAGGGTGGGCCCGGCACCGCGGCGCCGGAGCAGCAGGGACGAGACGAAGTAAACCGCCGACTTGCCCCACCCGGTGCGCTGGACCACGAGGGCCCGCCGGCCGCCGTCGACGAGCGCCTCGATCGCCTCAAACTGGCCGTCGTGGAACTCCGCCTGGGGGTGCCCGACGAGTTCTCGCAGCACCTCCTGCGCCTGCTCCCGGGTCCCGCCCAGCCCTGCTGGGACAGCGGGGGAAGCGGACAGGACTGCAGCGTTCTCGGAATTAGCCATTGGTTCAGTATCCCAGCCCCCTCCGACAGGCGCGAAGCCGCCGGCTCCGCCGTGTGGACAATTCCGGCGGATCCGGGATAAAACGAAACCACCGGAGTACCTCCACCCCCTGATTGGGCTGCGACGTAGGATAAGACGCGTGACTACGGACCAGACGAAGACATTTGACCTTTCGGCCTCCTTCAAGGCCTACGACGTGCGCGGCATAGTCGGCGAATCAATCACCGCGGAGATCGTCGAGGCCGTGGGTGCTGCCTTCGTCGATATCCTGCAGCTGGAAGGCCAAACGGTCCTGGTCGGCGGAGACATGCGCCCCTCCTCCCCCGAATTCAGCAAGGCCTTCGCCAACGGCGCCGCCCGGCGCGGAGCCAACGTCCAGCTGCTCGACCTCATCTCCACCGATGAGCTCTACTACGCCTGCGGTGCGCTCAATGCAGCCGGCGCCACGTTCACGGCCAGCCACAACCCCGCCGAATACAACGGCATCAAAATGTCAAAGGCCGGCGCCGAACCCATTTCGTCCGAAACCGGGCTCAAGGAAATCCAGGCCCGCGCCGAGGAATACCTCAACGCCGGCTCCATTCCCGCCGCTGCCACCCGCGGCCTGATCGGGGTCCACGACGTCCTCAAGGGCTACGCCGAGTACCTGCGCAGCCTCGTGGACCTGCGCGGCTCCCGCCCGCTGAAGGTGGTAGTGGACGCCGGCAACGGCATGGCCGGCCTCACCACGCCGGCAGTGCTCGGCGACGTCCTGCTGCCCAAGCTCCCCCTGGAGATCGTTCCGCTGTACTTCGAGCTGGACGGATCCTTCCCGAACCACCCCGCCAACCCGCTCGAGCCGGAGAACCTGCGCGACCTGCAGGCGGCCGTCGTCGAACACGGCGCGGACATCGGACTGGCGTTCGACGGCGACGCGGACCGCTGCTTCGTCATTGACGAAAAGGGCGAACCCGTCTCGCCGTCCGCGATCACGGGGATGGTGGCCCGCCGCGAGATTGCCCGCGCCCAGGCACTCGGCGAAGCCACTCCCGCCGTCATTCACAACCTGCTGACGTCCCGCGCCGTCCCGGAACTGGTAGCCCGCCACGGCGGCCGGGCCGTACGCACCCGCGTGGGGCATTCCTTCATCAAGGCCGAAATGGCGGCAGAGGGTGCCATCTTCGGCGGCGAACACTCCGCCCACTTCTACTTCCGCGACTTTTGGAACGCAGACACCGGCATGCTTGCCGCGATGCACGTCCTTGCCGCCCTCGGTGAGCAGGCCGGTCAGCTGTCCGATCTTGGCCGCGAGTACGAGCCCTACGTATCCTCCGGCGAGATCAACTCGGAAATCGATGACAAGGCCGGCGCCGTGGAACGGGTCCGGCTGGACTTCCGCTCCGAGGACGTCACGGTGGATCACCTCGACGGCAGTACCTTCACCGCCACGGACGGCAGCTACTGGTTCAACCTGCGCCCTTCCAACACCGAGCCGTTCCTCCGCCTGAACGTCGAGGCCACGGACAAAGCCACCATGGAGCGGGTCCGCGACCGCGTCCTGGCACTGGTCCGAGGCTAGGGCCGTGACGGAACTGCCAGCGCAGGCCGGCGCGGTTTCCGCGGCAAACGGTTCGTGGCGGGACAGCGTCCCGGAGGCCAGCGCCACAGACCTGGAGAACCTGCTGGGCACCGGAGTCGGCGCCGCCCAGGAACAACTCGAGCGCAACGGCGGGTTCCTGCCGTTCGCCCTCGTCGTAGAGATCGACGGCGAGGTCCGACTGGTCGCCGTCACCCCCGCCGACGCGGCCGAGGGCACCGGCGCCGACTTCGATGCGGACTCGATGATCAATGATCTTACGGAACTGCTGCGCCAGCACAGGGACGAATTCCGCGCCGCAGCGATTGTCTGCGACATCACCTTGCTGGAGGAGGCCTCGGACGCGATCCATGTGGCCGCCGAACACCGGGACGGCTCGCTGTTCGCCGCGGTCCTGCCCTACGCAGCGAACCCCGCGACGCGTGAGCTGGAGTTCGGCGAGCTCTCCGCTGATACCAACGAACCAGGCGTGTGGGTGGACTAGACCGCCGTATGCTGGTGGTATGAAGATTAACGCCTTCGCGGATGTCAGCCTGCGTGCCATGATGGTGCTCGCGGCGGCGCCCGGCGGTGCACTCCTCACCACCCAAAGCATCGCCGACGCCGTCGGGACGCCGTACAACCACGTCAGCAAGGCGATGGCGAAGCTGCGCGAGCTGGGCATGATCGACGTCGAGCGCGGCCGGCACGGCGGTGCCCGGCTCAGCAGTGCCGGGCAGGTCGCCACCGTGGGCCAGCTCCTGCGCCAACTGGACACCCGCACGGACCCTGCCGACTGCATCGCTACCGGCGGGGTGTGCCCGCTGATCAATGAGTGCCGCCTCCGCGGAGCCCTCTCCCGCGCCCGGGAGGCGTTTTACAGCGAGCTCGATGGTCTCGTCGTCGCGTCCCTGCCGACCGAACGGCAAATGGAGCCGGTGTTCCAGGCGATCGGCCTGCGCCCCGGCCTGCTCAGCCCCAGCCTCTGACCTGTCCCGCCGCGCCCGGGAATCCTACCGATTTGGTGTTACTTTCTACGCCCTGTAGAACTGAGATATAAATACTCGCATTTTCAATACAAGTATTTTCACCGGTCCGGCTGACAGACGCGGACCACTATCTCAGGAGTCAACATGCTCTCGGACAAGTCCTTCCCCGTCATCGAGGCCACCCTCCCCCTGGTGGGGTCCCGGATCGGTGAGATCACGCCCAAGTTCTACGCCAGCCTTTTCGCAGCGCACCCGGAACTGCTGGACGGGCTCTTTAGCCGCTCCAACCAGCGCAACGGCAACCAGCAGCAGGCCCTGGCCGGAAGCATCGCCGCTTTCGCCACCCATCTGGTGAACAATCCCGGAACCCTGCCGGAGACGGTGCTCGCGCGCATCGCGCACCGCCACACGTCCCTCGGGATTACCGAACCGCAGTACCAGGTGGTTTACGAACACCTCTTCGCCGCCATCGCCGATGACCTCGCCGACGTCATCACCCCCGAAATCGCCGAAGCCTGGACCGAGGTCTACTGGCTGATGGCCGACGCATTGATCAAGCTCGAAAAGGGGCTGTACGCTGCACAGGCGAACGACTCCATGTGGAGCCCGTGGCGGGTTGCCGCGAAGACCCCTGCCGGCACCGGCTCCCTGACGTTCATCCTGGAACCGGCCGACGACACCCCCATCACCCCCGCCCTCCCGGGCCAGTACGTCAGCGTCAAGGTCGCCCTCCCGGACGGACTCCGCCAGGTCCGCCAGTACTCGCTCTCCGGCGACGCCGGAACGAGCCGCAGCTTCACCACCAAGAAGGACGACGGCGGCGAAGTCTCCCCCGTCCTGCACAACGACGTCCAGGTGGGCGACATCCTGGAGATCTCCAACCCCTACGGCGAGATCACCCTTCAGGAAGGCGACGGCCCCGTGGTTCTGGCCTCGGCCGGCATCGGCTGCACTCCCACTGCCTCCATCCTGCGTTCCCTTGCCGCGTCGGGCTCCGACCGCCAGGTCCTGGTGCTGCACGCGGAGAGCGACCTGGACAGCTGGGCGCTGCGCAGCCAGATGACGGACGACGTCGCACGTCTCGACGGCGCCGACCTCCAGCTGTGGCTCGAACGCCCCGTAGCCGGCACGAAGGAAGGGTTCATGAGCCTGCGGGAGGTTGATCTCCCGGCGAACGCGTCCCTGTACCTGTGCGGGCCGCTGCCGTTCATGAAGAACATCCGGAACGAGGCCATCAACGCCGGAATTCCCGCCACCAAGATCCACTACGAGGTCTTCGGCCCGGACATCTGGCTGGCCAGCTGACTCACCACCGCATCCCTGCTGGCGGTTCTTGCCTTAGCGCGCCGGCGGGCAGCTCAGGGCGGATGACGGCCTGCCAGCCGCCCCGATCTGCCCACGAAACGCGCAACCCACAACTGCGGTGACCAACGACGGCGGCCCCGCACCTTTCGCAAGGTGCGGGGCCGCCGTCGTTTGATCCGGGCTGTCAGTGCTCGGCCATACGTTCCTTCAGACCGTCAAGCTCGGAGCGCAGCGCGTCCGGCAGCGAGTCGCCGAACCTCGCGTACCACTCTTCGATGGAGGCCAGCTCTTCATCCCACTCCGCACGGTCCACGCGGACAGCGTCTTCGACGTGCGCGTGCGTGAGGTCCAGGCCGGAGAGGTCCAGCGAGTTCCCGGCCGGCACGAAGCCAATGGGGGTCTCGACGGCGTCCGCCTTGCCTTCGATGCGTTCGATGGCCCACTTCAGCACGCGGGCGTTGTCGCCGAAGCCAGGCCACGCGAAATCGCCGTCGGCCGTACGCCGGAACCAGTTGACCAGGAAGATGTGCGGCAGACGTTCCGGATTTGCCTTACCCGAGACACTGATCCAGTGCTTCAGGTAGTCGCCGGCGTCGTAACCGATGAACGGCAGCATGGCCATCGGGTCACGCCGCAGCACGCCGATCTGGCCGGCGGCGGCCGCCGTCGTCTCGGAGGAGAGGGTGGAGCCCATGAAGATGCCGTTGGTCCAGTTGCGGGCCTGGGTGACCAGCGGCACCGTGGTCTTGCGGCGTCCGCCGAACAGGATTGCAGAGAGCTCCACGCCGTCGGGGCTGAAGTACTCCTCGGCCAGCATGTCCACCTGCGAGATGGGGGTGCAGAAGCGGGAGTTCGGGTGGGCTGCCGGCTTGTCCGAATCAGGAGTCCAGGAATTGCCCTGCCAGTCCGTCAGGTGGGCGGGAACCTCATCGGTCATGCCCTCCCACCACACGCCGCCCTCATCCGTGAGCGCAACGTTCGTGAAGATGCTGTGGCCCTTGGCTATGGCGCGCATGGCGTTGGGGTTGGTGCCCCAGCCGGTGCCGGGGGCGACGCCGAACAGGCCGGCCTCCGGGTTGGTGGCGCGCAGTTCGCCTTCCTTGCCGATCCGCATCCAGGTGATGTCGTCACCCAGGGTCTCGACCTTCCAGCCCTCGATGGTCGGGTCCAGCAGGGCGAGGTTGGTTTTGCCGCAGGCGGACGGGAACGCGGCGGAGATGTAGTAGTTCTTCTTCTCCGGCGAGGTCAGCTTGAGGATGAGCATGTGCTCCGCGAGCCAGCCTTCATCCCGGGCCATCACGGACGCGATGCGCAGGGCGTAGCACTTTTTGCCCAGCAGGGCGTTGCCGCCGTAGCCGGAGCCGAAGGACCAGATGGAGCGCTCCTCGGGGAAGTGCACGATCCACTTGTCCGGGTTGCAGGGCCAGGTGACGTCAGCCTGGCCGGGGGCGAGCGGTGCGCCCAGGGAGTGCAGTGCCGGGACAAAGAAGGCGCTGGTGGCGGTGATCTTCTCCAGCACCGCGGTGCCGATGGTGGCCATGATGCGCATGGAGGCGACAACGTAGGCGCTGTCGGTGATCTCCACACCAAACTTGGGATCCTCGGCATCGAGGTGGCCCATGACGAACGGGATGACGTACATGGTGCGGCCGCGCATGGAGCCGCTGAACAATCCGCGCAGCTTCTCCTTCATTTCCGCCGGGGCCATCCAGTTATTGGTGAAGCCGGCATCGCGTTCGTTCTCGGAGCAGATAAAGGTCTGCTCCTCGACGCGGGCCACATCGGCGGGGTCGGAGAAAGCCGCAAAGGAATTGGGGAACAGCTTCTCGTTCAGGCGGGTCAACGTGCCCGCTGCGACAAGTTCGTCCGTAAGCCGGGTGTTCTCCTCCTCGGAGCCGTCCACCCAGTGGATCCGGTCCGGCTGGGTCAGTTCAGCAACCTCTTCGACCCATGCCAGCAGTCCGGCATGTGTGGTGGGTGCTTTTTCAAGCAACGGCAGTCGCGCCAGATCTCCCATTACGGTTCCCTTCCTCGGGTTCAGTCGTGTGTCCTAAATGTAGGGCTAGATCACCCCCTAAAAAGGGGGCCAGATATGGGATGTCCGGGCAGCAGGAAATTGAAAACCCCGGGAATTCAAGGAATCCGCCCCGTCCAAAGCCCGCAATTTGTGACTAAGGTCACGTAGACCGGTCTAGTCATCCATATTACACCCGCTCCGATTTGTCAGTACGGCCCCACCTCGCGTAAAGTAATTCGAGGTTCGGGGAGCAAGAAGTTCCGGACCGGCATATGCGCCCATAGCTCAGCTGGATAGAGCGTCTGTCTACGGAACAGAAGGTCAGGGGTTCGAATCCCTTTGGGCGCACTGTGAAAACACAGTGAAGACAATCAAAAAATCACAGTGAAAAAGATCCGCACCGGTCCACCGGTGCGGATCTTTTGGTTTAACCCCAGCCGAGGTCGGGGGCCGGCGGTCCGGGCGCGACGGCCAGCGTGGCGCCCCGCAAGGGGCCGGCGGCGGCGCCACCCGGCGCCACCCGGAACCGGGCCGGGCCGGGCGTAGGCTTTTGCCATGACGGCTCAGGTGAAACGGGAATTTGATGTCATCGTGATCGGTGCGGGCGCCGTGGGCGAGAACGTGGCGGACCGCGCGGTGCAAGGCGGACTGACGGCGGTGCTGGTCGAAGCCGAACTTGTCGGCGGCGAATGCTCCTACTGGGCCTGCATGCCATCCAAGGCGCTGCTGCGCCCGGGCACCGCCCTGCACGGCGCCCAGACGGTGCCCGGTGCCAAGGAGGCCATTACCCAGACCCTGGACACGGCCGCCGTCCTGAAACGCCGCGACTACTTCACCTCCAACTGGCAGGATGACAGTCAGGTCACCTGGGTCGAGGACACAGGGATCGAACTCATCCGGGGCCACGGCTGGATTACCGGCACGAGGGAAGTTGAAGTTGCCGGGCTGGACGGCAACAGTTACGCGCTCACGGCACGGCACGCCGTCGTGGTGGCCACCGGGTCCGCGCCCGCCGTGCCGCCCGTTGATGGCCTGTCCGACGTCGACTACTGGACCACGCGTGAAGCGACCTCCGCGCAAGCCATTCCGGACAGACTGGCGGTCCTTGGCGGGGGCGTGGCCGGCACAGAGCTTGCCCAAGCCTTCGCCCGGCTGGGCTCCACGGTCACGGTGGTTGCCCGCGGCGGCCTGTTGGGCGCCTTTCCGGAGGAGGCCAGTGCCCTGGTGGCGGCCGGTCTGCGGGCGGACGGGGTCAGTCTCCGTCTTCACACCGGAACCACGGGCGTCCGCGCGAACAAGGACGGCTCCCTCACTCTTGAGCTGGAGGGCGGCAGCACCGTGACGGCGGACAAGCTCCTGGTCACCACCGGCCGGCATCCAGCCCTGGAAGGACTGGGGCTGGAACGTGTGGGCCTCACCGCCCCGGAGGGCCAGCACCTGCGGCTCAGCACGGACGCCACCGGCCTGGTGGCGGAGGTTCCCGGGAACGACGCCGACCCGTGGCTGTACGCTGCCGGCGACGCCGCCGGGAAAGTCATGTTGACCCATCAGGGCAAGTACGAGGCCCGCACCACAGGAGACGCGATCGCGGCCCGGGCCAAGGGCGAACTTGGCGCGACGGCGGCGCCGTGGAGCCGGTATGCCCGGACAGCTGATGACCACGCGGTGCCCAGCGTCGTGTTCACGGATCCGGAACTGGCGAACGTGGGCCGGACGGTGCAGCAGGCGGAAAGGGATGGCTACAAGGTGTCCTCCGTGGAGTTGCCCATCCAGGTGGCCGGATCCTCGCTGCACGCCGAACGGTACGAGGGGTGGGCGCAACTGGTGGTCGACGAGGACCGGAAGGTGCTGCTGGGCGCCACCTTTGCCGGCCCGGATGTGGCCGAACTTCTGCACGCCGCAACCATAGCCGTCGTCGGAGAGGTCCCGCTTGACCGGTTATGGCACGCCGTGCCGGCCTACCCGACCATCAGTGAAGTCTGGCTGCGGCTCCTCGAGGAATACGGGCTCTGAACTCCGGCCGCAGCGACACCGCCGGCTTCTATTTGAACTGACCAGTCAGTTCGGTTAGCCTTGTCGTAGACATTCATCTGCGAAAGGCTTCCCGTGCTCCGCGTGCAACAGCTCTCCGTGGACGGCAGACGCGACGAACTTCTGCCGGCCACCTCCCTTCAGGTCCGGCGCGGGGAGCTCCTGCTCGTCACCGGGAAGCGCCAGGACCAGCGCACCACACTGGCGCTGGCCCTGAGCGGACGGTTCAAACCCGCCGGCGGCCACTTCGAGTGGGACGGCACGCGGTGGAACGGAAGCACCAAAATCAAGGCGTTGCGGCAGGCGAGCGCCGTCGTCGACTCCCCGGGGGTGAACGAACCCGAGCAGCACCTCAGCGTCCGTGACCTCGTCACTGAAGACCTTGCCCTGGTCCCGCGCCGCTACCGGGGGTCCCTGCTCAGCAAGCCGTGGCTCAAAATCAACCGGTTCGAGGACATCGCGGACCTCTGGACCGAACAACTTCCGGCGGCCCGGCGGATAGAACTGCTCACTGCCCTCGCCCTGGCGAACCCCAACACGGATCTGCTCGTGGTGGATTCCCCGGACCGTCACGGCGATCCCAACGACTGGTTGCCGCGGCTCCAGGAACTGGCCTACGACGCCGGGCGCCCGCTCGCCGTCGTCGCCACCGTCCTGCATCTCCCCGACGGCTGGACCGGACCGGCAGCAGAAATCGGCAACGCGGCCACTCCCGCCGACACCGCCACCGAACCCGAACCCGAACCCCTCGAAGCTCCCACCACCTCCGAAACTGAGGACGCAAAGTGACTGTGCTGCGGCTTGCCCGCTCTGAACTCAAACGCATGACCGGCGGCCTGCTGCCCAAGCTCACCATTCTGGCGCTGACCATGGTTCCCCTGCTCTACGGCGCCGTGTACCTGTACGCCAACTGGGATCCTTACGGAAAGCTGAACCAGATCGATGCGGCCCTGGTGGTGGAGGACACAGGCGCCACATCCGCCGACGGCACCAGGCTCGAGGCCGGACGGAAAGTCGCCGACAGCCTCGTGGACGCGCACACCTTCAACTGGCAGACAGTTACTGACACCGCAGAAGCGGACGAGGGCGTGAGCACGGGCAAGTACGCCTTCGCGTTGAAGATTCCCCAGGACTTCTCAGCAAACCTCGTCTCCCCCGGCAGCTTCGACGCCGCCAACCAGGCCATGCTCAATGTCACCACCAATGACGCGAACAACTACCTGCTGAGCACCATTGTGGACAAACTCACCACCGCCGTGCACGCCACCGTGGCCACCGAGGTGGGCGAGGAAACCGCCAACCAGCTCCTCACCGGATTCGGAACCATCCACGCCCAGATGCTCAAAGCCTCCGACGGAGCCAAGGAGCTCGCCGACGGCGTCGGGAGCCTCCACGAAGGGACCGTCACCCTTCACCAGGGCACCGGCGAACTCAGGACCGGCACCGCCGATCTCTACAACGGCCAGCTCAAGCTCCGGGACGGTGCCACCTCCCTCAGTACGGGAGCCAGCAAACTCGGGGGCGGCCTGACCCAGCTTCAGAACAAAACCGCCACCCTGCCGGCTGATTCCCAGACGCTCGCGGACGGCGCAGCGCAAGTCGCGGCAGGCAACGCCACGCTCAACACCAAGGTGCAGGCCCTCGCCGGCCAGCTCACCGCGGCCGAACAGGCCGCTGCCCAGGCACGGCGCGGCCTGGTGGTCGCCTCCAACAACCGGCTCGTCGCCGCCGGGACCATCACCCCGGTCCAGGCGGAGGCGATCCTCGCGGACTTCGACGCGGCTGCTGCCCCGCCCGCAGCCGCGGGTCCCGCCGCTGCGTTGAAGACCGCGGCGGGCCAGATCCAACAGCTGGCCGACGGTTCCGCCGCCGTCAGTGCCGGAGCTGCCAAACTTGCTAAAGCCACCCCCGCCCTCACCACTGCCATCGCCCAGGCCTCCACCGGCGCGGACCAGCTGGCCGCTGGGGCCGCCACTCTCGCCGCGGGGCAGCAGAGCGCCCTCGACGGCGCCGGGAAACTCTCCGCAGGCGCGCAGAAGCTCGACGACGGCACGGCCCAGCTGGAGAGCGGCGCGGCAACAGCCGCCGACGGCGCCGGAACGCTGGCAACCGAGCTCGCCAAGGGCGCCGGCCAGGTTCCCAACCCCGATGACACCCAGAAGAACAGCATCGCCAAGGTGATCGCCGATCCGGTCGCCGTCAGCAACGTCTCGCAAGCCAAGGCCGGTTCCTACGGCGCGGGCCTGGCTCCATTCTTCCTCACCCTGGCCCTGTGGATCGGCATCTTCATGCTGGTCCAGGCGATGCGGCCCGTCACCCAGCGGGCCCTGGCCTCGAACGCCCCGGCGTGGAAAATCGCCGTCGGCGGCTGGCTTCCCTTCCTGGCCGTCTCGGCCGTCCAGGCAAGCCTGCTCACCCTGGTGGTCGACGTGGGACTCGGACTCAATCCTGCCCACCCCTGGCTCATGTGGTTCCTGATGCTGGCCGCTGCGATGGCGTTCAGCGCCATCATCCAGGGCGTCGTGGCGCTGCTTGGTACACCGGGCAAACTCGTGGTGCTCATCCTGCTCGTGCTGCAGCTGGTCTCCTCCGGCGGCACCTTCCCCTGGCAGACCACGCCGGAGCCGCTGCACGTGGTGCACCAGATCCTTCCGATGGGATACGTGGTCAACGGCATGCGGCACCTGATCTACGGAGCCGACCTCGCCGTCATCCTGCCCACCGTGCTGGGTTTGCTTGGCTACACTTTGCTGGGCACAGCCATGTCAACCCTCGCCGTCCGGAAACACAAGTTCTGGACCCTCAAGTCCCTGAAGCCGGAGATCGCCGTATGAGCAGCCCCACGGACACCACGAAGAAGCTCAGACCGGCGCGCACCAACGCGACCAAGCAGAAGCTTTTTGAGGCCTCGATGGAACTGATTGGCGAGCGCGGCGTGGCCGGCGTGACCGTCGATGAAATTGCCGCGGCGGCCGGAGTGTCCAAGGGCACGGTCTATTACAACTTCGGCAGCAAATCGGATCTGATCGCCCAGCTGCTGCACCATGGCGTGGACATCCTGTTGGCCCGGCTGCTGAGCGTCAGGGACGATTCGGTGGACCCGCTCATGGCCATGGACGAAATGATCGGACAGGCCATGGACTTCATGGACGAGTACCCGTCCTTCGCCCGGTTGTGGGTCAGCGAGAACTGGCGGACCCACAGTGAATGGCAGGACACCTTCACCGAGCTCCGCGGACGACTGCTGACCGTAGTGGGAGCAGCGATTGACGCCGTCGCTGCCGTCTACCCCGTGGACCCTGCCGTGTCCAGGGGCAGCCTGGAGACCGCCATTTTCGGCGCGTGCTTCGTGGTGGGCCTGGATCGGCAGACCTACAACCCGGAGCGCACGCGGGAGCAAAGCGTTACGGCAATCATGGCCTCCATGCGCGGCTACGTCGTGAAGTAGTCCCGCTCGGGGATGATTGTCTTCATGGGCCACCTGGGTAACTGCGGCAAGTTCGCCATCGGAGCGTTTGTCACTGCGCTGGCACTGCTGGTGCTGGCCGGGATCACACTGCACGAAACGGTGTTCGCGTGGTTCCTTACGGCCTCCGCCGCAGCGTACGTGGCCTGCGTCTCGGAGGTGGTCATCCGCCGGCGGCACCGCACCCTGGTGGCCAGCGGAATCGGGAGCACCCTCTTCACCGCGTTCAGCATCGCGTTCCTGCGCCAATGGGGCCTGGCTTTCAACGCAGACCCGGCCGCGCTGTCGTCCCCCGTGGATTCAATCCATCCGGACTTGTACTTCTACCTCGCCGCCGCCGCCGGCGCGGCCACCTTGCTGTTGTTGCTGGCCGGAACCGTCCTGCCGGGCAAGAGGGGGCGTCCGCGCAGGGGAAGCACCGGTGCTCCCCTGCGCCGCCCGGCGGCAACCGCGCGGGGCCCGGTGTCGGCCACAAGGGGACCGGCGTCGGCCACGCGGCGCCCGGCGGCCCAAACTGCCCGCCGAACGCCGCCACGCGCGCCGTCCCGGGCAGCGGCCCCCCGCCCGGCTGCCCGGTCCACGACGCAAAACACGACCCGCCAGCGCGGCGGTGCCAGCAGGTAAGTCCTCAGAGATTCCGGGGAGGATCGCTGCGGGGTTCGCCGGTGTGGCCTTGCTCAGGTGGAAGCTCACTGCCGGGGACCTCAGTGCGGTGGGCTTGCTCGCCCGCCAGGGGGGAGGCCTGCTCGCCTTGGCCGGGGTTGCGGTCGCTGCGGTCTCGGCGCAGCTCCTCCGTGCCTGCAGCGTCCCGGGACACATGGTCCTGTCCGTGGCCGCGTTTGCCGGTTGCGACATCGGGGTCCAGCTCATCGGCCTTCCGCAGCTGGTCCTGCACGCCGGAGCGGACCTGCTCGGCTTCCTGCTGCCGGCCGCGGGCCTCCTCCCGGAGCCGCTCGGCCTCCACTTCCGCCTGTTTGGCATCCGCCTCGGCGCGTGCTGCCTTCGCCTCGCGCTCCCTCGCGCCGATCTCCTCGGTCCTGGCCTGGTCCCGCATTTCCACCGCCTTGGTGCGGTTTGCCGCTGCCTTGCGTTTGCGGCCGAGCATGATGGCCACGATCACGATCGCCAGCACCACCACGATGCCGATGATGAGTCCAATAAGCTGTCCTGAATCCACGATGATTCCGCCTTCTCTCTCGATCGCCATACGTCCGCGAGTGAACAGCATCAGTAAACCGCAGAATGGGGCGCCTGACTATGCACCCGGACAGCGGACCTGAACGGGGCAGGCGTGGCCGGAAAGCTACGTGGCCCGTGGAACCTTGAAACGCGTGAGTTTCGCGTCCTGGCCGTCCAGTTCAGCCCAGGATTTCTCGGTCTCCAGAATGGTCAGCGCGCTGGTGGGGTACCGTGTGGCGGCGTCCATGTACGCATCGT
Source organism: Arthrobacter sp. MP_M4 (assembly GCF_035984855.1). NCBI lineage: Bacteria > Bacillati > Actinomycetota > Actinomycetes > Micrococcales > Micrococcaceae > Arthrobacter > Arthrobacter sp. MP_M4. The sequence continues at coordinate 34,565 of NZ_JAXCHX010000013.1, forward strand.
GGCTGGAGTCGCGGGAGGCCAGGTGCATGGCAAGGTCCTGCACGCCGGGCATGTGCGAAATGACCAGGAGGGTGGTCACGGTGTCCGGAACGTGGTTAATGACAGCCAGCATCCGCGATGCGGAGGCCGCATAAAGCCCCTGCTCCAGTTTCGGCGTCGGTGCCTTGTCTCCGAGCTCGTGGCAGACCCAGGTGCACGTCTGCCGCGTGCGCAAGGCACTGGAACAAAGAATGAAGTCGGGGACCACGCCGTGCTTCAACAGCCATCTGCCGGCTTGCGGGGCGTCACGGTGGCCGCGTTCTTCCAGCGGCCGGTCGTGGTCGGCGACGCCGCCGGGCCAGTCCGCCTTGGCATGGCGCATGATCACCAGCCGTCTCATGTGATGCGCGCTCATGGAACCAATCCTAGTGGCGCACGGGCGGGTCGCCGCGCGTGCGAATGGCGTTAACGCCCAGGCGCCCGCCCCGCGTGCGGGACAGGCGCCTGGGCCGGGCTGAACGTTAGATCGAGTATTCCGGCGCGGCCCAGACCACAACTTCGGGATGCTCGTAGAACCGGTAGCCCTGGCCGCGAACGGTCCGGACTGTGTTGGCGAGGCGGCCCAGCTTGGAACGTAGACGGCGGATGTGGACGTCGATGGTCCGCTCATTGGGGACTTCTTCGGCGTTCCGCCACAGCCCTTCGAGCAGTTCATCACGGCCTACGGTCCGGGTGCCGTTCTCCACCAGGTAATTGAGGAGCTCGAACTCCTTGAAGGTGAGGTTCAGGGATTCCCCGTCGAGTGCCACTTCCCGGCGGGCGAGGTCGATCAGCACGCCGGAGGGCCGCGGGTCCTGCGGCTGCTGCAGGCGGGCGGCGTCCGAGCGCTGGCGGGCACCCACCGTGGGGTCACCGAAGGTGGAACGGACGACGTCGAGCGCGGAACCGGTTGCGCCGGCCGGGGCGACGGCGACGGCCGCATAGCTTTCAGCGCCGGAAACCAGGGACTGGGCGTAGGCGCGGATCTCCTGGGCGAGCTTGGCGATGGACGTGCCGGCAGCCGCGGCGGTTTCCTCATCGATCCCCATGTAAAGCACAAAACCGCGGGCAACGTTGTCGTTCGGAACGGGACGGACGGGGCTTCCGGTCCCGGGAGCGATCACAGGAGTCGGTGCCGTGGCCGGTGCCGGCGGAACAGCGCGGAGCTGGCCGTAGGAGGTGGGGTTGTATCCCTGCGGCGCGAAGCCGGCTGCGGGGAAGCTGTTGCCGGACCCTGCAGGGGCCAAAGGTGCCCGGCCGCCGAAGCCCTGGCGGATCCCGGAGGCCTGGCCGGCCTTGCTGGCGTTTCGGACGGAGATGTGGACGTATCCGGATGCAACTGACATGGAATGCTTACCTCAATGTGAATGGCCGTCATCGCGGCTCGAATGCTACTTTTCCCGCAATGAAACTGGGGAGGGCGCCCGACGCCGGGCTGGGGCGAATGCCTAGAAACTCTTGGGGTGTAAAAGTTAGGCGTGCATTCGACAACAGCGCTTCCGGGTACCAGCGGGTGCGCTGATCCAGGAAACTGCGGCTGCAGGTGCTGTTGAGTACTTGTTCACAGTTGAAGTGTGCAACGTAACAATGAAAACTTGCAAGTAACAATGGACGCCAATGTCCGGTATGTGAGACGAAATCCGCAAGTGTAGTGCACATCACAATTCTGCCGGCCGTCCGATCCTTCGTCGCCTCCACTGCAGTGGTTTGCAAATCACCCGGCAGCCCGAACAAAGTTCGATCAGGGGGACTTTTTTTCCGCAGGTGTTCACTGTAGGCCGATAGGGCCAAACCGTTCGCCTACTTACTATCGGTTGTCCAGCAGTCCACAGAGTGGTCGCCGGAAAAGTGCGGAATCGGGCCCGCCCGCCGCTCCTCACCGTGCCCAGCTCGCTAGGCTGGGATTCACAGGCGCCGCACAGGATCCCCAAAGCCGCACCTAACCGGCAGATCGGAGAGTTGTCCCATGGCCACCTCGCACTCCATGACCAACAACCTCCCCCAGCTCACCCATCCGGACGGTTCCCCCATCCGAGCCCTGGTGGTGGACGATGAGCCGAGCCTGTCCGAGCTGATGAGCATGGGGCTCCGGATGGCGGGCTGGTCGGTGGCTGTCGCCGCCGACGGACCCGAGGCCATGAAGCTCGCCAAGGATTTCCGCCCCGATGTGCTGGTGCTGGATGTGATGCTTCCCGGCTTCGACGGCGTGGAGCTGCTGGGCAGGATCCGCGCCTTCGCTCCCGAGGTGCCGGCGTTGTTCCTGACCGCAAAGGACGCCGTCCAGGACCGCATTACCGGGCTGGCTGCCGGCGGGGACGACTACGTAACCAAGCCCTTCAGCATGGAAGAGGTGCTCCTGCGGCTGCACCGGCTGGTCCAGCGCTCCGGGGTGGCTGCCATGGACACCGCCGAACTTGTGGTCGGGGACCTCGTCCTGAACGTCGATACACGCGAAGTGAAGCGTGCGGGTGCGGAACTGCATCTCACGGCCACCCAGTTCGAGTTGCTGCGCTATCTCATGGAAAACCCGAAGCGCGTTGTCAGCAAGGCCCAGATCCTGGACCGGGTCTGGGACTACGACTTTGGCGGGCAGGCCAACATTGTGGAGCTGTACATCTCCTACCTGCGCAAGAAGGTCGATGCCAACCACCCGCCCATGATCCATACGGTCCGCGGCGCCGGCTACGTCCTCAAACCGGCGGACTGATCGGTGCCTGAACGTTTCCGCCCGCTGCGCCCCTCCGGGCTCAACTGGCGCAACCCGTCCACCTGGCATCTGCGCACCCGGCTTGTTCTTGTCACCATGGCCCTGCTCGTGGCGATTTGTGGTGCTGTCGGGATTGTCAGTTACGCCTCGATGGACTCGTTCCTGACCAAGCAGCTCGACAACCAGCTGGTGCAGGCCGCCGACCGGACCCGCGAGTTTGGCCGCTCCGGCGGACGGGGCGATCCCCTGGAGGCGCGCGGCCAGGGGATCGGTACCCTGAACGCCAGGATCGTGGACGATTCGGTCCGCAGCGCCGGCTTCCTTGCCGAGGACGCCACCCCGAAGTCGCTCACCGATGAGGACGACGAGATTCTTCTGAAGCTCTCCACCCGGCGCGATCCTGTGAACCGGACGCTCTCCGCCGGAGCCTACCGGCTGGTGGCGGCCAGCACCCCGGACGGCGACGTGATCGTCACCGGGCTGCCGCTCGCCGAGAAGCACAAAACGCTGGCGTCCCTGGTCTGGACCATGGTTTTGGTCTCCGCGGGCGGTCTAGTGGTGATTGGACTGGCCGGCACCGCGCTGATCCGCCGCACCATGAAGCCCCTGGACCAGCTCTCCGGGGTGGCCACGCAGGTATCGCGTTTGCCGCTCGATGCCGGCGAAGTGGGCCTCGCCATGCGTGTACCGGCCTCCGCGGCGCATCCCGGAACAGAGGTGGGCAGCGTCGGCCACGCCCTGAACCTGATGTTGGACAACGTGTCCAGCGCCCTGGAGGCCCGGCAGAAAAGTGAAATGAAGGTCCGGCAGTTCGTGGCGGATGCCTCCCATGAACTGCGCACTCCCCTGACCGCCATCCGTGGCTATACCGAACTGATGCGGATGACCGAGCACTTCACGCCCGACGGCGCAAAGTCCCTCGCACGGGTGCAGAGCCAGTCCGAACGCATGACCACCCTGGTGGAGGACCTGCTGCTGCTGGCGCGCCTGGACGAGGGCCAACCGCTGAAGCTCACCGAGGTGGATCTCACACAGCTTGCCGTGGAGACGGTGAGTGACGAGAAAGTCATGGCCCCGGACCGCATCTGGCATCTGGAACTTCCGGAAGAGCCGGTGGTGGTCCGCGGGGACGCGACCCAGCTCCACCAGGTGCTGGCCAACCTGCTATCCAACGCGCGTAAGCACACCGGCCCGGGCACCATGGTGGTGACTGGAGTGCAGCGCGCCGCTGACGGGGGTGCCGTTCTGACCGTGACGGACAACGGCCCGGGGATCGCCCCCGGGTTCGTGGACCGCATCTTCGCACGGTTTACGCGGGCCGACGCGTCCCGGAAGAATCCGCTGACCGGTGCGGCGCCGCCACCCGGCCGGACCCCTCTCCCGCACCTCCCTGCCCACCCGCCCCGTGCGGTCCCGGGGCCCCCCGCTGCCGCAGCTGCTACGGCCGCGTCGGCCGAGGGAACCAGCGGGCTGGGGTTGTCGATTGTGCAGTCGATTGTCGAGGCCCACGGCGGCACCGTCAGCGTGACCTCAGCGCCGGGCCGGACCGAGTTCACGGTACGCCTTCCGCCGACTCCTCCTCCGGAGAACACCGGCCACCCGGGAGCGAGCCGCTAAAGCCACGGCCCCGCCCTGAGTGGAACCACCGAGGACATCGGGGAGCATGCCACGCAGACCGGGGCGGCCAGCAAGCCGCCGCGCCGCCACCAGGGACAGCCGTTATCGAAATGTGACTTGACGGCTCATATCCTGTACCGTTTTAGGGTGCGGCCATCAACGGGCCGCATATCCGGATGCACGCCAAGCTCTGCCGCCTCCCGGATTCCGCTGGACCAGGCAGAGGCGGGGGACCCAGAGTTCCCGGGCATTTGCGCAGATTGCCCCCACGGGGTGAAGCCGACACGTGAGATTCCGTGCGGCCGGGTGACCTCATCCGAACCCGACAGCTAACTCCGCAGGCGTTGAGAGGCGATCATGACCACATCCGAGGCACAAACGCGCCCTGACGGCGCTGCAAATACCCGTTCCGAAGCTTCGCGCCACCGCGCCGAGCCGGCAAAACCAGCATCTGCCCTGTCCCGGTTCGCCGGCCCCGCGGGTTCCCCCGGACGCCGCGTGGCGGCCATCGCTGCAGCGTGCGCGGTGCTGGTGGGGGGCGCCGCCGCCGGCCAGGCGTCCCAACCCGCAGCCCCCACAGTTACCGCCGGCAGCGCCACGCAGTCGGCCGTCACGGCCGATCCCCTGCCGCGCCTCAATTTTGAGCATGTACTGGTGGGGACCCAGGCCAATATCCCTCCCAGTGTCGTCGCAGCGCAGTCGGCCGAGGTAAAGCCCGCCGACACACCGGCTGCGGCGCCGGTTCCTGCCCCCGTACCTGCTCCCGCTCCGGTCCCCGCACCTGCTCCCGTTGCCGTGGACGACCCCGCCGGTGCGCAGGCCTACGCTGCCAGCCAGTTGGGCTCCCGCGGCTGGGCCGCCAACGAGATGCAGTGCCTGATGAAACTCTGGACGAAGGAGTCGGATTGGAAGACCACTGCCACCAACCCGAGCAGCGGCGCCTACGGTGTGGTCCAGTCCCTGCCGGCCGAGAAGATGGCCAGCGCAGGCGCCGATTACCGCACCAATTACCGAACCCAAATCAATTGGGGCCTGCAGTACGTCAAGGACCGCTATGGATCACCGTGCGGTGCCCTGAACTTCCACTACGCCCACAACTGGTACTAAACCTGAGGCCGACGCACTGCCGGTAGGTCATTGACCGCCGGCACGGCTGGGGATGAACTGCAGCGCCCACTTGTTGCCGTCGGGGTCGGCGAAGTAGACGAAGTGTCCCCAGTCCTGGACATCAATGTCACTGGCGTCCACGCCGGCGTCCTTCAATTGCCTGTGGGCCTGTTGGATGTCGCTAACCACCACCTGCAGGCTGGGGGCGGTGCCGGGAGGCGCGTCGGTCAGGCCCTCTCCTATGGCGATCGAGCACGCCGAGCCGGGCGGGGTCAGTTGAACGAAACGGATGCCGTCCGAGGGCCGCTCGTCGAAGTCTGCGTTGAAACCCACCTTGTTGACGTAGAAATCCTTGGCGCGGTCCACATCGGACACGGGGACAAAGACCAGTTCAAGTTTCCAATCCATGCGGCTCAGGCTAGTCCCCGGGGCACGCTTTGCGGTAGCCCCAAACAGCCTGCCTTAGGGGTACTCCGGGGCCGCGGCCGGCCGGGTGGCTGGGCTAACCAGCGACGCCGTAAAGTCGGTCGCCGGCGTCGCCCAGGCCCGGAACGATATAAGACTTCTCGTTCAGCTTCTCGTCGATGGAGGCGAGCACGATCGTGACGTTGGCGTCCGAGAGTTCTTCCTCCAGCTTCGCCAGTCCCTCCGGGGCGGCCAGCAGGCAGATGCAGGTGACGTCGGAGGCTCCGCGTTTGAAGAGGAACTTGATGGCCTCCCGCAACGTCCCGCCCGTAGCCAGCATGGGGTCCAGCACAAAGATCTGCCGGTCCGTCAGGTCCTCCGGCAGGCGCTCGGCGTACGTGATGATGTCCAGGGTCTCTTCATCCCGGGCCATGCCGAGGAACCCGACCTCGGCGGTGGGGACCAGCTTGGTCATGCCCTCGAGCATGCCCAGGCCGGCACGCAGGATAGGGACCACCAGCGGCGTGGGCTTGGTGAACGCCGTGCCGATGGTGGTGCTGACCGGCGTCTCGATGGTCACCGGTTCGGTGCGGACCTCGCGGGTGGCCTCGTACGCCAGCAGCGTGACGAGCTCCTCGGTGAGCTGGCGGAACACCGGAGACGGGGTGTTCTTGTCCCGGAGAACGGTGAGCTTATGGGCGACCAGCGGGTGGTCCACAACGAAAGTGCGCATGGGTCAAAACTATCATCCGGCGGCGGGGGGCCGGCCCGTGGGACTGCGGGCGCCGGCGTCGTTCCTGGCCTTGGGAGCAGCATCGCCGGGGACGCCGTCGCGCAAGTGGACCTCGTTGTCGAAGGTGGGCGCGGGCCCGGCCTGTTCCCGGTGCCGCAGGACGTGGAAAAGCCGGTGGGCGAGGATCACGATCCCTACCCAGGCCAGCCCCAGCACCCACCCGATGATGACGTCAGTCATCCAGTGGTGGCCGAGATAGACCCTGCTCATGCCCATCGCGAAAATGAACGCCGCACCTGCCGCGATCAGGCCCACCCGGGCCAGTGTGCGGGTGATCTGCAGGCATGCGAGGTAGACCACCAGGCCAATCACCACGGTGGTGTTGAGCGTGTGGCCACTCGGGAACGACGGTGAGGATTCGTAGGGCGGGACAGCGTCGGCGTGATCCGGGCGTGCCCTGCCGATCAGTTTCTTGCCCAAGGACGTCGCCGTCACGGAGACTGCGGCGGCACCACCAATCAGGATCAGCGGACGCCAGGTGCGGCTGGCCCAGATGAGCCACGCGGTGAGAATACTGGCCAGGATGGGCATTCCGATCCCGCCGCCGATGTTCGTGAAGCCCGTGACGAACGCGTCGAGTCCGGGGCTGCGGAACTGCTCCATCATTCCCAGCGTGGGTTTGTCCAGGTTCGCCAGGCCGGCGTCGTCCACGACGTTGTCGTAGACCTCGGCGCTGAGCAACGCCAGCACCACCACTATCACGCCTCCGATGAGCATCGTGGCCCACAGCGCCGCGTACGGCACCACCCACCTGCCCCAGCGTTGCGTCAGCCAGCTCTCTGTTCCGGTGTTCACGGCTTCTCCCGATATATCGTTGCCGGTGGTTCATTGCCGGGCAGCCGGGCTGCGCAGCGTGCTTACCGTCGAAACTATCATTGACCCATGACTTCCCCCGAGCCCCGCCATGCTGAATGGATGGGCCTGGCCCTCGTCGAGGCCCGTGCCGCCCTCACGACGGCGGACGTGCCGATCGGCGCCGTCGTAGTGGGCCCTGACGGTTCGGTGCTCGGCTGCGGGCGCAACGAACGCGAGGCACTCGGGGACCCGACGGCGCACGCTGAGATGGTGGCCATCCGTGCGGCCGCTGCGCGGCTGAAGCAGCTCAGCGCCCGGAACGGGACCGCCGGCGACGGCTGGCGCTTGGCAGACTGCACCCTGGTGGTGACGCTGGAGCCCTGCGCCATGTGCGCCGGAGCCGTGGTTTTGGCCCGGATTCCACGGGTGGTATTCGGGGCCTGGGATGAGAAAGCGGGGGCAGCAGGCTCCGTGTTCGACGTCCTCCGCGAGCGCCGGCTGAACCACTGGGTGGAAGTATACGGCGGAGTCCGGGAACGGGAGTGCGCGGAGCTGTTGCGCGAGTTCTTTGCCGTGCACCGCGGCCCTTGAGCCGGAGCTGCGGTGCGGCCGCGACCTCCTCAGTGGCCCCGCATGCGAGAAGCCCGTCGACGAGGGTGGCGGCGTGCCCGGCCCGGCGGTGGCCCTTACGCAGCACGGCGCCCAGCCGCTGCCGGTCCTCGGCGCTGCCGGCCGGGCTTGTGGCTTACACCAAGGTCCTAGCGGGCCTCGAAGTCGAGCGAGTAGCTGGCCCACGCGTCGGGCGTCTCGCGCAGGGTGACGTCCAGTCCCGCCAGTTCCTGCCCGTCCACGCCCGTGCGGATCCTGGCGGCGACGGCGTCGGCGATGTACTGGGCGAGGGCCTCGGTGGTGCTGAGCCGGGCCGTAAAGTCCGGGTGCTCGTCGAGGTTCTTATAGTTCAGACCTTCCAGGATGGCGTCGAGCACGTCCCCGGCCTCGCCGATGTCCAGGACGATCGAATCCTCATTCAGTGTCCGGCGTCGGAAGGACACCTCCGTGACAAAGGTGGCGCCGTGCATGCCCTGGGCCGGGCCAAAAGCGGGGCGCGGGAGGCTGTGGGCGATCATGAAGTTGCGGCGGACGGTCAAGCTGAACACGGATTTACCTCGTGGCTTCTGTGGTGGTTTTGGTGGCGGGGTCTTCGCTCACCGGGTATTCGATGACGTGGCAGAGCGCGTCCAGGCGGCCGTCGGAGAGCCGCTGGACGACGTCGGGAAGCTCGGCGAGCGGGGACGTACCGGTGAGGAAAACCTCGAACCCCGGATCGCGCAGCAGGGACACGGCGAGCTGAAGCCGGTCGGCATTGGTGCGGCGGTGGCGGCGGGCCCGGGCCACGGCGCCCACCTGGCTGGCGCGGATGGACAACCGGCGCGCATGGAAGTCCTCGCCCAGTGGCACAGATGCGTTGCGGTCGGCGTACCAGGACATTTCGATGATGTCGCTGTCGTCGCCTGCGAGCTGCAGGGCGCGGGCCAGGCCTGCCTCCGAGGCGGAGCAGTGGATCACGATGTCGCAGTCCCCCAGGGCGTCGTCGGGGTGGGTGAAGGCCACGCCGAGCGCATCGGCGAACTCCTGCTTGGCCGGGTCGATGTCGATCAGCTGCAGCCGGCCGAGCGGAAAGGTGCTGAGGAGTTTGGCCACCATGCCGCCGACGAGGCCGGCGCCGATTACCGCGACGCGGTCGCCCAGGCGGGGGCCGGCCTCCCAGATCCCGTTGACTGCCGTTTCCACCGTGCCGGTCAGCACGGCGCGGCGGGCCGGCACGTCCAGGGGAACCACCGTGAGCTTTTCCACCGGAACGATATAGCGGTCCTGGTGCGGGTACAGGCAGAAGACGGTCTTGCCCAGCCAGTCGGCTGGTCCGTCCTCGACGACGCCTACAGAGAGGTAACCGAACTTCACCGGCGAGGGGAAAGTGCCCTCCTGGTTCGGGGCGGCCATCCGATCCGCCACGCAGTCCGGAACGCGGGCGTTGTGGACCACCATTTCGGTGCCCTTGCTGATCCCCGAATACAGCGTCCGCACCAGTGCTTCACCCGGGCCGGCGGCGGGCAGGTCCCCGCGCCGGAGCTCGCCCTTACCGGGGCCCACGGTCCAATAGGCGGTGGCATGCTGTGCTGGCGGTGTGTTCGAGTTAGTCATCTTGCTGTCGAATCTAGTCGCCTGCCGATGCGCGGGAAAGTCCGGAACGCCGCCGGGCGTGCCGCGGTCCGCCGTGGGCCGCAGCCTGCGGACCGCCGGGGCCCCCGTTTCCCGCCGTTTTGTGGAAGAGCGCCCGGCTCCGGTAGCCTAGTCAGGTTGGTGACGTGTCCGAGCGGCCGAAGGTGCAACACTCGAAATGTTGTTTGGTGAAAGCCAACGTGGGTTCAAATCCCACCGTCACCGCCATTGAAGACCCCCGGGAAACCGGGGGTTTTCTGCATTCTGGGGGTCTTCGTGGTGCATCCATGGCGCATATACCAGTGGTCCCACATCGGAAACAGCCCGGAAGTTGTCGGGGATCGGGCAAGCCCACCACGACCCGAACCGAACGAAAATGCTGCAAAATGAGGTGGCATACCTGAAGCAGGTGGAAGCCGGGGACGTACAGCTTTACCTCTATGACCGGGATCGGTCCCGGATTGTGGAAATGATCGGCACTCCAGACCCCAAGACACGGCACGTGATCACCTATGGTCCGGGGACGTTCACCGGAATGAACACCTTCTACAGAGGCGGGGTACAGCAGGTCTCGAAATACCTCAGCGGCGAGGTGTCGGGGACGGTGGCTTTCGTCTTTAGGGATGGGCGGTTCCCCGGAGAGGAGAACACCGCCGGCGGTCCCAACCTGGGGAGAATCAGTGAAGCGAACGATGAGAACCTTGCACCCACGTCCGGGCAGCAACTGGCATCCTTCGAGTCCGGGATGCGCACTGACCCAGCTGGGGCTTGGCAAACGTCACCAGCTCCGAGGTCGCCGGAGCCCGATATGACAAGGTGAGTTCCCTCGCCGGGGCCGGGATGCTCCCGGACTGGAAACCACAGCCAACTACGGAATACTCGAACCTGTTCTACTATGATCTGCTCGTCCATGGTCAGGGAGTTACCAACCCCATCACGAATAAAGGGGTTCTGTCGGATGGAAACAACCCAATTCATCGCGATGAGTTCGAACAGCACTACCTCCGCGGTCCCGACGACGACAAATTCAACGGAGCGATCAACACCGTCGAAGAAGGGAACATCCTCATGAACAGCTACAACCTCATCGCTTCCAACAGCGAGGACAATCAGAAGGCACTCGACGACATGCTGGGAATTGTGACTCGATGAGGGCACGACGTGGTGCCACGGCGTTGTTGCTGGTGACTTTGGTAGGGCTCGCCGGTTGCGCCGGAAACCCAAACGCGAGTTCGATCGAGCCGGCTGCGCCAGTTGCTGCTCAAACAGAGGAGGAACCGATGAAAGCTGAACTGACGTGGCAGGAAGCGAAGGCCAAAGCCCAGGCCATGGAGCTGGAGATCGCCGCCCTGATCCCCAAAGGCACTGTTACCTCGATTGATCAGAAGAAGACGGGCGTGCTTCTGTCCTGTAACAAGACCCAGCACAACTGGAATGGTTCAACCACGGTCACGGTTGCTGAAGGAACCAAAATTGAGCCGATCGTGAAGGACATCGAAGCCCATTACCAGAGCGGCGCATTCGGAGTCAGGAACAGGCTTGATATCGGTGGATACTACGAAGTCCAAATGATCGCTCGCAGCGGAAGCGGTGAGAACTATATTGTCGCCGAAGGGTTAGCCCCAAACGAGATTCGCATTGATTCGGGTTCGCTGTGCTTCACATTGCCGGAGGACATCTACCCAGGTGGGGATTTCTAAACCGGGTCATGTGGAACGGCAGCATTCCCGTCTTTCGCGATGAGTACGAACCGTACGCCTTTCAAGGCCCCACGACGAACCCAACCGCATGATCAATAGTGAAGAATTTAGCATCCTCATGAACAACCACTACCTCATCGCCTCCAACAATGAGGACAACAAGAAAGCACCCAAGGACATGAAGAAGTTGGTGAAGCAATGAGGGTCCCGCACCATGCTGTGCTGTTGCTGCTGGCGGGTTCGATGGTTCTGGCCGGTTGCGCCGGAAGCCCCGGAGGGTCTCCCATCGAACCACCGGTACCCACCGCAACAAAGACGCAGGAGGAACCGATGAGTGATGAACTGACGTGGCAGGAAGCGAAGGCCAAAGCCCAGGCTATGGAACTGGAGATCGCCGCCCTGATCCCAACAGCCACTGTTGTCTCGATCGATCAGAAGAAGAAGGGCGTGCTTCTGTCCTGCAACAAGACCCAGCACAAATGGAAGGGTTCCACGACCGTCACGGTCGCCGAAGGAACCAAAATTGAGCCGATCGTGAAGGACATCGAAGCCCACTACCGGGCGGATGGACTCAAGGTGTCCGTTGACATGGATGTAGACGAGAAGTATCTTGTCCAAATTGATCCACCTGGTCTTGGGGAGAATTACCTCGTTGGTGGAGGCGTTGAGCCTAATGAGATTTGGATCGATTCGGGTTCGCCGTGCTTCACATTGCCCGAGGGTACTTACCCGGGTGGGGATTTCTAAAGCCCGGGTTCGAGTGGGATGAAGCAACCCCATCTACGCGACGAGTTCGAAGTTAGCTGCCGCTCACGCTCCGCGCGCTTGCCCTCGGGAATCGTGGTCACTTCATGCGCCAGCTCGGCCACTTCGGCATTCCATCTCCCTTCCAAGTCCCGACCAGGCTCGCGACCACCTGACGGACAGGAATAAACCATTGATTGCGGCTGGCTACGGTCATTCCTGCTCCGGAGAGCCTCGGCGCGAAAGGCCAAGGACTAGCATGTTTCGTACAACCAGGAGCCAGTGATGGCCTTAACAACGAGCGAGGCTCGCCGCGATCTTGTCCGTCTCATCGAGCGGGTCAACGTCGAGTGCGCCGAGGTGGAGATCACGTCGAAGCGTGGATCCGCGGTTTTGGTGTTGAAGGATGAGTCCGACGCATTGGTGGAAGCAAGCTACCTGCTGAGCTCACCGACGAAGGCACCCCGCGTCATGTCGGCTCTGGAATCCGTCCGCGAAGTCGAACCAGCCCAGCACAAGCGTTTAGAACCGTGATCGGACACACCTTAGCTTGAACCATGTGGCCTGCAGACTGCCCGCACGGGAAGAGCCGGCTTTGAACACCGGCGGAACCTCGCGCTGACCGTCATGGCTTCAACCAATCGTCTACTTCTACTCCGAGGCAGTTGTGCATTCCTGGCCGTTGCGATCGCCATGAAGTTTATGGGCACCACGGCTTGGATTGCGTTCTTCTCTGTGGGCATCACGTTCCTCATCCTCGGAATGCAGAAGGCCGCCGACAAAAATAAGCGCCCGCCCAGCGAGCTTCGCAGGACTGACGGATGACTCAGACAACAGAGTCGCGCCTGGTTAGTTGGCACCCTAGGACACTCCTGAATCGCCGCCCCGTACCCTCTCTCTGATGTCCGGCGGCGAGGTCGGGACTTGCCAGCACTAAAGCGCAGGGCTTCGCTTCCAAGCACGTTCACCCGAAAGGTGGCCGCATGGCCAACAAGATTCCGGATCCTTGGATAAGCGCCTCGTTCTTCGCCTGGGCGGTCCTGTTTGCATTGTGGCAGCCCTTTGTCTGGTGGCGTGGTGTTGCATCCGTATTCGGAGTGGTCCTCGGATTCTGGGGCCTTTACCTGTGGTGGCACGACAGGGTGAAGAATTCGAGCACCGTGCCTCCGAAACCCTAAGAGGAATATCCACAGAAGACAGGCCGCAGCCGCCGACGGCGTCGTCGTCGTCGCTGCGGCCGAGGGCGGCGCCGGTCAGGCCGCTGTTGGGAAACTCACAGTGGTTGGCTGGGAAGTTCCTAGGGCGCGTGGTGTACCTTGCTTGGCAGACACCCCCAAGAAACCAGAAATGAGACGGTCCTCCGTGGCAACCGATTACGACGAACTTCGCTCCGACGTCAAAGAATCCCAGCACAACTCCCTGGAGGCGCTGCGTTCGGCCAACTCCCCTGACGCCCGCAGCGTGGTCCTGGAGCTGGACGAAGCAGACACAGTCGACGGGGTTGATCTTCCAGGGGACTTCATCGCCGAGGAACTGATCGTTCAGGTCATACCCCAGGCGGACGACGAGTTCACCTGCTACTCATGCTTTCTTGTCCGCCACCGCTCCCAAGTGGCCCGCCAAAAGAACGGCCACGCCTACTGCGTCGACTGTGAAGGCTGAACGAGAGGACCTCCGGCTCCAGCACGCGTGGTCCACCGTTTCCACAAACTATCCCGGGAATGTGGTGGGCTCAGCCGGGCAGCTGGATAAGGTCCGAGCCGTCGCTCGACGTGTTAGCTGTCGCTAGGGGCGCACCTCAAGCAATTCACCGACCGCACAGTCGAGAACATCGCAGATCGCGGTCAGCGTGGAAAAGCGGATCGCACGCGCCCGGTCATTTTTCAGCACAGACAGGTTGACGATGCTGACACCTACCCGCTGGCTCAGCTCGGTCAGGGTCATGTCCCGGGCCGCGAGGAGCTCATCGAGCCTGCAATGTATCCGCTGCTCTTCATCTGACGCGGAAGCCATCAGATGAGCCCGTCAAGTTCCAGCTGCTGACGCCGGCCCGTCTCGAATATGCTCGCGAGAACGGCAGCGCCGAGTCCAACCGCGACCGGCCACACGTTCAGTTCCATGAGGAAGAACTCACTTGTTCCCTGTTGCGGAAGCAAGGCGATCCGATCCAGGACCGAGTGATGGGCCATCGCCTCCATGAACGGCCCCAGAAGCCCCCAGGCCATCACAGCGAGGCCCGAGATGCCGACGGCGAGGGCCAGCTGCTTGCCGAAGCCTGTGCCGCGGTAGACGGACCAACTGATGAGGCCCAGAGTCGCCGCGGACAACATGCCGGCAAGCCCGCCCAGAAGTCCTGATCCGAGGAGCAAAGAGCGTTCGGTCGAGGTGAGGCTGGCTGGCTGCACATCGGCTGCGGAATACGCGGCCTGGAGGACTTCACTGTTGCCCTCACCCAGCGCGGGTGGCAGCAGGTTTGTGAGCGGCACATCCAGCAGCGGCGTGCTCGCCAGCCCTGTGAGAACAGCCACGATCGCGGAAACAGCGATGCCGAGCGCGGCCAGTCCAAAGACGATCGCAAACACCAACGCGCCCTTGCGGTCCAAATAAGCCAATGTGTTCGCCATAGTCCATCCCCAATCCAAGAGAAAGTTTATCGTTTGTCGTTAATATAACGACAAACGATAAACACTTCAAGGCTGCCGCTTGGTGGTGCCTGTTGAGGGACTGGTTTAGCCGGCGGCCGAGCCACGTCGAAGATGCGCCCTGGATGCCAACATCCACATCAGCACCGCACCGGACCCAAAACCAAGCCAATAGCAATAAGAGGTGTTGGTGCGGCACTCAACGCACCTGCCAGGGACAAGAGGGCCACGAGGGACAGAACAAACCTGGCCCAATGTTCGCCTCGCCGAAGCCTGAACGCAGCCCAGCATTGGAGCACCGTCAGCAGGAGAAGCAACCCCATGGCGAGGGCGAATCTAGTTCAGCGGAGAAACTAGGAGCACCCAGAATCGCCTGAGAAGCCATCAGTGCGGTTCTGAGGGCCGTGGGGGGTAAGCGATACGCGCTCTACGACCCGCCCTTCTCTGGCGCTGATCGTCTGGTCCGGAGTCGCCTTCTCCGACATTGTCGTCCCGTGCTCCTTCTCAGCGCATGCGGTTATTGTCATTCCCATCATGAGCACGACCATCGCGGCTGTGAAAGTACGGAGGGTGCCCGTGATTGAGGCAGTAAGCACGGGCAGAGGGAGGGGCGTCTGCCCAGACTTACCCTGCGGGCGGAGTCGGCGTCGTCGATGTGTCCCGCGGATCGGCTTTCAGCATTACCCCTTCGTCTCCGGGGAGTACTTTGCCTTGATTCCGCTCTGCTTCGTCCTCGTCGTTCAATGCAACCGCGTCGCCCGGTGAGCAGGGGGCAGTAGCGCCAATACTGTACGACTTGTCAGATGCATCAGTATCGAACTCAGCCCGGAGGACGGGACCGCCCTCCGCAAAGACGGTCGGGTGTGTTGTCGGATTTACGGTGCGTACGGTCATGCCGAGGGACTTCCAATACTCGGCGACGCGTTTGGCGTCCTCAATATGGTCAGTCCCTTGAGGCGCCCAGCGGTCGTACCCGTAGCTGGCTCCCTCCTCACGATTTCCGAGGGAGCACTCTTGAGCCCAAGCTACGCCGTTGCGGGGCCACCACCCGGTGACGTCGAGCTGTTTGGTTGTGTTGATGACGAGTTCGACCACCCGGTCCCGCCCTTCTCTGGCAGTAATAGTCTTTTTTTCCGGCGTAGTAGTCTCTGACATTGTCGTGTTTGGCTCCTTCTCAGCGCATGCGGTTATTGTCATTCCCATCATGAGCACCACCATCGCGGCCGTGAGTGTCCTCAAAGGCGTTTTAGCGGCCGGCATTGGACATTCCTTCCAGTAAAGCTTTCTGCAGATCCGTCGGCCCCAGCGGTACATACGGGGTGATCTTCTCCGCTTCTCCCTTGATTGCCCAGGCCGTGTTTTTTAGGGATTCGGTTCTTTCGTCGAAATACCCTACTTGTTCGCCGTCCGCAGGCATGAGCGCGTTGTGGTCGGCGACGGCTCGCCCGGCGTCGCCGCCGGTGTCGGTGCCGAAAGCGTGGGAACCGAACTCAGGTCTAATCGGGTTCACGTGGTGGTCGCGGCTGTTTTCCCGGCCAGTCCAGGCCCACTGGTCCCCGCTTTCGGTTTCACCAGGAATCTTGTCGCGCGCATGTCCGGAGTATACGTGTCCGGCGTTGAGGTCAGCTGCGGTGTGGACGTTGTCGGGCAGGCCTGCTGAGCCGAGAGTGATGAAGTTATACACCTTGATACCCGGCTGTGTCAGGGCTACCGCGGCGGTGGTTGTGCCGTAGGAGTGAGCGACAATATTGAGTTGCGGCGCGGACTCACCGCGGACTGCGGACAGGCCACCGAGGGCCCCGGCGAGTTTCTGTCCGCCCGCTACTGCTCGATTCACATCAAGAACGCCGACGTTGATGTTGTTTTCCAGTGCGGGCACGGGCGGGGTTTCGTACCCGATCCAGGCCACCACGGCGCTACCCTCGGGAAGCAGGTCCTGCAGGTTTTGGGCAGCTTTGGTCCACCCTGTCATGTCGCCGGCGGTGGTCCCCATTCCCGGAACCGCGTAGGTGACACTGCCAGCGGTATCGAGATCACCGACCGACACCGCAGCCAAGGGAGGATTGTCCTGGGTCAGGGAGATCAATTGCCGCCTCGCTGCGCTACCGCGTGGACCTTTGAGCGCGTCTTGGATATTGCGCAGCACGTCGAGTTGCTTCTGCACGGCAGTGAGTGATTTTCTCAACGCGGCCGCCATCGGGGGCATCCCGCCGTAGCCCACGGTCGTGTCGTCGAGGAGGGCCTGTATTTGCGCGAGCTGGGCCTCCACATCGGCTACCGCCCCCTTGAGTCCGGTTTGGTTTGCGTGGTCCCGGGCTTTGTACGGTAGTCCTTCCAGGTTCCCGAAGACCACCGGGAACTTTGTCAGCAAGAGGTCCTGCCGGGTCGAGAACGGGGTTTCGGTGCCCGTTTGCGGGTTCAGGCCCGTCCACCACGAGTGGATCTCGGCAGGGTTCATCATCTGAAGCTGCGAGACCAGCGCAGGAGAGGCCGTCAGCATTGCGGCGAGTTCCTTCGCGGGCAGGGACGAGAACACATGCAACAGCTCCTGGTCGCTCAACGGCGTGAGACCAGTACCGGCCAGATCGAGCGCACCATGTGAGAGTGATCCTCCGCCGGCGGCGGCGAATGCATCAGCGATGTGTTCAATCCAATAAGCATCTGTCTCGTTTTCGCCCAGGAGCCGCTCAAAACCGCCAGGGAACGAGTTCGATCCGAGCAGAACCCAGGAGCACGAAGAGGTGAATGACACCCATGCCTTGCCCAGCTGCATGAGGTCCTGCTGCATGCCTGTGTTACCCGCTCTGGCCTGAGCCACGAAGGTGCGGAGATGGTCCGGAACGGCAGAACTTTTCCCGTTCGAAGACCCACCGCCTGAGGTGCGGTTGCGTTGGCGGGGAGAGAAGACCGCCGAGATGGTTGGAGGCGCGACCGGCGTCTCAGAGGGTTTTGGATCAAAGATGCCCTCTACCGCGGTGCCGATGTCTCCAATGAAGTCCTCGCGCCTGCTCTCACGCTCGGCCTCCCGCTCCCGCCAATCCGCCAGCCGCGATTGGCGCTCACGTTCCTCCCGCGCTTTTTGTTGTGCTTCCTCGACCTGCCCGGCAAGATTGTCAAGCACCGCGGCCAACTTCCCGCGATCCTCAGTCTCAATGGACGCAGCCTCTTTGAACAAGTCCGCATACCCACCAGAGAAGTCCTCCAGCGCAGTCTCTACCGCGCCACGACGCAACACACCTTCATCACGAAGCCGCCCATCCACGTCACGGGCGACCCTGACCAACGACGTGGCAGAATCATCGTCAAACGAAACAGCCAATGCTTACTCCTTCAACGAAGACACTTCCGACGGCTCGGGAAGGGCTGCCGGGCCTTTCCACCTATGGCAGTTACGCGCCGCCGCCAGCTGAGAAAATATCCTGCGAGATCGACTGGACCTGACCAATCAGCCTTGGCATGTTCAGTAGACAGCACGCGCGACCTACAAAACCTTCAGAGTGACAACAAGAAACCGCCGGCGGGAATACCCCGAGGGCCGAACATGCCCGACACTACCAACACCAAACAATAAATCCAACAAATAGGGAAATCGCCTACATTTGGTGAATCTCAGTCATTTCGCGGGTCGGCGGCCGATGAAGGACTTGAGGATCAAGGCCAGTCCGATCGGCACGAAGACGATGGCAGTGACCAGACGCAGGGTATCGACCGGCGCCCACGTCAGAAAGATTGAGCAGCAGCCTAGTCATCGGTTTGAGGACAGGTGCCCCTAAGCTCGGTCCATGCCCGAAACCGCAGATCAGCCCGTCGCCGTGCGCGCGACGGCTTTCGTCCGACCCTCAAGGTGGTTGCACCGCCCGGTACGCCTGGTCCGCTACGACGCCCGCTGGTCAGATGGTCGCGTGGCCTTCGATGTGAGCCTTTCGAAGATGATGTACCGGGGATTCCCAGCGGACTTCGCAGCCATCGACGAGAGCGTGAACGCCCACTGCCCGGAAGTAGGGACCGGCCAATGGGTGGACGACTTCGGCCGGGTCGTCGAGGGTCCCACTGAGATTAATCCGAACCAGCCAGGAAACCGTGGAGGAGAGCGGCGGAATTATGGGGTTTCGAGATACGAGTCGAACCCGAAGGTGAAGCGCGCGTGGCGTCTCGGCCGCGGAGTAGCCGGCCTCGGAATCGGCGTTTTTCTCCTCACCGGACCGGTAAGTCACGGGATCGGCGGTTTCATGGGAGTTCTACTCGTCATCGGCGGTTCGGCTTCGCTCGCGGGCCTGATTCCTGAGAAACACCGGCCATGGTGAGTCGACGTCGGAAATGACCGCCGACGACCTTGACGCGCAGTTCGCCGTCATCACGGATGCGCGTGCCATCCGTGCGGCGGCC
Organism: Arthrobacter sp. MP_M4; assembly: GCF_035984855.1. Taxonomy (NCBI): domain Bacteria; kingdom Bacillati; phylum Actinomycetota; class Actinomycetes; order Micrococcales; family Micrococcaceae; genus Arthrobacter; species Arthrobacter sp. MP_M4. Next base: position 53,699 of record NZ_JAXCHX010000013.1, read on the forward strand.
GCCGGCGCACTTCCTTGCACGACGGGAATGGGTGGTTCTCAGACGTCGGAGCCGCGGAGTCATACCAAACACTAAATAATCTGAGAGCATCGCCGCGTTGAGGCCGTGCCTGGTTCCTGCGCAACTCGTGACGGGTCGTCCGTACTGGATTCCACCGGCGGCCGGGCTTCGGAACTCCCGCTGAAGAGCCTGGGCCATTGACGTAACCGTGCCCGCAGGACTCCCGTCCACTTCATCATGCAGCCGGTCCGGCACAATGGGGACGTGACTTCTAGAAGAGCTGCCGTTAAGCGGCGACCGAAACCGCGGGTCTCGCTGCCCAAGGTGTTGAACCTGGCGGTAACAGTTGCGGTCCTTTGCCTGGGGCCGGTATTGATCGGCGTCGGCAACCACCTGATCAATGTGGACGAGGAGCTGACGCGGACCGGGACGCACGCCAGCGGCACCATTGTCGACTTCGATGACGTCAGCAAAGCATCGGAGCGCAGGATGGAAGTGGACTTTGTTTCCGCCGACGGGACGCTCCACCGCACCTGGGCCGCGGTGGACCACGACCAGCACCCCGTCATTGGTGAGGATGTCACCGTGGTGTACCGGGAGCACAGCCCGGGCAACGCCGTGGTCCTCGGATTCGAAAGCGACGGTGTCTGGTTCCGCGGGGTAGGGGTGCTCCTGACCTCCATCTTCGGCGGGCTGGGCGTCATCGCGGGTGTTGCCCTGTTGATCGGCTGCCTGAGGAAAGGCAGGACCGCAAGGGGACGGGCTTCAGATTCCTTCTACGGCCCGTGAAGCGAACTCGCTTCTGATTCTGTTCCGGGCCCCGTGTTCGATCAGAGTCGGGATGTAGGTCCGGATCCGGCTGGACGCCAACTGGTCATACTCTTCAGAGACGACTCTGTCGACCAGGGTCCGGGGAGCGTCGGGATGCCGAGCGAGGATCCGGGCCGTGACTTTGTCGATGGTTTCCTGCCTGTCCGCGTCATCCATGGATTCAGTCTGGGGCCGGCCGGCGGCAGTGTCCATCAGCTTGCTTACGACCCCGGCGGGGCACGATCCGTAAACACCACAGCGGCAGCAGCCACGGGAGACGCGGCTGCCTGCCTTCCCTTAGCCGGCCGGGGTCGCGACGTCCTCCAGGACCTTCCGGTCGAAGAAGCGGATCTCACCGGTTTCTTCGAAGAACACGGGCACAACTGAAGTACTCGGATCCTTTGAGGTTTCGTAGATCTCGGGGGCGCCCCCGTGCCTGCGGGCAATGGTGCCGACCAGGTCCGTGCCGCGGACCTTCACGGTCCGGTATTTATAGCTCATGCGGGCTCCTTTGGTGACGTGGAACACAGCCTACTCCCCGAGGCCGGCGCTGAGCTGTCCGCCCATCGGGGTGCGTCATGGACGAGCGCCGGCCCGCACTGGTGGACAATGCGTTCATGACCAATGACGCTCCCCGCCCGGTCTACTTCCTTTCGGACAGTACGGGCATCACCGCAGAAACACTCGGCAACACCTTGTTGACGCAATTTCCGGAGAACGAATTTGATCGGATCACGGTCCCCTTCATCACCACAGTCGATCAGGCGCGCGCCGTCGTCCGGGTGATCGACAACCGTGCAGCAGCCGGACTGCAGCCGATTGTCTTCTCCACCGCCGTCGGCAGCGACATCCGCCAGACCCTGGGTACCTGCACGGGCATCATCGTGGACCTCATCGGCACCCATGTCGGCCAGCTGGAGCTCGCCCTGGGCGTCGAGGCCAGCGGCGAACCGGGCCGGGCGCACGGACTCGGCAACGCCGCCCGCTACCAGTCGCGGATGGCCGCGGTGGAATATGCCATGGAACACGACGACGGCCAGAGCCTGCGCGCGCTCGAAAAGGCCCAGGTCATCCTGGTTGCCCCGTCGCGCTGCGGCAAGACGCCCACCACCATGTATCTGGCGCTCCAGCACGGCATCTTCGCCGCGAACTTCCCGCTGGTGGACGAGGACTTTGAACGCGAAGGACTCCCCAAGCCGCTGCGGCCCTTCGTTTCAAAGTGTTTCGGCCTCACCACCAATCCTCTGCGCCTGAGCCAGGTCCGCACCGAACGCCGCCGCGGATCGCCCTACGCATCACTGCGCCAGTGCGGCTTTGAGCTGCGCAGCGCCGAACGGCTGTACGTCCAGCACGGAATCCCCTACCTGAATTCGGCCAGCGTCTCCGTCGAGGAAATGGCCGCCACCATTCTGCAGAAAATGAACCTCAAACACTGAGGCAATCGACTCCTGCGTGTTGCGTGGACCACATCATGTGGTAACACCGGCCCGGACCTGTCAGTGTGGACAGGACTTGCGCCCATCATCCGGCGATCGCCCCGCTCGGGGTGCGATATCTCATGCCATCATCTGCAAAGGAGCAGCAACCATGACGACAGACATCCTGTGGTTCTCAGAACTCGGCCTCAAGGACCTGGACCGGGTGGGCGGCAAAAACGCCTCCCTCGGCGAGATGGTGCAGAACCTGACCTCTGCCGGCGTCCAGGTACCGGATGGCTTCGCCACCACTGCAGACGCCTACCGCAGTTTCCTCGCCGATTCCGGCCTGGACCAGAGAATTGCCGACCGGCTGGTGGGCCTGGACACCGACGACGTGACGGCCCTGGCGGCAGCGGGCCTGGAAATCCGCAAGCTCATGCGCGAGACGCCCTTCCTGCCGGACTTCGAATCCCAGATCCGGGCCTCGTACCAGACGCTGGTGGACAAGCACGGCGGCTCCGATGACCTCTCCTGGGCCGTCCGGTCCAGCGCGACCGCCGAGGACCTGCCCGATGCTTCCTTCGCCGGGCAGCAGGAAACCTTCCTGAACGTCCGCGGCATCGAGAACATCCTGGTCGCCATCAAGGACGTCTTCGCCTCCCTCTACAACGACCGCGCCATCGCCTACCGCGTGCACCACAAATTCGAGCACGCTGAAGTGGCGCTCTCGGCGGGCGTCCAGCGCATGGTGCGTTCCGACGTCGGCGCCTCGGGGGTCATGTTCACCATGGACACCGAATCGGGGTTCCAGGACGCCGTCTTCGTCACGTCCTCCTACGGCCTTGGCGAGGCCGTTGTCCAGGGTGCGGTCAACCCCGACGAGTTCTACGTCTACAAGCCTGCCCTGGAAGCAGGCCGCCCGGCCATCCTCAAGCGCGGACTGGGCGAGAAAGCCCTCCAGATGACCTACACCAGCAACCGCGAAATCGGGCACACCATTGATTTCGTGCCGGTTGAGGCTTCGCTGCGGAACCGCTTCAGCCTCACCGACGACGACGTCGAGCAGCTCGCCCGGCACGCCGTCGCCATCGAAAACCATTACGGACGCCCCATGGACATTGAATGGGGCAAGGACGGGATCGACGGCGGCCTGTACATTCTGCAGGCCCGCCCGGAGACCGTCCAGTCCCGCCGAACCTCCGGGAGCCTGAGCCGGTTCCGCCTCAACGGCTCCGGCAAGGTCCTGGTCGAGGGCCGTGCGATCGGCCAGCGCATCGGCGCCGGCAGCGTGCGGATCCTCACCGCGATCGACCAGATGGCCGCCTTTAAGACCGGCGACGTCCTCGTCGCGGATATGACCGACCCGGACTGGGAACCGATCATGAAGCGCGCGTCCGCCATCGTGACCAACCGCGGCGGACGGACCTGCCACGCGGCGATCATCGCCCGTGAACTGGGGATCCCCGCCGTCGTCGGCACCGGGTCCGCCACGGACGTCCTCTCCGACGGGCGCGAGGTGACTGTTTCCTGCGCCGACGGCGAAACCGGCGTCATCTACGAGGGACTCCTGGACTTCAGCGTCGAGGAAACTGAAATCACCCAGCTGCCGGAGGCCCCGGTCAAGGTCATGATGAATGTTGGCACCCCCGAACAGGCCTTCACCTTTGCCCAGCTGCCCAACCACGGCGTGGGCCTGGCCCGGCTGGAATTCATCATCAACCGGCAGATCGGAATCCACCCCAAGGCGCTGCTGAATCTGGACGAGCAGCCCGCCGAGGTGCTCGCAGAAATCCGGGAGCGGATCGCCGCCTACGAGAGCCCGCGCGACTACTACATCAAGCGTCTGGCCGAAGGGGTTGCAACCATCGCCGCCGCGTTCGCGCCGGAACCGGTGATTGTGCGGATGTCTGACTTCAAATCCAACGAGTACGCCAACCTCCTCGGCGGACCCGCCTATGAACCGCACGAGGAAAACCCGATGATCGGCTTCCGCGGCGCCTCACGGTACCTTGAACCGTCTTTCCGCGACTGCTTCGACCTGGAGTGTGAGGCCTTGTCCTTCGTGCGCAACGAGATGGGCCTGACCAACGTCAAGCTGATGATCCCGTTCGTGCGCACCGTGGACGAAGCCAGCGGCGTGATCGACCTGCTCGCGGAGAACGGCCTGCGCCGCGGCGAGAACGGCCTTGAGGTCATCATGATGTGCGAGCTTCCGTCCAACGCTCTGCTGGCCGATGAGTTCCTTGACTACTTCGACGGCTTCTCCATCGGCTCCAATGACATGACCCAGCTGACCCTGGGCCTTGACCGGGACTCCGCGATCGTGGCCGGCAGCTTCGACGAGCGCGACCCTGCCGTCAAGAAACTCCTGAGCATGGCCATTAAGGCATGCAAGGCGCGCGGCAAGTACGTGGGCATCTGCGGCCAGGGACCCAGCGACCACGCAGACTTCGCCGAATGGCTGGTCGAGGAGGGCATCGACTCCGTCTCGCTGAACCCGGACACCGTGGTGGACACCTGGATCCGGCTCGCCGGTGCGGCTTCCGCTGCCGGTGTCGGCGCCCCGGACACCGCCGACGCAGCAGTCAGCTAGGGGTTCCGGCGCCGAGGCCGCAGGACAGGTTCGGGCCTGTCCCGCGGCCTCTTTGCTGTCCGCGGTGCCCGCCCGGATTGAGGCGCAGGACTGCTCCGCTGGACTTTTGCACAGCGGAGCGTCGGCGCCGCCGTTGTTTGGTCCATTGAGGAGCGGCAGTGCAACGCGGTTAGCTGTGGGGATCAGCGTTCCGCACCAATGACGTTCAGGACACATCGTGACTTTGCAGCAGGACCGGGCCAACGGCGCCCCAGGATTTTGGACCTCCCCCACGACCAGCGTCCGGGTGGAGGAGCTGCCGGCTGACCCGCCGTGTCCGGAGGAGTGCCACTTCTGCTCCGGTCCCGAGACCGATTGACCAGGCCGGCGCCCCGGCCCGGCGGACACATTTCGCCGCCCGGGAGAAACCGCCGGTAGAATCGGGGCGACCCGCTACGCCGCGGGAGCACCATGCCGAGCCGGGAAGGGGAGGGGTCCGTGCGCACAGCTGCACCGTTCCACGCCCTGCGCACGGTTATGGTCGCGCTCACCGTCCTGTCTCTTGCCGCCGGCGCCCACGCACTGTCCGGCGGCGCCCTGCCCGCCCCCGGGATCCTGCTGGCCCTGCTGGCCCTGACCGGGCTCGCCGCCACCGCCGCGACCCGGCTGAAGCTGAACCTCCCCGTCTTGGCCGCCCTGCTCGGCGCCGGACAACTGGTGCTGCACGAGGCCCTTACCGGCTTCAGCGGCCACGCCGTGAGCGCCGCCGCAACGGCGCCGGCCGGCAGCGTCCTGCCGCACCACTTCGCCCCGGTCCCCCTGTCCGCAGACACCGGCGGCCAGCTCGCCGCGGCCGGTCGGCACGCTGGCCCGGGCATCGACTCCCTTCTGATGCTGGCCGGCCACGCGCTGGCAACGCTCCTCTGCGCGGTTCTCCTTGCCAAAGGCGAAGACGCCCTCTGGTCCCTTGCGGCGTGGCTTCGTCCGCTTCTGCGGCTTCCCGCAGCGGCGACGCCCGACGCCGTCGCGGTGCCGTTGATCACCGGCTGGCCGGCAGCGTCGGCGCCACTGCCGAGGCGGAATCTCCGGCGCGATTGCCGGCGCGGGCCACCCGCCGCCGTCGTATCTTCCTGACACCTCCTGGCCGCGGCCCTGCCTGCCGCTGACGCCTCGCGCCCGAACGCCTCGCCGATGCCGTCACCACCGCCGCGCCTCTCACCCATTTTGTGTGCCTGCCCCTGCGCGGCGCACCCCTGAAAGGCAACCCCCGTGAAGCTTTCCCGCACCTCCGCTATCCGCCGCTCCGTCACCGCCACCGCTGTGGCCGGCGGAACCGCTGCGCTGATGCTCGCCGGCATGTCCGGCGCATCGGCCCACGTCGGCGTCACCCCGGATAAAACCGACGCGAACTCCTACGCCCTGCTGACTTTCGGCATACCGCATGGCTGCGATGACTCCGGCACCACCAAAGTGACCATCACCCTGCCTGCCGAGCTCAACGACGCGCAGCCAACCGTCAACCCCAACTGGACGGCAGCGAAAGTCACTGAGCAACTTCCCGAGCCGAAGAAGCTTGCCGATGGCACGTCCATCACCAAGCGGACCAGCCAGATTGTCTACACTGCCAAGGCGCCGCTGGAGCCCTCCCTCCGCGACGCCCTGGTGCTCTCGGTGAAACTGCCCGACGCCGCAGGGCAAACGCTGTACTTCCCCACGCTGCAGAACTGCGAGGTGGGCCAGACCGACTGGTCGCAGCTCCCCGCCGAAGGGCAGGACCCGCACTCGCTCAAGGCACCGGCACCAGCGGTAACGGTCACCGCGGCCGCCGCGGCGGACGGACACGGCGTCCATGCAGCGGGTGTCCCGGACGCCACCCCGGAGGCAGTCCAGGCCGCTGCAGTGACGGACGACGGCGCCCAGGCCCGCAGCTGGGCCGGTTTGGTGGCCGGCGTCGGAGGCCTGGCCCTCGGCGGCCTCGCCCTGGCACGCAACCGGAGCAACTCCGTTCCGTCCCGCGCCTCGGCTCCTTCCTCCGCACCCAAGGACTAGCTGACCTCGATTGATGCCCGAAAATCACAATCCGGGCATCAATCGGGCGCCGCCGTCGTGGCGTCGTTGACTCAGGCCACCAACGGGATGAAGGTGGTGCAATGACGGCTCAGCGATTCACCTCCAAACTGCTCCTGACGACGGCGGCAGCCGCGGCAGCACTCGTGCTCGCCGGTTGCGGCACGGGCACCCCGCAATCCCAGACCTCCAGCACGCAGGCCTCCAGCACACCGGCGCCCAGCGCCGCGGTGTCCTCGGCCGCGGCCCCCACCAGCCAGCCCGTGGAGACCCCCACGAGCGCCGCCCCCGCCACATCGGCGCCAGCAGCCGCGGTCTCCACACCGGCCGCCGGTCCTGCGCTGTGCAAAACTGCCGGCCTGACCGCCGCCACCGATGCCACCGGCGGCGGCGCGGCCGGCAGCGTCTACATCCAGCTGATCCTGACGAATTCCGGCACCGAGGCTTGCCTGCTGAAGGGCTTCGCCGGGGTCTCGCTCACCGCCGGCCCGAACGGCGAACCGATCGGCGCCCCCGCCGCCAGGGACGCATCCACCCCCGCCGCCGGCGTACTGCTCGCCCCCGGCCAGGGCGGAACTGCCACGCTGCGCTATACGCAGGCCCGCAACTACGCCGACTGCACAGTGGTCCCGGCGGCCGGGTTCCGGATTTACCCGCCGGAGGACACGGAATCCCTGTTCATCGCCGAACCGCATGACGCCTGCAGCAATGCCGGCACCAATGTGCTGAGCATCCGGGCGTTCTCGGCCAAGTAGCACCCGCACCACCTCCGCCGGAGGGCCGGGATACCGCCCGCCAAATACTGTCGCTGCCGTAGGGCATGATGGAGGAATGAAGGGGCAGGAGCTAGCTGGCGGCACACTTGAGGCCGAGGCCATGGACCGGTTCAGCCGGCCGACCCGGGACTGGTTCCTCGGCGCTTTCACTGCGCCCACACCGGCGCAGAACGGTGCCTGGAATGCAATCTCCTCGGGCGCGCACGCGCTCGTGGTTGCCCCCACCGGATCCGGCAAGACCCTGGCCGCGTTCCTCTGGGCGCTGGACCGGCTGCTGGTGGCTGCCCCTGCCGAGCCGGAAGAGCTGCCCGGCCTGGCTCCTGCGAAGGGTGGCCGCCGGAAGGCCCCCAAGCGCAAAACCCGGGTGCTGTATATCTCGCCGCTCAAGGCGCTCGGGGTCGACGTCGAACGCAACCTGCGCGCCCCGCTGATCGGCATCACCCAGACCGCCAAACGCCTCGGCATGCCCGCGCCGCTGATCACTGTGGGCGTCCGGTCCGGGGACACCCCGGCGTCGGACCGCCGCGCCCTGCTGAGCAACCCCCCGGACATCCTCATCACCACGCCTGAATCCCTGTTCCTGATGCTCACCTCCAAGGCGCGGGAGACCCTCGCCGAGGTGGACACGATTATTGTCGACGAGGTCCACGCCGTCGCGGGCACCAAACGCGGCGCCCATCTGGCCGTATCGCTGGAACGCCTCGACGCGTTGCTCCCGAAACCTGCCCAGCGGATTGGGCTCTCCGCCACCGTGGAGCCCAAGGAACTGGTGGCCCAGTTCCTCGCCGGTTCCGCGCCGGTGGAAATTGTGGCCCCGCCCTCGAAAAAGACCTGGGACCTGACAGTTTCCGTCCCGGTGGAGGACATGTCGGACCTGCAGGGTGCCGCGGGTGCCTTCGACTCCGGCCCGGCGTCCGGACTGCAGCCGCAGGCCTCGATCTGGCCCCATGTCGAGGAGAAGATCGTAGACCTGGTGCTCGCCAACCAGTCCACGATCGTGTTCGCGAACTCCCGCCGGCTCGCCGAACGCCTTACCGCCCGGCTCAACGAGATCTACGCCGAACGGCAGCTGATGGCTGCCGCGGTCGGCGGGGAGGCTGCCGGCGCAGCACCCGGTGGCACTCCAGCAACCCCTGCCTCCACCGCGACCCCGGCGCACATGATGGCGCAGGCAGGGAGCACCGCCGGTGCAGATCCGGTTCTGGCCCGCGCGCACCACGGCTCGGTGTCCAAGGACCAGCGGGCCCTGATCGAGGACGACCTGAAATCCGGCCGCCTGCGCTGCGTCGTCGCCACGTCCTCCCTGGAACTCGGCATCGACATGGGCGCCGTGGACCTCGTCGTGCAAGTGGAGTCCCCTCCGTCCGTCGCCAGCGGGCTGCAGCGGGTAGGCCGCGCCGGGCACCAGGTGGGCGAGATCTCCCAGGGTGTGCTGTTCCCCAAGCACCGCGCCGACCTGGTGCACACCACCATCACGGTGGAACGGATGCTCGCCGGAAAGATTGAACGGCTCTACGTGCCCGCCAATCCACTGGACATCCTGGCCCAACAGACTGTGGCGGCCGCGGCCCTGGGGTCCATCGATGTGGAGGACTGGTTTGCCACGGTCCGCCGGTCAGCACCCTTCGCTTCGCTCCCCCGCTCCGCGTTCGAGGCCACCCTGGACCTGCTCGCCGGCCGGTACCCTTCCGACGAATTCGCAGAGCTGCGGCCCCGGATCGTCTGGGACCGCAACGCTGGCACGATCGAAGGCCGGCCCGGCGCGCAGCGGCTGGCCGTCACCTCCGGCGGCACCATCCCCGACCGCGGGCTTTTCGGCGTCTACATCATCGGCACCGAGGCGGAAGGCTCCGCTTCTCCCGGCACCGCAGGCGGCGACGGCCGGGCGGCGAGCCCGGCGGCGGCCGCAGCGAAAGGCGGCCGCCGGGTCGGCGAACTCGACGAGGAAATGGTCTACGAATCACGCGTCGGTGACGTGTTCGCCCTCGGTGCCACCAGTTGGAAGATCGAGGACATCACCCACGACCGGGTCCTGGTCTCGCCTGCCTTCGGCCAGCCGGGAAAGCTTCCGTTCTGGAAAGGCGACTCGCTCGGCCGCCCGGTGGACCTGGGCCGGGCCCTGGGTGCCTTCGTGCGCGAACTCGCCGCGTCCGACGTCGGGCCCGCCACGGAACGCTGCAAAGCCAGCGGACTGGACGATTTCGCCGCCAACAACCTGATCCAGTACCTGTCCGAACAGAAACTGGCCACGGAAGTGGTTCCGAGCGACACCACCCTGGTGGTGGAACGCTTCCACGACGAACTCGGCGACTGGCGGGTGGTGCTGCACAGCCCGTTCGGCATGCCGGTGCACGCGCCGTGGGCCCTCGCCGTTGGGCAGCGGCTGCACCAGCGCTATGGCATGGACGGGTCCGCGATGGCCGCTGATGACGGCATCGTGCTGCGCGTGCCCATGATGGAGGACGAACCACCCGGGGCGGAGCTGTTTTTGTTTGATCCGGAGGAACTTGAGCAGATCGTGACGGCGGAAGTGGGCGGCAGCGCCCTGTTTGCCTCCCGCTTCCGTGAGTGCGCCGCACGGGCACTGCTGCTGCCGCGGCAGACCCCCGGCAAACGACAACCGCTGTGGCAGCAGCGCCAGCGCTCCGCCCAACTGCTGGACGTCGCGCGGAAGTACCCCACGTTTCCGATCGTCCTCGAGACCGTGCGGGAATGCCTGCAGGATGTCTATGACCTTCCGGCGTTGAAGGACATCGCCGCGTCCGTCGAACGGCGCGAGCTGCGGATCCTGCAGACCACCACCCAGCAGCCGTCCCCCTTCGCCAAGTCCCTGCTGTTCGGCTACGTGGCACAGTTCCTCTACGAGGGCGATTCTCCGCTGGCCGAGCGCAGGGCAGCGGCGCTGGCGCTGGATTCGACCCTGCTCAACGAGCTCCTGGGCCGGGTGGAACTGCGCGAACTGCTCGATGCCAAGGTCATCGACGCTACCGAACTGGAACTGCAGCGGCTTGCCCCCGACCGGAAGGTCCGCGGGGTGGAGGGCGTTGCGGATCTGCTCCGCCTGCTGGGCCCGCTGACCCCGGAGGAAGTCGCGGCGCGGCTCGAGGCGGCCTCGACCGTCGCATCTGATGCCGTCGTGGCGGCTGTGCCGGCCGACGCCGGGCCGGCCGTGGGAGCGGACGCGACCGACGCCGGGCCAACCGTGGCAGCCGACGCGACCGACGCCGGGCCAACCGTGGCGGCGGACGCGGGAGCTCCGCTCGCCGATGCCGCCGGGCACCTCGCGGCACTCCGGCGTGCCAACCGCGCCATCGTGGTCAATGTCGGGGGTGCCGAGCGTTACGCCGCAGTGGAGGACGCCGCCCGGTTGCGCGACGCCATCGGCGTCCCGTTGCCTATGGGCGTTCCGCTGGCCTTTATTGAGCCGGTCGCCGACCCGCTGGGCGATCTCGTCTCGCGCTATGCGCGGACCCACGGGCCATTCACCTCGGCCGAGGCCGCCGCCCGGCTGGGACTTGGCGTCGCCGTCGTCGGCACCGCGTTGAAGAGGCTCGCCGCCGACGGTCGGGTGGTGGAAGGCGAGTTCCGGCCGCACGCCGCACCCCCGCCGGCTCCGGAAGCCGACGGCACCACCAGCGCCCCTGACCCGGATTCCACTACCACCAACGGGACCCAGCCCGCTCCCCCGGCCCCGTCGTTGACCGGTCTCAGCGAATGGTGCGACGCCGAAGTCCTGCGCAAACTCCGCCGCCGCTCGCTTGCCGCACTGCGGGCCGAGGTGGAGCCCGTGGATGCCTCTGCCTACGGCCGCTTCCTGCCGGCCTGGCAAAACGTTCGCGTGCCTGGCCAGCGCGGGCAGTCGGCGCTGCGCGGACTGGACGGAATCATCACAGCAGTGGACCAGCTGTCCGGGGTACCTATTCCGGCCTCGGCCTGGGAACCCCTTGTCCTTGCCGGCCGCATCGTCGATTACCAGCCCGCCATGCTCGACGAGCTTATGGCTGCCGGCGAAGTGCTCTGGTCCGGTGCGGGTGCCCTCCCCGGCAATGACGGCTGGGTGAGCCTCCATCTGGCTGATGCTGCCGAGTTGACCCTGAACCCCGCCATCGACTTCGAGCCGGGTGACGCCCAGCTCCGGCTCCTGGACCACCTGCGGAACAATGGCGGCGGCTACTTCTTCCGGCAACTCACCGACGTCGCCGGCGGGATGGATTCGGTACTCAGCGACCAGGACGTCGTTTCCGCGCTCTGGGACCTCGCCTGGGCGGGCCGGATCACCGGCGACACGTTCGCGCCGGTCCGGGCAATGATTGCCGGCGGCCACACTTCGCACCGGCAGGTTGCCCGCGCGCCGCGGGCACGTGCCCCGCGGCTGAGCCGGCTGGGCCGCGCCCACGGCACCGGTTTGCTCGGATCCCCCGGGCTGACCGGCGGGAAGTACGGCTCCGCAAGCGGCACCGCGCCCACTCCGCCGCTGGCCGCAGGCCGCTGGTCCGCACTCCCCGCGCCCGAGCTGGATGCCACCATCCACGCCCGGGCCACCGCTGAACTTCTCTTGGACCGGTACGGCGTCATCACCCGGGGCTCGGTCATGGCGGAAAACATCCTGGGCGGTTTCGGCCTGATGTACAAAGTCCTGGCCCGACTGGAGGAAGCCGGCCGGTGCCGCCGCGGTTACTTCATTGAGCACCTGGGCGCGGCCCAGTTCGCTGTTCCCGCCACCGTGGACCGGCTCCGCTCGTACGCCGAGGACACCCAGCTCCACAAGCCCGAGCCCGTCGCGTTGGCCCTCGCAGCGACGGACCCCGCCAACCCCTACGGCGCCGCCCTGCCTTGGCCTGCCCTCAACGTCGAGGCGGGAACCGGCCACCGCCCGGGCCGGAAGGCCGGAGCCCTGGTGGTACTGGTCGACGGCGCCCTGGTCCTGTATGTGGAACGCGGGGGCAAGACCCTGCTCGCCTTCAGCGAGGACACCGAGGTGCTCGCAGCAGCCGGCGCGGCCCTGGTGGGTGTGGTCACCCGGGGCGCGGTAGACAAACTGATCATGGAAAAAGTCAACGGCCACGGCATCCTCGATACCCCCGTCGCAGCGGCACTGGCCCATGCCGGGGCTTACTCCACGCCCAAGGGGCTGAGAATCCGTGCCTGAGGGTGATTCGGTCTTCCGCGCAGCCGCCCAGCTTCACGCGGCACTGGCCGGCCAGCAGCTGACCTCCTCCGACTTCCGAGTGCCCCGGTTCGCCACCCTCAAACTGGGCGGCTGGACCGTGATAGAGGTGATCCCGCGCGGCAAGCACCTGCTCATGCGGCTGGAAGGCCCGGCACGGCCGGGATCCAGCGGACCGGCGGAGCCGCAACGTCTGACGATTCATTCCCACCTCAAGATGGAGGGCACCTGGCAGGTGTACCCGCCGGGTGGCCGCTGGCGAAAACCCGGATTCACCGCCCGCTGCGTGCTGCGCACCGCCGCGGCGGACGCCGTCGGCTTCTCACTCGGCATCCTTGAGGTGGTCCGCAGTTCAGAGGAGGACTCTGTCGTGGGCCACCTTGGACCGGACCTGCTGGGTCCGGATTGGGACCTGGCCGAGGCGGAACGGCGGATCCGCGCCGCGCCGGACGTGCCGATCGGCGTCGCGCTGCTGGACCAGCGGAATCTGGCAGGGATTGGCAATATCTACCGCTGCGAGGCCTGCTTCCTTTCCGGCGTGCACCCGGCCACCCCGGTCTCGGACGTGCCGGACATCGCCGCCATGATCATCGACGCCAAAGTGCTGCTGGAAGCCAACCTGGGCCCCGGCCGCCGGACCACCGTCCTTAACCAGCGCGGCGCCATCGTGGGCCGCAGCTCCGGATTGCCCGGCTACTGGGTTTACCGGCGCGAACACCAGCCCTGCCTGAAGTGCCGGACACCGGTACGGCGCGGCGTCCTGGCCAAGGCCACCGGCACCGAAGAACGCGACATCTACTACTGCCCCACGTGCCAGCCGTCCCCGGGCACCGGCCCGGCACAGTAACCCCGCGACGCGGAAACGACTCCGCGACACCCTAAGTTCTGACGGCGCCCGAATACCAGTCTCGAACGGACTCGTGCGCCGCGCGGAGAACTTCGGGCATCGTCAGCATGGTGGAGGGCCGGCCGGGAAGTGGCATTCGTGCAGGGTCGCGGACCTTGGGCCTGGTGCATTTGGCCAGGACCCGGGTCGCGGACCTTGGGCCTGGTGCATTTGGCCAGGACCCGGGTCGCGGACCTTGGGCCTGGTGCATTTGGCCAGGACCCGGCGTCGTCCCACAGAAGGGCTCCGGGCAGGGCTCAGGTCGCGGCTCAGGGGACGGCGGTTGCCGGATCGGCTGCCACCCCGGCGGGCACCGCCTTCTCCGGCTCCGGCACGGTGAACCGCGGCAACAGCAATTGCACCAGCGGCCCGATCGCCAGGGCGTAGAGCACGGTTCCGATGCCGACCGAACCGCCGAGCAGCCACCCCGCGGCGAGAACGACGATTTCAATGCCGGTCCGGGACGTCCGCACGGACCAGCCCGTCCGCCGGGCGAGCCCGGTCATCAGGCCGTCCCGTGCACCGGGCCCCAACCGGGCACCGAGGTAACAGGCGGAAGCAATGCCGTTCAGCACAATGGCCCCGGCAAGCATTCCGGCCTGCCCACCGAGGTGGGAGATTCCGGGAATCACGGCGAGCCCGACGTCGGCAAAGACGCCCACCAGCACGGCGTTGCACAAGGTGCCCACCCCCGGCCACTGGCGCAGGGGAATCCACAGGAGAAGCACCAGGAAGCTGACGATCACCACCACGGTGCCGATGCTCAGCCCGGTTTTGACCGCGAGGCCCTGGTGGAACACATCCCACGGGTCCAGGCCGAGTCCGGCACGGATGAACATGGCCAGGGATATGCCGTACATGGCGAGGCCGACAAAGAGCTGAAAGAGCCTGCGGGTCATCATGCCACCCATCCTCTCCGAGAACTGGCCTTGTAATCCATAGCCAGTTTGAAATACTGGTCCTATGCCAGGATCGCTCAGTCCCCGTTCGCTAAACCGGCTGCTCGGCCGATGGAACCGCGGCACGGGCGCCGCCTACCGGGAACTCGCCGACGTCATCCGCTTGCTGGTCCTCGATGGCCGCGTGCCGCTGGACGTCGCGCTGCCCAGCGAACGGGCCCTGGCCGAAACACTCGGCACCAGCCGGACAACCGTCACCGCCGCCTACGCCCAGCTGCGCGAGCAGGGTTTCCTCAGCAGCGGGCAGGGCAGCCGCGGCCGGACATGCATCCCGCAAATCACTCTTCCGGGGGGTGGCAACGGCGGCGGGGCACACCTTAGCGGCGCCCCGGGCCTGGCCGTTCCCGACGGGATCCTCGACCTCGCCTACGCCTCGTTGCCCGCCAGCGGCGAGGTGGTCCACCGGGCCTTCGCCTCCGCCCTGACCGAGCTTCCGGCGCTCCTGCCCGGCTTTGGTTACGACGCACTCGGGGTCCGCCCGCTCAGGGACGCCATCGCACGGCACTATGCGGCGGCCGGCGTACCCACCACCGCGCAGCAGATACTCGTGACCTCCGGTGCCCAGCACGCCCTGAACATCGTGTTGCGTACACTGGCCGGACGGGCTGACAAGGTCCTGGTGGAGCATCCCAGCTACCCCAATGCGCTTGACGCCATCCGGGCCGCGGGCTGCCGGCTGGTTCCGGTGGCCATGCCGGCCGCGCGCGGCGGGACCCGGTCCGATCCGTCTTCGGGCGGCCGCCCGGGCTGGGACGTGGCGGCGATCGAAACCGCGCTCTTGCAACAGCGGCCGGCGATGGCCTACGTGGTTCCCGACTTTCACAACCCCACCGGCCGGCTGATGTCCGATCCCCAGCGCCGCCGGCTGGTCCGCGCCGCGGCCACAGCCGGAACGATTCTGGTAGCGGATGAAACCCTCCGGGCGTTGAACCTCGACGGCGCCGAGTCCACACCGCTGGCCGCCTTCAGCCCCGCCGTCGTTTCCATCGGCTCGCTCAGCAAGTCGCACTGGGCCGGCCTGCGGACCGGATGGATCCGGGCCGAGGAGCCCCTGATCCAGCGCTTCGCCGCAGCGCGCACCACCATGGACCTTGGCGGCCCGGTGGTGGAACAGCTCGCCGCGGCCCATCTGGTTAACGCTTTGTCCGAGCCGCTCCCGGCCCGGCTGGCCACGCTGCGGGAGAACCGGGACGCGCTGCTGGACCTGATCGCGGAACGCTTGCCGGGCTGGCAGAGTGAACGGCCCGACGGTGGGCTGTCCGTGTGGTGCCGGCTGCCGGCCCCCATCAGCACGGCCCTGGCGGTGGTGGCCCCGGACTTTGGCATCCGGCTGGCGGCCGGCCCCAGGTTCGGCACCGGCGGTGCCTTCGAGCACTTTCTCCGGGTGCCCTTCACGTTGCCCCCGGACCAGCTCCACACCGCGGTGGAGGCGCTGCGGGCAGCCCAGTGCCGGGTGGAAACTTCCCCGCAACTGCGCAGCAGAACAGGACCCACGCCGGCGACAGCCATCGCCTGACCCCGGGCCCACCCGCCCCCGAGCCCCCGCCCCCGCCACCACGCCCACGCCCACGCCCCGGCCCATTTCGACGGTTCCCTGCCCACCCGACGCTGAGAACCATCGAGTGCGCAGGGAACCGTCGAAGCGGCGGAGGAAACGGTGTAGGTGGGTACGGCAAAGTAGAATGGACCGGTGATGCAATCCCCTCTGCCCGTGCGCGACGGCGTCAACGCGACCCGTCTCCGCCTTCCGGACGAGGGGCCGTGGGACACCGCTCTGGACTACATGATGCACCGCTGGGGGCACATCGACCCGCAGGGCATCGAGGACCGCTTCGATGCCGGCGAGATCGTGGGCGCGGCCGGCATCCCGTTGGACCGCAGCACCCCGCTCCGGCACCACACGTTCATCTGGTACTACCGCACGCTGCCGCCGGAGACCCGCATCCCGGTGGAACTGAGGATCCTGCACCAGGACGAGAACCTTCTTGTGGTGGACAAGCCGCATTTCCTGCCCACCACCCCCGGCGGCACCTACATCCAGGAGTCGGCGCTGGTCCGGCTCCGGAACCAGCTGGGGCTGCCAGACCTGATCCCCATGCACCGGCTGGACCGTATGACGGCCGGAATCCTGCTGTTGTCCACCAATCCCGAGACCCGGGGAAACTACCAGGTGCTTTTCGAGAAGCGCCAGGTCCAAAAGGAGTACGAGTGCGTGGCCGCGGCCCACCCCGCGCCCGGACACCCTGCCGTCGACTTCCCCATAGTGGTCCGGAACCGGATGACCAAGTCCCGCAGCTACCTGCTCGCCGAGGTGATCGACGGCGAGCCCAACGCCGAGACGAGGATTGAGCAGCTGCGGACCTTCGACGGACCCGCCCCGGAAGCACCCGACGGCGGCCCCGCCCGCCGGGCCGTGTACCGGTTGGAGCCGCACTCGGGCAAGACCCACCAGCTCCGGGTGCACATGGCCTCGCTGGGGCTGGGAATCGTCAATGACGCCTTCTACCCGGAGCTGCTGGACAAGGCTCCGGACGATTACTCGAAGCCGTTGCAGCTCCTGGCCCGGGGGATCCGGTTCGTGGACCCCATCACCCGGAGGCCGGTGGAGTACCGCAGCGGACTGGAACTCAGCGAGGCCGGCTGAGGCTGCCACAAATCTGACCCGGGACGGTAAAATCCGGCATGGACCGGAGCGGAGCCGGAAGTGCGGTACCTTGTGCCCATGGACTTCGGCAACGCTGACAGCTGGGGGGACGCGATCTATTTCTGGATCATCCCGGTTGTCATGGGCGATGCCCTCTTCCCGCCCATCCCGTCCGAGATGGTGGTCATCACCGGCGGTGCGCTGTCCGCCATTGGCCGGGCCAACCCGTTCCTGGTGGTGCTCCTCGCCGCCGGAGCGTCCTGGTTCGGGGACATCCTGGTGTTCCAGCTCTTCAAACGGCGCCTGAGCCATGTCCTGGACCGCTGGCGGTGGGGCCGGGCGTTCCATCAGGCCGTCCATTCGGCTCTTGGCAAGGCGGGCCGGTCCACCACATACGGGGCCATCATCGGTATCCGCTTCATCCCGGGCGGACGGCTCGCCACGACTGCCGCCGCCGGGATCGCCAACGTCTCCACCCGCGGATTCAGCCTCTGCGCGGCTCTGGGCGGACTGCTCTGGGCCAGCTGGTCCGTCGGCCTCGGCTACGCGACCGGTGCGGCCACCGGGTTGCCGTTCTGGGCGAGCTCACTGATCGGCGTCGGCGTAGGCGTCGTGATCGGCGCCGTCGTGGGCATCATTGTCACACGCAAGCGCGGCAACCGCTCCCCCGTGGTCGACGGGCCCGACGAGGAGCTGGACTTCTAAGTCCGGCAGCCGGCTCCTAGACGGGCGCCCAGCGGCCACGGTTGCGCCGGAGGACCAGCAGGTTCCCGGTCACCGCGACGCGTTCGACGGCGTCGCGCATCATGGCTGCCGACTCCAGCGCCTGGCTGTTCTCACCGCTGTGCGAGGTGGGCTCCACGAGGAAGCGCAGGTTCAACTGCGGAACGCCGCCGGCCAGGTCCAACTGGTTCGCCTCGACATGGTGCCGCGTCTCCAGCGCTTCGACGGCGGCGGCCATAACGGCCTCGGGCAGGGTGCCCGGCTTGAGCCCGGTAATCTTCAGTCTGGTCTGGAACGACGGCATACACCTACCCTATCGGGACGTGCCGCCGGACCCTGCCCGGCCTAGCCGGTGTTGCGCAGGCCCGCCGCCACGCCGTTGACCGTGATGAGCATGGCGCGCTGGAGGCGTTCGTCGATCTCACCGTTGGGCATGTCCTCCCCGGCGGACTCGGCACGCACCCGGCGCAGGAGCTCCACCTGGAGGTAGCTGATCGGATCGAGATATTGGTCGCGGATCTCCAGTGAACGCTTCAGGGTGGGCTGCGCATCGAGCAGCAGGTTCTCGCCGGTCAGGTTCTGGATCTCGCTGACAGTCAACTCGTACTCGGCCCGGATGGCGGAGAAGAGGTGGTGCAGTTCCGCCGGCACCAGGGTGGACACGTAGTAGCCGGCGATATCCATGTCCGTCTTCGCCAGTGTCATCTCAACGTTGGAGACCACGGAGCGGAAGAAGTGCCAGCCGTCCATCATCTCCACCAGCTGGGCGGCGTTGCCTGCCTCGCGGGCGGCCCTCAGCCCGGAGCCCACACCGAACCAGCCCGGCACGATCTGACGGGACTGGGTCCAGCCGAACACCCACGGGATGGCCCGCAGGCCTTCGAGCCCGGCCCCCGAATCGGGCCGCTTGGATGGCCGGGAACCGATATTGAGCGACCCCAACTGTTCCACCGGGGTGGATGCCACGAAGTAGGCCGGCAAATCGGGGTCATCGATCAGCGTCCGGTACCGGTCGAAGGCAGCATCGGAAATGATATCCATGACGTACCCGTAGCGTTCGCGCTGATCCTCCGAGGTGCGCGGGGTGCGGTGCAACGCCGAGCCCTGCAGTACCGCCGCCAGCGATAGCTCCAGGTTCTCGCGGGCCAGCTCAGGCAGGGAGTACTTGTCCGAGATGACCTCACCCTGCTCGGTGAACTTGATCTCGCCTTCCAGCACCCCGTTCGGCTGGGCCAAGATGGCGTCATAGGTGGGCCCGCCACCCCGGCCCACGGAACCGCCGCGGCCGTGGAACAGGCGCACCCGGACGCCGTGTTTCGCCGCGATGTCCCGGAGTTTGCGCTGGGTCTTGTGGATTTCCCACTGGCTGGTCATCACGCCGGATTCCTTGTTGGAGTCCGAGTAGCCCAGCATGATTTCCTGGACGTCCCCGCGCAGCCGCACCAGCTCGCGGTAGGAGGGATCGGAGAGCAGCTCGTCCACGATCTCGGCCGAGGCCCGCAGCTCCTCCACGGTTTCCAGCAGCGGAGCGAAGCCGATCCTGGCATACGGGTCAGCGCCGAAGAGATTGACCAGCCCGGCCTCGCGGGCCAGCACGGCGGCGGCCAGGACATCGTCGGCGCCGCGGGTCATCGAGATGATGTAGGTCTCGATCACGTCCGGGCCGTAGGTGCGCAGCGCCCGCCGGATCTCGCGGAAGACGTCGTAGGTGCCGTCGGCCGCGCCGTCGAGCTTGATCGGGTGGCCGGAAAGCGGGCGGCGGGAGGCGAGCTCTGCTCCCAGCACCTCGATCCGCTCCGCCCGGCTCAGCTCGGTGTACCGGAGGCCGGGCCCGCCGAGGCGGTCCATCAGCTGCCCCACGGCGTCGTGGTGGTAATCCGCGTGTTCGCGGATGTCCAGGGTGGCCAGGTGCAGCCCGAAGGAGGCGATGGCGCGGCGGGCCCGGGCCAGGGCGCCGTCGGCGGCGAGCGCGGCGTGGTGGTTGCGGAGCGAGCGCTCCAGCAGGCCCAGCTCGGTGAGGAGCTCCGCGGTGGCGGCGTAGTCGCGGCCGGGCTCGTGCGCAGACCCGGCCGCGACGCGCCGGGCGGTGTTCAGCAGCTTGGCCTTGATGCAGGTGAGCTTGAGCCGGTACGGCTCCTGGGCGTTGAGCTCCAGGACCCGGCGGTCCAGACCCGGAAGATTCCCGAGGTCGACGTCGATCGAGTCGAGCAACGCCTGGTCCGCACCGGCGAGCGCCGTTGAGTTGGACAGGATGGAAATCAGTCCGTCAATGAGGCCGATACTGATCCGGACTGCATGCTGGTTCTGGATCTGCAGAATGTCCCGGGTGACCGCCGCGGTGACGTTGGGGTTGCCGTCCCGGTCACCGCCGATCCAGGAACCGAAACGGATGGGCGCCCGTTCTGAGGGAAGGGTGACGCCGTGTTCGCCGAGCAGATCGGAGAAGTCCGAGAGCATCTCCGGCAGGGCGTCGCCCAGGATGCCGGTGAGGTAATAGATCGCGTTGCGGGCCTCGTCCACCGGAGTGGGCCGGACCTGGCGGAGTTCATCCGTCTGCCACATTTGGTCGATCACTTCCGCCAGGTGGCGGTCCTGCCGGCGTCGTGCGGCGGTGTCCTCCGCCGTGCTCTCAGCGAGGATGTCCGAGAGCCGGCGGACCTTGTCAAGGACGGACCGGCGGGACGCCTCGGTGGGGTGCGCGGTGAAGACCGGCCGGACATCGAGTTCGTTCACAACCTCCTGCAGGACCGCCGGGCCGGCTTGGCCGGCGACGTCGGCGACGGCTTTGGCCAGCCAGCCGTCCTTTTCCTGCCGGGTGCGCAGGCCCCGGACCCGGTGTACCTGCTCGGCTGCGTTGGCCAGATGGAAGTAGAACGCAAACGCGCGGACCAGGTCGGTGGCCTGGTCCAACGGCAGCGACCCGAGCAGTTCGCGGACCTGGGCGACGACATCATAGGAACTCCACGGGCCGGTCGCATCTGCCCCGCCGCGGGCAGCTTCCTTGGATTCCTTCGTCAGCAGACGCACCTGCTCCACCAGGTCAAGAAGTTCCGGGCCGTGCTGGCGGACCAGGGATTCGCCGAGAAGAGTGGAGACCCGGCGGACATCGGCGCGCAGCTCGGCGGCAAGATCGGCGGCGGAATTCGTTGCAGTGTCGGCCATGGAAACAATCCCTCAGGGTTGGACTTGGCTCGTACACTGCGCTGGATACTGTGAGCCGGGTTACTTGTACCCATGGATGCTACCCGGCCTCCGGCCCCGCGGGGAATCCGCCCCTGTTAGCCGGGCGTCCGGCGGAGCTCGATCCGTCCCTCGCTGATCCGGGTCTCATAGGCGGGCTGCGGGCGGGTGGCCGGGCCCCGGACGACGCTTCCGTCGTCCAGACGGAACGTGCTTCCATGCCAGGGGCACGTGACGCAGCCGTCAGCAATATCCCCCTTGTCCAGGGGGCCGCCCATGTGGCTGCACACACTGTCCAGGGCCTTGATAGCGGAACCGGATCGGTACAGGAGCACCGAGACTTTGCCCACCTCAACCTTGCGGTGGCCGCCGTCGGGCAGGTCGCCGTCGTCAAGCACCGGCGTCCACTGCGACGGTCCGTTCCGGTCAGCCGTCTTGTTCACGTTCACCGCGTTGGCGTAACTGAGGTGGCCGCCGAGGAACCCGCCAAACATCAGGATGCCAAACCCTGCCAGGCCGAAAGACTTGCCGAGCCCGCGGTGTCCCGCCACGCGCGCCACCGCAGAAGCGGTATACAGGCCGAGCGCTACGGTGTTGGCCGCGGCGTGCACCAGGCCCACCCGGCGCGGCTTTCCCTGGGTATCGGACCAGTCGTTGAGGCCGGTTGCCGCCGTGGGAACAGCGCCAGCGATGCCCACCCACACGAGGAGGTCGGCTGCCGGCTCCGACGCCTTGCCGCCCACCGTATCCAGGATCGCCGCCATGCTCCAGGCGCCGATGGGAATGTCGGTGAGGAGGGGGTGGACCGGATGGCCGATGATGGTGCCGCTGAGAATGTTCCGCACAGCACGCGGGTGCACCGCTGTGCCGACGGCCCCGGACACGGCGGCCGCAAACCCGTCCAACCGGTCAAAGCGCTCAATGGAAGCGACAAGGGAATCTAGCGGGTTCATAACGGCTCCTGTGCCTTGGGGCTGGGATGGGACTGCGCAGAACGGGGTGCTCCGTGTTGTCCATCGGAGAAGTCACGGTTGGAAGGACGCGCTGCCGGGCGGCAGATGGACACAGTGTTCCACCCTCCCGCGGCGGGATCAAGGCTCAGGAGCTCACCGGGCAACTTTGAAGGTGAAGTCCGCGTTGCCGAAAGCCCCCCAGAGCCGCAGCCAGACCGGCAGCAGCATCTCCGTGCCACGGGCGGTGGTGATATCGGCCAGGTCGATGATGTCCC
Source organism: Arthrobacter sp. MP_M4 (assembly GCF_035984855.1). Classification (NCBI taxonomy): domain Bacteria; kingdom Bacillati; phylum Actinomycetota; class Actinomycetes; order Micrococcales; family Micrococcaceae; genus Arthrobacter; species Arthrobacter sp. MP_M4. Next base: position 76,129 of record NZ_JAXCHX010000013.1, read on the forward strand.
GGCGGCCGAGGTCCGCCAGCAGTCGGGCTGCCACCGTCTTGGTTTGCGGAGCCTGCGGCGGCCAGGGCAGGCAGGGACCCCATACCGCTGGTGGCGTTGACCATCACCTCGCTGCCGGCCTTACCGGCCGCCGCGGGATCCCGCGGGATCCCGTGGACAGACTGGTCTATGTACCATGAAGCTATGACGCCCGCCGCAGCCACAGCCTTCCTGGCCGCCGGATCCCTGGCCATGCGGACCCCGGCCGGGCAGGCCAGGGACAGGACCAAGGTGACGGCTTTCCGGCTCTTTTATGCCCACGGCCTCCGGGCAGCCGGCATCGACACAATCATCGCTGAATCCGGGGTGGCCAAGGCCACCTTCTACAAGTACTTCCCAGCCAAGGACGACCTGATCCTCGCCTACCTCGAGCAGGTGGACGGCGTCTGGACCGGGCAGTTGCATGCCGCCGCCGAGGCCGCAAGCCTGGAAGGAACCCGTGACCATCGCACCCACCGGTCCTGACGCCCGCTTCGCCCGCTGGCAGCGTTTCCGCAAGAACCGCAACGACGCCCTTGCCGGTGAGTACGGGTGGCTCACCCTGACGTCGTTTTCGTGGTTGACGGAGAGTCCGGCCGCCGTCGACCTCGTGCCAGGCGTGTGGTCCACGGACGGCACCACGGCGTTTCTCACCGCCGCCGCCGCCGACGGGCTGACGCTCGTGGACACCGGCGGCGCGGTGGACGGCACCATCAGCGCGGGGCTGTCCGACGAGGAGTCCCTGATGTGGGTGCAGTTCGGCGGGCCGGACGGCCGGCAGGTTGTGGTGGAGCTCGCCATGCGGGCCGGCCGTTACGCGCTCCGGACCCGGGATTCGCAGTCGCCGGTGTTCACCGGGTTCGACGGCGTCCCCACCTTCGACTACCGGCCCGACCTCGTCGTTGAGGCGCGTTTCCACCCCAACCCGGAGCCGGTGGACATGCCCATCGCCACCGCCAACCCGCTGGTGGACGGGGTGCACCGCTCGGTGGGCGAGCTGGTGTTCCGGCTGCCGGGCAAGGACCACGAGTTCCGGCTGCAGGCCGAGGAGGAGAAGCTCGGCGCCCTGACGGTAACGTTCCACGACGAGACCAACGGCGCAGGGCCGCCCGACAAGGCAACGGCCGAATGGCGGAAGGTCTCCACCACCCGGCCGCGCGTCGATGATCAGGGAAATCTTACGGTGATCCTGGACTTCAACCGCGCCATCAATTACCCCAGTGCCTTCACCCCCTACGGGACCTGCCCCATGCCGGTGAAGAACAACAGCCTGGACTGCCGGATCGAAGCCGGGGAAAAGGACCCAGTATCTTTCTAGTCCGCGGCTAGACGATCGCGGACACCCCGGTCACCGCCCGGCCCACGATCAGGGTGTTGATCTCATATGAACCCTCGTAGGTGTAGATCGCCTCGGCGTCGGCGAAGATCTTGGCCATGCGGTAATCGGTGACGATCCCGTTGCCGCCCAGCAGCGACCGGCCCATCGCCACCGTCTCGCGCATCCTGGCGCTCACATAGGACTTCGCCAGCGCCACCTGCGGCATGTCCGCCGCGCCGGCATCCTGCAGCTGCGCGATCCGGACCATCATCCCCATGCTCGCCACCGCGTTGCCGAGCATCGTCACCAGCTGCTGCTGGACCAACTGGAACTTCGCCAGTGGCCGCCCGAACTGCCGGCGCTCGACGGCGTACTGCCGGGCGACGTCGAATGCCGCCAGCTGCTGCCCCACACCCTGCCAGGCCACCATGATGCGTGAACCGCGCAGCAGTTCGTTGGTGTCCTCGAAGCTGTTGATCCCGGCAAAACGGTCTGCCTCGGCCACCTGGACGTTGTGAAAGACGATGTCGGCGTTCTGTACGGTGCGCAGCGCGATTTTATTCTCGATCCGGCTCCTGCTGACCCCCGGCAGGGTGGCGTCGACAATGAAACCGCGGATGCCGCCGCCGGCCTCGTCGCGGGCCCAGACAAGCATGTAGTCGCAGAACGTCCCGTTCCCAATCCACCGCTTGACGCCGTTGAGCACCCAGGTGTCACCGCCGTCGGGCGCTCCGCCGGGAACGCGGCGGGCAGTGGTCTCCATGCCGCCGGCGACGTCGGACCCATGCTCCGGCTCGGTCAGCGCAAACGCCCCGGTGGTCCGCAGGTTCGCGGCGTCCGCCAACAGGCGCGCCTTCTGCTCCTCGGAGCCGAATCCGTAGAGCGACTCAACGAAGAGATCGTGGTGGACCAGGAAGAAAGTTGCCAGCGACGTGTCCACCCGGGTGATCTCCGCGATCACCAGCCCGGCGAACAGGTTGCTGTAGCCGCGTTGTGCCGGCGCGCTGAGCTCCAGGGCCGCCAGTTTGGGCAGGATGTGCGCAGGGAACTCGGCCTTGTTCCACCAGTCCGCGGCGAACGGCGCCACCTCGCGGGCCAGGAATCCGCGCAGCTCGGCCAGCTTCGCCTGCTCCGCGGCGTTGAGCATCGACTCGAAGCCAAAGAAGTCCGCAGTGGGCAGCCCCGCAACCGGATCAGCGGCAACCGGCGGGTCACCGAGCCCGGCCTGCATCACTTCGGCCCCATCCGGATGGCCCCGTCAAGGCGGATGGTCTCGCCGTTGAGCATCGCGTTATCAACGATGTGGGCGGCCAGGTTCGCGTATTCAGCGGGCCGGCCCAGCCGGGACGGGTGCGGCACCTGGCGCCCCAGGGAATCCTGCGCCTCCTGCGGCAGCCCGGCCATCATGGGCGTCTCGAAAATACCCGGGGCGATCGTCACCACCCGGATGAGCGACCGTGCGAGTTCCCGGGCGATGGGCAGCGTCATGGCGTGCACTGCGCCCTTGGAGGCGGCGTAGGCCGGCTGGCCGATCTGGCCGTCAAAGGCGGCAACGGACGCGGTGTTGATGATGACGCCGCGCTCCGGACCGCCCAGTCCGGTCACGGCCGGTTCGGTGGCGGCCATCGCGGCGGCCGCCAGGCGGATGACGTTGAAAGTCCCCACCACGTTAATTTGGATGACCTTGTTGAAGGTTTCCAGCGGCAGCACGCCGTCACGGCCCAGGACCTTGCCGGGCGTCGCGATCCCGGCGCAGTTGACCACGATCCGCAGCGGACCGAGGGCGGCGGCGGCGTCGACGGCGGCTTGGACCTCGGCTTCGCGGGTGACATCGGCGGGCACGAAGACCGCCCGGCGGCCCGTCAGCTCCGGACTGTCGCCCCGGGGGGCCTCCGGCTTATTGCCGCCGGCGTTCGCGTCAGCAGCGGGCCCGGCATTCAGCTCCGCGGCGAGCGCATCGCCGGCGGAGCCTGGCAGGTCCACCAGCACCACCGAGGCACCGGCAGCGAACAGCCGACGCGCCGTCGCTGCCCCCAGGCCCGAGGCCCCGCCCGTAATCAGCGCAACTGTACCTTTGATGTCCATGCATCCTCCTTGATGTGGCACCGGAACCCGCCACGACACTGCGGGCAGCGTCCTGAACCGACGGGGAACGTTAGTTAGTGAATGTTAACTGGAATGGCCGCTTAAAGCACCTTTGCCCCGCAACGCACGGCCGCTACTAGGCTGGACCCATGATCCCCGCCGACCTGCCCGCCGTCCCCGACTGGTCCTTCCGGGCCGACGAGGCGGCCCGGTCGGTGACCAGATTGTTCGGGCAGCGGCTCTTCTTCCTGCCGGGCACCCATATCGCCGCAATCGAGCGACCGTCCGGCCGGGTCAGGAACCTGGGTCGGCCTTGGCACTACTGGTGGCAGGCGCACTATGTGGATTGCCTCGTGGACACCGGACGCCGCGAACTGGGCCCGGCAGGCAGCCCCGGAACGCGATTCGACGGCGCGCACCGGCCCAGCGCCGGCCGGCTTGCCTCCCGGCTGGTCACCGGTATCCGGCTCCGCAATCTCCTCACCGTCGTCAACGGCTATTACGACGACATGGCCTGGCTGGCGTTGTCCACGCTGCGCCTGGAGGGCCTCGCGAGGGACAGCCGCAAGAAAGCCGGCCGCCGCCGCAACGCCAGGGTCCTGCGGAGCCTCACGCTGCAATTCGCGTCGGCCTCCACGGACGACCTCGGGGGCGGCATCTTCTGGAGCAAGAAGCGCGATTTCAAGAACACTCCGGCCACGGCGCCGGTGGCGTTGTACTACGCCCGGACCGGCGATGCGGCCAGGGCGCAGGCCCTGCAGGACTGGCTGGACGCACGCCTGCTCGACTCCGAACAGGGCCTCTACCGGGACGGACTCCGGATCGCTCCCGGCGGCGAAGTGGTGCTGGAAAGTGCCATCTACACCTACAACCAGGGCCCCGTGCTTGGTGCGCTGCTGGAGCTCGGCGGCGCCACCAACCTGGCCAGGGCCGCCGCACTCGTGGCGTCCGTAGCGCGCTCTCTTACCCTCCCGGCGTCGGTTCTGGGCCGCCACGTCCAGGTGCTGCGCTGCGAGGGCACCGGAGACGGCGGTTTGTTCACCGGCATCCTGGGCCGTTACCTGGCCCTCGCCGCCGTCGATGGGCGGCTGCCGGCGGAGACCCGGGCGAGCGCCGCGGCCCTCGTGAACGACACGGCCGCCGCCCTCTGGGCCGGCCGCCGGGCTCTATCGGCACAGGAGCCCCTGGCCCGCGGGGGAAACCGGCTGGTGTTTTCCAGCCGCCCCGAAGTACCGGCGAGGCGCGCCTACCCGGCGGGCGCCGCCGTCGAACTATCCACCCAGCTGCAGGCCTGGATGATCCTGGAGGCCGCTGCCGCCATTGCCGGCCGGAGCAGGGGCCCGGCGGCCCGGGCGCAGGCGAAACCGCCGGAGCGGCCCGCCGGATCCGCCACCAATTAGGTCACGCAATAGTTTCGTAATTGATGTGATCCTCATCACAAATGGGCCGCTCAGCTTGGTTGCTTAGGTTTGGCTAACCTACAGTTTTTCGTAGTGAGCATGCCCTAACTTCCCCCGCTCACAGGGGGCTAGGGTTCCCAAGACCTTCCTCCAGAAAGCAGCCCCATGAAGATCCGCACCAACGCGCTGGCAGGTATCGCACTTGCCGCCACCGCCGCGCTCGGCCTGGCCGCCTGCGGCTCCGGCGCCTCCACCACTTCCGGCGGCAGCGCCGCCGCTGACGGCAAACCTGCCGGTGAGATCACGGTTTACAACGCCCAGCACGAGTCCCTGACCAAGGAATGGGTGGACGCCTTCACCGCGGAAACCGGCGTCAAGGTCACCATGCGGCAGGGCTCGGACACCGAGATGTCCAACCAGATCATCCAGGAAGGCCAGGCCTCCCCCGCCGACGTCTTCCTCACCGAAAACTCCCCGGCCATGGCCCAGGTCGAAAACGCCGGACTCTTCGCCGATATCGACAAAGCCACCGTCGACCAGGTGCCCGCCGAATTCCGCCCGTCGACCAACAAGTGGACCGGCATCGCTGCCCGCTCCACCGTACTGGTCTATGACAAGGCCAAGCTGAGCGAAGACCAGCTGCCGGCCTCCATGCTGGACCTGGCCAAGCCGGAGTGGAAGGGCAAGTGGGCGGCGTCGCCCTCCGGCGCCGACTTCCAGGCCATCGTCTCCGCGCTGCTGGAACTCAAAGGCGAAGCCGCCACCGAGGAATGGCTCCAGGGCATGAAGGAAAACTCCAAGGCCTACAAGGGCAACAGCACGGCCATGAAGGCGGTCAATGCCGGCGAAGTCGATGCAGCACTGATCTACCACTACTACTATTACGGCGACCAGGCCAAGACCGGCGAGAACTCCCAGAACGTCACCCCGCACTACTTCAAGAACCAGGATCCGGGCGCCTTCGTGTCCGTCTCCGGCGGCGGTGTGTTGAAGTCTTCCAAGAATGCCGCGGCGGCCCAGGCCTTCGTCAAGTTCATCACCGGCAAGAAGGGCCAGGAAGTCCTCAAGAACGGCACGTCCTTCGAATACGCCATCGCCTCCGACGTTCCGGCCAACGAGAAGCTTGTCCCGCTTCCGGAACTGCAGGCACCCACGGTGGACCCGGCCAAGCTCAACTCCGCAAAGGTCACCGAGCTGATGACCAAGGCGGGACTGCTGTAACCCAAGTGAGTACCAAGCTGGCGGCTCCCGCACCATCCGGGGGCACGACGACGGCGGGCAGGGGCAAAAGCCCCCGCCCGCCTTTCGGCGTTTCTGTTATCTCAGTCCTGGCGGTCCTGATCGCCCTCTTCGCGCTGATTCCCCTGGGCTATGTCATTGTCATGACCGTGGCCACCGGATGGGAAACGGCCATGGAACTGATCTTCCGGGAACGCGTCGGCATGCTTCTGCTGAACACGGTGCTGCTGATGCTGATCACCGTCCCGCTGTGCCTCATCCTGGGTGTGGGCGGCGCGTGGCTGGTGGAGCGCACCCACCTGGTGGGGCACACCTGGTGGGCCGTACTGCTCGCAGCCCCCCTGGCCATTCCGGCCTTCGTCAACAGCTACGCCTGGGTCTCCGCAGTCCCCTCGCTCGAGGGCCTGTGGTCCGGCGTGCTGATCGCCACCCTGTCTTATTTTCCGCTGGTCTACATTCCGGCCGCGGCCACGCTGGGCCGGCTGGATCCGGCCATTGAGCAGTCCGCCGCGTCCCTTGGCCTGGGCGCCTGGCGAACCTTCTTCCGCGTCGTGCTGCCGCAGCTGCGCATCGCGATGACCGGCGGGGCGCTGTTGGTGGCCCTGCACCTGCTGGCCGAGTACGGGGCGTTCGCGATGATCCGGTTCGATACCTTCACCACCGCGATCATGGTGCAGTACCAGTCCACGTTCAACGGCACCGCGGGGAACATGCTGGCCAGCGTCCTGGTGTTCCTCTGCCTGCTCCTGCTGCTCGGTGAAGTGCGCAGCCGCGGCAGCGCCCGGTATGCACGGGTGGGTTCCGGCGCCCAGGCCCGCGCCCTCCGCCTTCGGCTGCACGCCTACCAGCTCCCGTCCCAGCTGCTCCTCATTGCCCTCACCGGACTGGCCTTCGGCCTTCCGCTGACTTTCGTCCTGCGCTGGATTGTTGCCGGCGGCGCGGACATCTGGGCTGCGGACGAGTTCGTGCCGGCCCTGCTGCAGACCCTGATGTACGGCGCGTCCGGGGCCCTGGCCACCACCGTCGTCGCGTTCCCGATGGCCTACCTCGCCGTGCGCCACCCCAGCTGGTTCAGCAAGGCCCTCGAGCTGTCCAACTACATCACCAGTTCCATGCCGGGGATCGTGGTGGGCCTGGCCTTCGTGACGGTCAGCATCAAGACCGCACCCAATCTCTACCAGACCTCGGCGCTGCTCGTCGGGGCCTATGTGCTCTTGTTCCTGCCGCGCGCGCTGGTAAACCTCCGTTCCGGCCTGGCGCAGGCGCCGAAGGAACTCGACGAGGCCGCGCAAGCGCTCGGCAAGCCGCCGCTGCTGGCCTTCCTCCGGGTGACGCTGCGGCTGACAGCCCCCGCCGCGGCGGGTGGCGCCGCGCTGGTGTTCCTGGCGATCGTGAACGAACTGACGGCAACGCTCCTGCTTTCGCCCAACGGCACCCGGACGCTTGCCACCGAGTTCTGGAGCAAAAGCAGCGAAATCGACTACGCCGGCGCCGCGCCCTACGCTCTGCTGATGATCCTGATTTCGGCACCGATGACCTACCTCCTCTTCCAGCAGTCCAAGAAAGCAGCGGGACAGTGACCGATTCCAGCCCTTCCCGGCTCCCGGAACCGCGGGTCGCCGCGTCCGTCGCCACCAGCACCAACAGCCATCTGCAGATTGACGCTGTCACCAAGACCTTCGGCCCCCAGGCTGTCCTCAAGGGCGTGAACCTCTCCGTAGCCAAAGGCGGCACGACGGCGATCGTGGGGCCGTCCGGCTCCGGCAAAACCACGTTGCTGCGGTTGATCGCCGGTTTTGAACACCCGGACACCGGCAGCATCTCGCTCAACGGCGCCAAGGTGGCCGGCGACGGCGTCTGGGTCCCGGCGCACAAACGGCACGTGGGCTACGTGGCACAGGACGGCGCCCTGTTCCCGCACCTGAACGTCGGGCAGAACATTTCATTCGGGCTGGACGCCGCCAAGCTCCCCGGCGGCCACCGCGGAGCCCGGGACCGGGTGGCCGAACTGCTGGCAATGGTTTCGCTGGACCCGGCCATGGCCAGACGGCGCCCGCACCAGCTCTCCGGCGGGCAGCAGCAGCGCGTGGCCCTGGCCCGGGCCCTCGCCCGCGAACCGGAACTGATGCTCCTGGACGAACCGTTCTCCGCCCTGGACGCCGGCCTGCGCGTGGCAACCCGCCGCGCCGTGGGCAAAGTGCTCCAGGACGCCGGCGTCACCACCATTTTGGTCACCCACGACCAGGGCGAAGCGCTGTCGTTCGCGGACCAGGTCGCGGTGATGCGCGGCGGACGGTTGGCCCAGATCGGGAACCCGTTCATCGTCTACACCCGCCCCGCGGACCGGGCCACCGCAGAATTCCTGGGCGACGCCGTCATTCTGGACGCCTGGATGGAAGGTTCGCTGGCCACCTGCTCGCTTGGCGGCATCCCCGTCCGGCGGCCCCCGGCGCAGGGCCGGGTCCAGCTCATGCTCCGGCCGGAGCAGATCCGGATCGCCGAGGACGGGCCCATCCGGGGCGTTGTCGTGGACACCGATTACTTCGGTCCGGAAACCACGGTGCGGCTCAAGCTCGCCGTCCCGCCCGTCCTGGCGGCCGGTGCCGTCGCCGACCACCGCTACCCCGGCGGCGGTGAAATCATTACCATCCGGCACTGGAACGCCTCGATCGCCCGCCCCGGCACGGAGCTGTGCCTGCGCGTCGTCGGTGAGGCCGTGGCCTTCCCGATGGACGACCGGCCGTCGGCCTAGCGGCAGCGGACCCGCTGGGTGGCGTTGAGCCGGGTTGCCTCCCCGCATAGGGTGGTGCGCATGAGCATTCAGCCAGCACTCCACCGCCAGCACTGTTCCGTGGCCGCTCCCACCCAGGTGTGGCTCGACGCGGAGGGGCGGCTGGGCGGCAGCGGCGGCACGGGGGTGTCCGGTTCCTCCGGGGACGCGGGCGGCGGCTGGTTTACCGGCCTGCTGCACGGGGACACGCGGATGCTGTGCCGGGCCGAGGTCCGGGTGAACGGTCTCGAGCCGGAACCCGCCACCGTCGAAACCGAGGCCGGCGGAGTGCTGCGCGTGCGCGGCCTGGTCCGCGGCATCCCGGGACCCACCGAGGACCCCGCCGTCGAACTTCTCCAGACCTGGACGGTCACCCCCGGGGTGGTCCGGCACTCACTGACCGTGTCCACCTCCCTTGAGTCCCTCGATGTGGACCTTGAAATCCAGCTCGCCGCGGACTTCACGGACATGGCGGCCATTCGACTCAGCCGCTTCCGGGATCCCTCCGCCCCGTTCTCCGCAGACGATTCCACGCTGCGCTGGCGCGACGGCGGGCGGTCCCTGACCGTCGCCGCACCCGGCAGCGCCGCCGCGGGTGAACGGCTCCGCTGGCGCGGCACGGCCCGCCGGGGCCAAGCGTTTGAGGCGGAGTGGCAGGCGGTGCTGGTTGACACCGAGGACGCCGTGGTCGCGGCCCGGCCGGCCGGCCCGCGCCGGGTCCGGGCCGAACCATCCGGCGCCCTGGGCGCGCTGCTGGACAACTCGCTCGATGAACTCGCCGGGCTCCGCCTGGCCACCCGCAAGCTGCCCGACGCGCCGTTCGCCGCCGCTGGTGCGCCCTGGTATTTCACCCTCTTCGGACGCGACTCGTTGTGGGCAGCACGGCTGCTCCTGCCGCTCGACGGTGGGCTCGCGGCCGGAACGCTGCGGGCGCTGGCCCAGTTCCAGGGCGTACGCCACGATCCCGCCGCCGCCGAGGAGCCCGGCAAGATCCTGCACGAACTCCGGTCCAAGGAACTGGTCCTGGAAAGCCAGGGCCTGCGTCTGCCCCCGGTGTACTACGGCGCCGTGGATTCGACCCCGCTGTGGCTGTGCTTGCTGGCCGAGCTTGGCCGCGCCGGGCTCGACGACGCCGCGGTCCGTTCACTCCTGCCCAACGCCGCCCGAGCCGTCGAATGGCTGCTTGCCGCCGGCGGCGCGAGTGGAAGCGCGAACAGCGGCTTCCTCAGCTACTTGGACGTTTCCGGCCACGGGCTGAGCAACCAGGGCTGGAAGGACTCCCGGGATGCCATGCAGTTCCGTGACGGCCGGCTGGCTGACGGGCCGATTGCGCTCTCCGAAGTCCAGGGCTACGCCTATCAGGCCGCCGTGGACACCGCTGAACTCTTCGACGCCTACGGCGAACCCGGCGGGCAGGCGCTACGGGACTTCGCGGAAGCGCTCAAACACAACTTCCGCGAACGCTTCTGGGTCGAGGACGACGACGGTCCCTTCCCGGCCATGGCCTTGGACGGGCACGGTGAAGCGCTGGACATCCCCGGTTCCAACATGGGCCACCTGCTCGGCACCGGAATCCTGGATGCTTCCGAGGCCCGGCTCGTGGCGGACCGTCTGCTGAGCCCGGAACTGTTCTCCGGCTACGGCGTGCACACGATCTCCCGCCGGGCGGCCGGATTCTGGCCCTTCAGCTATCACTGCGGTTCGGTGTGGAGCCATGACACCGCGATCGCGGTCCGCGGGCTGCTCGCCGAGGGGTTCCTCGCCGAGGCCCGGACCATTGCCGAAGGCCTGCTGGCCGCCTCCGCCTCGTTCGGGCACCGCCTGCCGGAACTCTTTGCCGGGATCAGCGCCGGCGAGGCCGGCCGCGCTGTGCCGTATCCGGCGTCGTGCCATCCCCAGGCGTGGTCTTCAGCCTCGGCAGTGGTTCTCGCCCAGGCCCTGGGCGTCGGGTTTTAGCAGACGCCGAGCGTTAGGCGGGCGTCAGGGGGCGGGCGGCCGTTTGGCCTGCGGGTACGGCGTTTCCTGCCGGGCGAGCATCGCGACGAACCCCGCGATTTTTCGTTCCCTGGTGGCGGCCAGCTTGACCGCGTTGGTCCGGTAGATCAGGGCATACCGGTTGACGGAGGTCAGGACCTCAAACATGGCCTGCGCCCGGGGCTCGGCCGCGATGGCCGCGGCGAGGTCCTCGGGGACTTCCGCAGTCGCGGAGCCGGAATAGGCCGCTTCCCACCGGCCATCAGCCTTGGCGCTGTCCACCGCGGCACGGCCCGCCGGAGTCATTTTGTCTGCCGTCTCCAGGCGGCCGATCCGTGCCACGTTCCGGGCGGACCACATGCTTTTCGGTCCCCGGCGGGTCATCCGCTGGAAGGAGCTGTGCTCGTCACGCCGCCGCCCCTGGCCGTCGATCCAACCAAAACAGAGAGCTTCCTGGACGGCGGCCTCGTAATCGAGCTCCGTCACCGAGCCGCCCTTCTTGTGCAGCACCAGCCACACGCCGGGGCTGTGAGCATGGTGTTGCTGCAGCCAATCCCGCCACTGGGCAGCATCCTTGACGAGCAGTTCTTCCAGTTCAACGGCCATGGCACCATTCTGCCCCCACGTGGTTTATCCGGCACGGCCTGACCACGGACCAATGGCCCACTGACCAATCGCCCATGGACCAACGGCACTGCCCGGTGGCGCCGCTTGGTGGGACGATGTCCCTGAGAGCCGAAAACCCGTACAAACCCAAGGAGCGACCATGCTGCGTGTCCGCCCGATCCATTTCACCTCCCGCCTGGATCAATGGGAGCGGTTGCTTACCGGGCTGGGCCTGGTCAAAGTGGTCAACGAGCCCACCTGGCGGGAGTTCGATGCCGGTTCCGGCCGCCTCGCCCTGCACTTGGTCGAGGCGGGCGCCCCCGAGGACGGCACCACGTCCTTTGGCGTCGAAGTGGGCGATTTACCGGAATTTGCCCGGCGGACCGCAGAGGCAGGGGCGGCAGAGGGCGGTACCAGCGCGGAACTCATCGACGCGGACCACGGCCCCTCCTGCCGCGTCAGCGCCCCGGACGGATTCACGTTCCTTGCCGACCCGGCCGTACGTGCCGCCGACGGCAGCTGGGGAGGGACAGCGGCCGCCGACCCGGACATCACCGTCGTCCTGGTCTGGTTCGCCGGCGACGCCGTGGCGGCGGCGCACACCCTGCGCAACATCGGTGCCCGCCCCCGCCCGGTCCGGGCCCCTGGCGGCGGCAGTGGCGGCGCTGACACCAACACGGCGGAGTCCGAGACGTTCACTGCCAAGAACGGCGGTGTCCTGATGGTCGGCACGGGCGCCGGGGCCGGGCGGGCCGGTTTCGGCTTCGAATATGCCGGCGACTTCGCTGCCCTCCGCGGGCGTCTCGCCGCGGCCGGACTCGAAGCGGCAGCAGCCGGTGAGACGGCCATCCCCAACCTGCATGTAGCGAACCCCGACGCAGGCGGGCAGGCCGCACGGCCGCCGGTCTGGATCTCCGCGGCGCCGCCTGCAGGGTGAGGGCGCCGCCCGCAGGGTGAGTGGGAGCACGTCCCGGCCGCAGGGATGGGGTAGAACTTAACCATGAACGTTCGCACTCCTGACCCGAACCCCGGCTGGCTCTCCGAAGATGATTTGTTCGAGGCCCGCGGCCGGTTGCCCATGGTCTACGTCGAGGCCGTCCCGGTCCGGCTTGATCCGCTCGGGTTCGTGAACGAGGTCGGCACTTTGCTGCAGGCCGAGGAGGACGGGACGATGGTCCGTTCGCTGGTCTCCGGCCGGGTGCTGTACCGCGAGACCATCCGGGCGGCCTTGCTGCGCCACATGGAGAAAGATCTTGGTCCGCTGGCTTTTCCGCAGTTGCCCATCAGCCCTGTGCCGTTTACGGTGGCCGAATACTTTCCGTCCCCGTCCCACACCGGTTTTACCGATGACCGCCAGCACGCCGTGGCTCTGGCATACGTCATCCCGGTCACCGGCGAATGCTCCCCGCGGCAGGACGCCTTGGAACTGACTTGGATGACCCCGCAGGAAGTCATGAGCTCGGATGTCCAGCTCGAATTCAGCGGCGGCCGCGGCGCCCTGATCCGCCAGGCATTGGCGTTCGCCGGCGTCGGGAACTGACCGCCTGACGCTGGGTCCCCAACTTCGCATGCGCGCCTTTGTAGACTGGTGGGCGGACCGCAAAAGAATTTAAGGACTCCAGATGACCCACCCCCCGGCCGCCCAGAACTACATCGAACAGCAGGCTGGATCACTGCAGAGCGGCGATCGGCTGTTGCTGCCCGACGGCAACCGCTCTGCCGAAATCCAGCGCGTGGAAGTCGAAACCGATGACTTCGGTACGCCGGCCGTGGTCCTTGCAACCCTCACCGGCGGCGGTGGACTCCGCATCGCTGCCGCATCGACCGTCCTGATCCTGACCGCCCACCACGGCCCGGATGCACCGCTCGGACACGCCGGCACGCCCGGGCAGACCTTGGAACCGGACGCGGGTGCCGCCAGCGGACAGGCCGGCGCCGCGGAGCAAAAAAACACCGGTGTTGGCGACTCTGCCGGGGACCGGGACGCGGCAGCCGGCGGAGGCGCCGCTCCCGCCGTCGTGGTCCCGCCCCTGCCGCCCGCTCCGCCCGCGGTGAGCGGTCCCAGCGACGAGGATCTTGCGCTGATCCCGACGCCGGAGGGCACGCCTGAGTCCGTCGTGGAGGCTGCCGCCGGGGCGCACCCGGACTCCGGAGGGGTGCTGCTGCTCAGCGAACGTCTCGCGAAGGGCATTAACACCAAGTCGGGAAGTTGCCTCAAGGACCTCAGCGACCTCGCGCAGGAACTTTTCATCGTGCTCAAGGATGCGGAAGGTGCCCTCGCGGTCGCCGATGTGCTCAATGTGCTTCCCTTCGACGGCAACCGCGGCCGGTGGGCGTCGGTGGAGGCTGCGTTGGCCCTCTCCAGCTACATCTGCCGCCAGCTCGGCCAGGAGGAACGCGCCGCTGTCTACGAGAAGTTCCTCCGCGCCCCCGATTCCATGGAGACGGATCCGTTCAAGTCCCGGATCAACGCCAAGGTCCGGCAGCGCTCGCTCAACGAGCCCAATCTGTACGACAAGGAAATCTTCCGTGCGATCGACAACTCGAACCCGGGTGCCGAACGTGAATGGCGGCTCCTGCGGCTCGAGGCGCTGCTGTTCCTGCGCGCCCACGGCGGTTCGGAGACCATCGGCGGGGCGGAGCTGGAGCGCCGGATCGGCAACGAACTCGAGTCCGTGCGTTCCTGAGGCGTTAAGCCCCTACCCTCTTCACGGCCGGGCGTTGTAAGTTCGGCCCATGACGAACAATCTGAGCGTGGTTATCAATTCCGACGCGCAGCAGGTTTGGACGATGCTGCGCGAACCCGCCAAGGTGGCCCAGTGGCATGGCTGGGATGCCGATGACCAGGCGGCCGAGATCAATGAGATCTATTTCAGCCCCAAGGTGATCGAAGGCGCGGACCACACCTCTCTGGTGGTCGACGGCGGGGATGTGTTCACCTTGCAACCGGTCCCGTCCGGCACCGAGCTCAGCGTTACGCGGGCCGCGGTGGACCACAATTCCGAGTGGGCAGCCTGGGACGAGGACATCACCCAGGGATGGCTGACCTTCCTCCAGCAGCTGCGCTTCGCCCTGGAACGGCATCCGCACGGCAAACGGCGGACCTTTTTCTTCTCCGTTCCCGGGAACAAAGGGTCCGCCATTGAGCTGCTGGGTTTGTCCGGCGTTCCGCAGCCGGGTGAGCCGTACTCGCTCACCCTGGCTACGGGCGAGGAAGTCTCGGGAAAGGTCTGGTTCCGCAGCAACCACCAGGTGGGCATCACGGTCCACCACTATGCGGAACACGGCGAGGGCCTGGTCATTGTGGCGGACCAGCCGGCCATCAAGGATCTCCGGCCGGAGGGAGGGTCCCTGGCCATCGTCTCCATGTACGACCTCGGGGCGCACCAGCTGGAGTCCATCCGCGATTACTGGGACAAGTGGCGGGCTGAGAACTACCCCACATCCGATCCGCTGCACTAAGAGTTGGGGGCTGTTAGCTGGCACACTTGAACGGTGCCCGCCAATCCTGAAGTTCCCGTGTCATCGCTCCACCCGGCCCAGCAGTCCGAGTTTTCCTTCCGCGTGGGCAAACGCCTGAGCGAAAGCTGCTCGCCGTCGGAGGCCCAAGTCAGCTCCAACGGCGGTGAATTCCTCGGCCGCACCGGAACGCTCAGCACCCCCCACGGTGAGATCCAAACCCCGGCTTTCATCGCCGTTGGCACCAAGGCCACGGTCAAAGCGGTCCTCCCGGAGTCCGTCGCAGAGCTGGGTGCCCAGGCCGTGCTGGCCAACGCCTACCATCTTTACCTGCAGCCCGGAGCGGACATCTTGGATGAGGCCGGCGGCCTGGGGGCCTTCATGAACTGGCGCGGGCCCACCTTCACCGACTCCGGCGGGTTCCAGGTGATGAGCCTGGGCTCAGGATTCAAGAAGGTCATCGACATGAAGACCGGGCCTGTTGCGGACGCCGCCGTCCCCGACGACGCCGTCGCCCCCGGCAAGGAACGACTCGCCCACGTGGACGAGGAGGGCGTGTGGTTCAAAAGCCACCTCAACGGCGACCGGCACCGCTTCAGCCCCGAGATCTCCATGCATGTCCAACACCAGATCGGTGCGGACATCATGTTCGCTTTTGACGAGCTGACCACCCTGCAGAATTCCCGCGGGTACCAGGAGGAGTCCTTGGAGCGCACCCGGCGGTGGGCTGAACGCTGCATCACCGAGCACTTCCGCCTGACGGACGAGCGCGCGGGGAAGCCCTACCAGGCGCTGTTCGGCGTGATCCAGGGCGCCCAGTACGAGGATCTGCGCCGTAAGGCATGCCGGGATCTCGGTGCCATGAACTTCGATGGATTCGGCATCGGCGGGGCCCTGGAGAAAGAGAACCTGGGCACGATCGTGCGCTGGTGCAACGAGGAGCTGCCGGAGAACAAGCCCCGGCACCTGCTCGGCATCTCCGAGCCGGATGACATCTTCACCGCCATCGAGAACGGCGCGGATACCTTCGATTGCGTCTCCCCCACCCGGGTGGCCCGCAACTCGGCGTTCTATCACCCCACCGGCCGGTACAACCTCTCCGGCGCCATGTACAAGCGTGACTTCGGCCCGCTGCAGGAAGGTTGCGACTGCTACGCCTGCCTGAATTATTCGCGGGCTTACATCCACCACCTGTTCAAGGCCAAGGAGATGGTTTCGGCCACCCTGATCTCCATCCATAACGAGCGCTTCGTCGTGAAAATGGTCGACGACGCCCGCCTCGCCATCGAGGACGGGACCTTCTTCGAGTTCAAGGCCGAGACCCTGGGCCGGTACTACTCCTAGGCGTTCGCGTGCACCCGCCGTCGACGTCCTCCACCGATAGTTGGTTCCTCCACCGATAGTTGGTGACGGGGCCGGTTCGGATATCCTGACCGGATGCTCATCGAGATTCCTGCCGCAGACGGCACCGCCGAGGCCCTCGTGGCCCGACCCTCCGCCGGCTCGGGCCCGTTCCCGGGTGTCATCCTCTACATGGATGCCTTCGGCCTGCGCCCCCGCATCCAGGACATGGCACAGCGCATCGCCGACTGGGGCTTCGTCGTCCTGGCACCTAATGTCTTCTACCGGGAAGGCACGGCGGCCGAACTGGCACCGGACCT
Source organism: Arthrobacter sp. MP_M4 (assembly GCF_035984855.1). Lineage (NCBI taxonomy): Bacteria > Bacillati > Actinomycetota > Actinomycetes > Micrococcales > Micrococcaceae > Arthrobacter > Arthrobacter sp. MP_M4. The sequence goes on from NZ_JAXCHX010000013.1 coordinate 92,659, forward strand.
GGACATGACCACGCCGGAGGGCCGCGAGGCAGCCGGCGGGGCCGCATTCCCGCGGGTCGGACGCCTCACCACGGCCAAAGCGCAGCCGGACATCACAGCCTGGGTGGAAGCGCTGGGCCTGCTCGACTGCGTCGCGCCCGGCCCGATCGGCGTCGTCGGCTACTGCATGGGCGCACGGCTTGCTGTCCGGACGGCGACCGCACACCCGGACGTTGTTGCGGCCTGCGGCGGTTTCCACGGCGGCGGACTTGCGACCGACGCCCCGGACAGCCCCCATCTCGGGCTGGGCAACGCCCGGGCCCGGTTCGTGTTCGGCCACGCCGATCATGATCAAAGCATGAATTCCGACGCCGTGGCGCGGCTGGGCACGGCCCTGGACGGTGCAGGCCTGAGCGCCGCCAACGAGATCTACGCCGGCGCTCCGCACGGCTACTCCATGGCGGACACCTCGGCCTTCCACCCGGAGGCCACCGAGCGGCACTTCCGCGAACTCCGCGACCTGCTGGACGGAACGCTCAAGGTCTAACAGACGCAGGCCCGCACCCCCGCCGCCGCGGCGCCATTTCGACGGTTCCCTGCGCCCACGACGTGCAAAAGCGTCGAGGAGGCAGGGAACCGTCGAACCGGCGTTGTCCACATACCCGGCAGGGGCTCTGGGTTGCGTGGGTGTGCGGGGGTGACGCTGGTCCTATGACCTCCGGACTCCCTGCCGGCACGGACCTCTGGCGCACGGACCAGCTCCTCGCCGAGGGATTGAATTCCCGCTCCATCGCCCAACTGGCGGAGGCGGCAGAGCTCGTCCGGGTGCGCCGCGGCTGCTATGCCCGCGGAGAATGGTGGCGGCAATTGAGCAGCACCGCCCAGCGACGGCAGCTAATCTCCGCCCACGCACTGGGAACGCTGACGACCTCGTCGGGAGGGTTCGTCTACAGCCACGTCTCGGGTGCCAGCCTGCACGGGCTTCAGCTGTGGAAAGTCAATAACCGTGTGCATCTGACCCAGGAGGGCCGACCGTCCGGAATCTCGCACGGGCGCGATGTCGTGGCCCATACCCGGTTCCTGGAGAGCCGCGAGCTGTGCTTCGTGGACGGGCTTCCGAGCACCTCGTTGGAACGCACCGTCGTGGATTGCTGCCTGATGTTCACCGTGCCCCAAGCCGTGATCCTGATGGATCACGCCGCCCGGCTGGGCGCGGACCTTGGTCTCATCAAGTCCCAGTGCGGCACCCTTGCGGGCCGCAACGGAGTGGTCGCTTTGCGTCGAGCGCTCGAACTCGCCGACCCCCGCTCCGAGTCGGCCGGCGAGAGCCTCACCCGTGAATTGCTGCATCGGCTGAGAATCACCCCGCCCGTGCCGCAATACGTGGTCCGGACCCCGCATGGTGAGCACCGGCTGGATTTTGCCTGGCCCGAGCGCAAGGTGGCTCTGGAGTTTGACGGAAGGAGCAAGTACTTCGAATACGGCCCCACCGGCGACGTCCTGTTCGCGGAACGGCGCCGCGAGAAAGCGCTGATGGAGCAAGGCTGGACGATCCTGCGGATCGAGTGGAAGGCCCTGTTCAACGAGGTGGAGTTCAAGTACCGGGTGCTGCGCGCACTGAACCACGGCGGATAAGCCGGCGTCGCGCCATGTCGGCGGTTCCGCGCAGGCTCAATGCTTCGAAGCATCGAGCGGGCACGGAACCATCGAAGGGGGCGGAGTGCGAAGGGCCGCGGTGAGCGGGCCGGTTACGCGCCGTAGCTTGGTTCGCGTTTCTTTACCCAGCCGATGGCGAGCGCGGTCAGCGGCACGAAGGCGAACTCCACCAGCGTCTTATAAACAAAGCCCACCAGAACGTAATTAACGAACGCCCCGGCGTCGGTAATTCCAATTACGGAGGCGGCGATGCTGCAGAAGATCAGGGTGTCCACGAATTCGCCGACCCCCGAGGAACCCATCAGGCGGGCCCACAGCGACTTCTCCCCGGACCGTGCCTTCATCTTCACCAGGATCCAGGAGTTGATCGTTTGGCCCGCGAAAAAGGCCAGGAGTGAGGCCAGGACGATCTGTGGGACCGGCCCCAAGGCACTCTCCAGCGCGGCCTGCTTGGCAATTCCGAAGTCATCGCTGAAGCCGGGCAACGCGATGATGATCCAGTAACAGAGGGACGCGAAGACCGAGAGTGCGAAGCTGGTGACGATGGCCTTGCGCGCCACCTTGAAGCCGTAGACCTCGCTGATAACGTCGCCCAGGATGTAAGCCAGAGGAAAAAGGAAGAATCCGCCGTCGGTGATGACCGGCCCGATTGCCACGCCTTTGGAGGCCCCGATGTTGGACAGGATCAGAACCACGGCCATGACGGCGAGCATGATGCCTAAGTACGGTGAACCGATCGTGGCGAATCTGGGCGGGGCGGCAGCCGGCAGGGTCTTGGCCGAAGTCATGGGGAATCCATTCGTAGTGGTTTGCCCGGCGCCCGGGTCCGCACGCAGGCGGAGGTGGGGCGGCGAGCTGTATTAGCACTGGAGGGTCCCGGCGGGTGGCCGCCGGAACCGGACTCCATTCTCTCACCAGTTGGCGCCGGTAACACCGTCCCGCCCAACCCTTCCTGCCACGCTGTGAACGGTCCTCACGTGGTGGCAGGATGGGGCCTCATCCGGCCGAGCAGCGGGGAGGTGACCGTGCTCGGCGGGCGCGTTATTCCGGGCCACGATCCTGCAGCTCCGGTTCGCAGACAACGCTCAATAGCCCCGGACTTAGCGACGCGGACTGCCACTTCGACGGTTCCCTGCCGGGTCGACGTTGCTCAGCGTCGGGTGGGCACGGAACCGTCGAAACGGTCCGCCGCACCTTAGCGGCCCGAGGCGTCGACCAGGTCCTTGTCGTCATCCTTCGGACCCGTGGCCCCCGTGCCGGTGCCGACCGCAGCCGGTTCCCAAGCGTGTCCCTGCTCATGGTCGAGGTGCGTGGATTTCTTGTTCTTCAGCGCGAAGATGTACACCAGCAAGGAGAGGCCGATGGCCACGGTGACGTAGGTGAAGAACAGCTCCACCTGGTCGGACTTCTGCAGGGCAGCACCGATCAGCGGCACGGTGCCGCCGAAGAGAGAGTTGGCGATCGCATAGCCCAGGCCCACGCCCAGGGCACGGATTGAGGCCGGGAACAGCTCGGCTTTCACGAGGGCGTTGATGGAGGTGTAGCCGCCCACGATCAGCAGGCCGCCCATCATCAGCAGGAAGGCGATGAAAGGGTCCTTGGTGCCTGCCAGCGTCGAAAGCAGCGGCCAGGTGAACAGCACGCCGGTGATGCCGAACCAGAGCAGCAGCGGCTTGCGTCCGACCTTGTCCGAGATGATGCCGTAGACGGGCTGGAGCAGCATGAAGATGAACAGCGCCCAGAAGTTGATCACCGAGGTGTCGGTCTTGGCGATGCCGGACGTATCGTTCATGAACTTCAGGAGGAAGTTGGTGTACGTGTAGAAGCCCACCGTGCCGCCGAGGGTGACACCGATGCAGATAAGCAACGGCTTCCAATAGCTGCTGAACAACAGCTTCATGGTGCCCGGCCGGGCCGCACCGGCTGCGGCGGGAGCCTTGGCCGCCTCCACCTGCTCGGCGGAGACAGTCTCTTCCATGGAGCGCCGCAGCCACAGGACCACGAGCGCGGCCACGCCGCCGATCGCGAACGGGATGCGCCAGCCCCACTCGGTCAACTCGCCCTTGGGCATGACGTTCTGCAGGATTACGAGGACCAGCAGCGCCAGCATCTGGCCGCCAATCAGTGTGACGTACTGGAAGCTGGAGAAGAAGCCCCGGCGCTTGGAGGTGGCGGCCTCGGACATGTAGGTCGCGCTGGTTCCGTATTCACCGCCGACAGAGAAGCCCTGGATAAGCCTCACGAGGACCAGCAGGATCATGGCCCAGATGCCGATCTGCTGCTGCGTGGGCAGGATGGCGATCGCGAAGGATCCCGCGGACATCATGGTCACACTGAGCGTCAGCGCCGCCTTGCGTCCCTTGCGGTCGGCATAACGGCCGAAGAACCAGGCCCCCACCGGCCGCATCAGGAACGAGGTCGAGAAAACAGCCATGGCCTCAAGGCCCGCCTGCAGATCATCGGTGGAGTTGAAGAAGTGCGACTGGAAATATGCTGCGAATGCGGTGTAAACGTAAACGTCGTACCACTCCACAAGGTTGCCGGCAGATCCCTTGAGGATGTTGCTCACGGCTTTTCTCGTCTGCGCCGATTCGGACAGTTGGGTGCTCATCAATGAACCTTCCTGGATCCGGCGCTGCAAGAAAGCAACACCGTCCGCCACCTTAGTAGTGGTGATCGGGAACACTTCGGTTTTGTTCATATTGGTCATGTGCATAATGCGGGCAACCCCTGGGGCTGGCAGGATGGGGCCATGACCTCTGCAGTTGACTTCCCCGCGGCCGTGACTCCCGGCGCCGCCACCTCCCCCGCCGTCGCCCTCACCATCGCGGGGTCGGAAGCGACCGGCGGCGCCGGCGCGCAGGCTGACCTAAAGACCTTCCAGGAGCTCGGCGTTTTCGGCATCGCGAACCTGACCTGCATCGTCTCATTCGACCCGAAGGACAACTGGAATCACCGCTTCGTTCCGGTGGACCAGCAGGTCATCGCGGACCAGTTGGAGGCGACGACGGCGGCCTACGGTGCCGCGTCCGGCGCACCGTCGGTGCTGGACACCGTCAAGATCGGCATGCTCGGCAGCCCCGCAACCATTTCCACCGTGGCCTCGGCGTTGACCGCTGCCGCCTTCAAAAACGTGGTGCTGGATCCGGTCCTGATCTGCAAAGGCCAGGAGCCGGGGCATGCGCTGGACACTGACGAGGCCCTCAAGGCGCAAATCCTGCCGCTGGCCACGTTCGTCACACCGAACCACTTCGAGGCCGAGTCGCTCTCCGGACTCGCAATCACAGACCTGGAATCACTCAAAGCTGCAGCCGTCCGCATTCACGAACTCAGCGGCGCCGCGGTGCTCGCCAAGGGCGGCGTGCGCCTGAGCGGGCCGGACGCCGTCGACGTCTATTTCGACGGCCAGATCCTGGAGGTCCTGTCCGCCCCGAAAGTGGGCGAAGTGGCTGTCTCCGGCGCCGGCTGCTCGCTGGCTGCCGCGGTGACGGCGGAACTGGCCAAGGGTGCGACGCCGCTGGAGGCCGCCCGCACCGCAAAAGCCTTCGTGACCGCCGGCATTCACAACCGGGTGGCCTCGGGCGCACCCTTCGACGCCCTCTGGCAGGGCGGACCGCGCTAGCAGCATCCGAGGCCACGGAGGATGGCACATGGCACGGCACTTTGAGACCGTGGACCACTACATCGCGTCCCACCCCGCCGATGTCCAGTCGATCCGCCAGGAAGTACGGTGTTGCTGCCACGCTGCGGTTCCGGGCTCGGGCGAGAAGATCAGTCACGGCATCCCGACAATTACGCTCGGCGGAGCCTCTGTGGTGCACTTCGCCGGGTGGGCGCACCATGTGTCCATGCACCCCGGGCCCGACGGCGAGCCAAGGTTCCGCGCGCCCATCGCCCCCTACCGCGCCTCCAAGGGCACCTTGAGTTTTCCGCTCACGGGCCGTTTCGACGGTTCCCTGCCCACTCGACGCGTTCCGGCGTCGAACCTGCACGGAACCGTCGAAACGGCGATGGAGGCGGCGGTGGCGGTGCAGACGGTCCGGGACGCCGGCCCGGGACACGCCGTATTCAGCGCCGCGGAATGTTCCGAAGGTTGCTCCGTGCCATGCTCACGGCTTCGCCGGCGCCCCGGTTCAGGACCACCTTGGACATGGCGGTGGCGAACCCGAGGATCTGGGCGCCCTTGATTTTCGGCGGGAGAGACAGCGCCTGCGGATCGGTGATCAACTCCACCAGGGAAGGCCCCGGATGGGCGAAAGCCTCCCGGTACGCTGCCTCGATCCGGGACGGATCTGTGACCCGGACGGCGTGGAAGCCCAGTGCTTTGGCCACCTCCGCGTAGTTGGCGTCCGGCACGTCCACGCCGAAGTCGGGCAGCCCGTCCACCAGCATTTCCAGCTTGACCATGCCCAGGGTGGAGTTGTTGAACACCACCACGTTCACCGGAAGCCGGTGCGCGGCCACAGTGATCAGTTCCCCCAGCAGCATCGACAGGCCGCCGTCGCCGGAGACCGAGACCACCTGGCGCCCGGGGTAGGCCAGCTGGGCGCCGATCGCGTGCGGCAGCGCGTTCGCCATGGAACCGTGCAGATACGAACCGATCAGGCGGCGGGTGCCCAGCGGGTTGATGTACCGGGCGGTCCAAACGTTGCACATTCCCGTGTCCGCGGTGAAGACAGCGTCCTCCGCCGCCACCTGGTCCAGCAGCGAGGCCGCATATTCCGGGTGGATCGGCTCGGTCTTCTCAACCTTGCGCGTATAGGCGCCGACGGCCTTGTTCATCAGCCGGTCGTGCTTCTTGAGCATGGCATCGAGGAAGCGGCTGCTCTTCTTCGGCTTCAACAATGGCATCAGCGCAGCGAGCGTGGGCAGCACGTCCCCGTGCACAGCGACGTCGACGTCGGTCCGCCGGCCGAGGTTCTGCGCGGCACGGTCCACCTGCGCCGTCCGGGTTCCGGGCAGAAACTGGTCGTACGGGAAGTCGGTGCCCAGCAGAATCAGCAGGTCCGCGTCCTCGATCCCCTCCGCCGCAGCGCCGTAACCCAGCAGCCCTGTCATGCCGATGTCGTAGGGATTTTCGTACTGCATGAAGTCCTTGCCCCGCAGTGAGTGTCCGATCGGCGCGTTGATGGCCTCGGCCAGGGCAATGACCTCATCGTGGGCGCCTTCGACGCCGGCGCCTGCAAAGATCGCCACTTTGCCGGCGGCGTTAATGGCGTCGGCAAGCTCCCGCACACTGGCGGGGTCCGGCACCAGCACGGCAGGCCGGAACGCTGCCGGTGCGGGGCTTTCCACCGTCGCCTGAAGTCCGGCGATGTCACCGGGGAGGGTGACGACGGCGACGCCGCGGAGCGCGACGGCGTGCTGGATGGCGCTGTGCATCACGCGGGGAGCCTGCTCGGCGGTGCTGATCAACTCGGAATACACCGAGCACTCGTTGAACAGGCGGTCCGGATGCGTCTCCTGGAAGAAACTGCTGCCGATCTGTTTGCTGGGGATATGCGAGGCGATGGCCAGCACCGGCGCGCCGGAGCGGTTGGCGTCGTACAGGCCGTTGATGAGGTGAAGGTTGCCCGGCCCACAAGAACCTGCGCAGACCGCCAGGCGGCCGGTAAGTTGCGCCTCGGCCGCGGCAGCGAAGGCCGCGGCCTCCTCGTGCCGGACATGGATCCAGTCGATCCCGCCCTTCGCGGCACCGCCGGTTTTCCGGACGGCGTCGACGATCGGGTTGAGACTGTCGCCAACAATGCCGTAGATCCGCTGCACACCGGCAGCCTGGAGTTGTTCGACAAGTTGGGTGGCTAGTTCCTTGGCCATAGTGCACGCTCCCGCGGGGTGGATCGATGGTCTGTCACTGGCCAATATATAGTCTGCCCGCCGGTCGGCGCTTCCAGTTCCGGCCGTGCCCCGTCCACCGCCATGTCTGCAGCACGGATCAGCCGATGGCGGCTGTCAGTGCGGAGTCCCGGCTAAGGCTCGTGTAACCGGTCTTCGTCCCGGTAACCCGGACCTTAAGGGCACCGCCCTTGTCGCCCGCGACGAGTTTGTAGGTCTGGGCCGTGGCACCCGTAATGGCCGTGGTGCCGCGGTACCACTGGTATTTGAGGGTTACGGGCGAGGGGACCCAGGCTCCGGGGGTTGCTGTCAGCGTGCTACCCACGGTCTTGGTTCCTGCGATCGTGGGGGTTGGGCCGGTCAACGTGCCCGCGGCCACGGCCGCCGTCGCCGCGGACGACTTCGCCGCCGAGGTGAACCCGGCTTTCGACCCGGTCACCCGGACCGTGAGCGTCTTAGCCAAATCCTCCGAAACCGCCGTGTACGCAGCGGCCGTCGCTCCCGTAATAGCTACCCCGCTGCGGAACCACTGGTACCCCAGCGTCACCGGAGCCGGACCCCACAC
>NZ_JAXCHX010000014.1:0-94193 GCF_035984855.1 Arthrobacter sp. MP_M4
CGCTGGGCGTCCGAGACCACCAAGGCAGGAGCAAGATTCGACATACCCCAATCTTAACAGCCAAACCTTTAACTATTTTGGAGACACACCACTAGATCACACCGATGGGGAGCTTCTTCTCGGCTTGGAAATCATCCTCCACCCGTCCCTTTGCCCAATACCCTGACAAGGAGACCTGCGAGCGCTCCAGCCCGCGCCGGGTGTACAGAACCTCCCGCAGCTTCTTCATGTAGCCGCGCTCCCCGTGCGCAAAAACCTGCACCCGGCCCTCCAGCCAGACTGCCTCGCGCACAGCGTTGACCAGGAGTTCGCTGGCGCCGGCGGGCACACCGCCGCGCAGGAGCCAGTGCAGGCCCACGCCGGCCGGCGCGGCGATAGCCTGCATGTCGGCCGGGCTGTCCACTTCGAGGAAGGCGAGGCCCCGGGCGTCCGATGGCAATGATTCGATCGCGGCGCTGATCGCCGGCAAAGCGGATTCATCGCCCGCGAACAAGTGCCAGTCCGCGGTCGGATCCGGGTTGTAACCGCCGCCGGGGCCCGTAAAAATGAGGTCATCGCCGGGCTGCGCGGTTGCGGCCCAGGGGCCGGCAAGGCCTTCATCGCCATGGATCACGAAGTCGATGGCAAGTTCACCGGCTGCCTCGTCGACCCAGCGGACCGTGTACGTGCGGGTGTACGGCCACTGGCCGCGCGTCATGGTCTCCCGGATCTGCCAAAGGTCCAGTGGTTCCGGATAGCTGATTCCCGGCTGCGGGAAGACGATCTTGACGTAGCGGTCCACGAAGCCGGCAAATCCCGGGCCGCCGGCAATGATCCGGACCATGTGCGGTGAGAGCTGTTCGCGGCGCAGCACCGTGAGGTTGGTCTGCGGGCGCAACTTCCGGGTGGCCGAGGTGGCAGCGGGGACTGAAGTCATGGCCTAAGCCTAGCCAACGCGGCTGCGCATGCCCTTTACGGCGAAGGGGGCTCGGGCAGCGGCGGGAGCTGCCAATCCACGGTGCCGCCGCCTTGTTCCTGGAGCAGTTTGTTGGCTTTGCTGAACGGCCGGGAGCCGAAAAACCCCCGCGAGGCTGAGAGCGGGCTCGGATGGGCGCTCGCGATCACCGGCGCGGTTCCCAGCAGCGGCCGGACACTCTCCGCGTCCTTTCCCCACAAAATGGCCACCAGGGGTGCGCTGGAACCGTCGGTGGCTACCCGGTTTGCGACGGCGCTGATCGCCGTCGCGGTGATGACCTCCCAGCCTTTGTTCCGGTGCGAACCGGCGTTGCCCGCCCGGACGCTGAGAACCTTGTTAAGCAACAGCACACCCTGGTCCGTCCAGGCACTGAGGTCCCCATGACTCCGTGCCTGCAGTCCCAGGTCGGCGTCGAGCTCCTTGAAGATATTGGTGAGGCTTCGCGGGATGGGCCGGGTGGCGCCGTCCACGGCGAAGGACAGGCCGACGGCGTGGCCGGGAGTGGGGTACGGGTCCTGGCCGACAATGAGTACGCGGATGCCCGCCAACGGCTGCCGGAAAGCCCGCAGCACCTTCGACGCTGCCGGGAGGACCTCGTGACCCCCGGTGGTTTCCCGGGCCAGAAATGCCAGCACGTCGCGCAACTGGCCCTCGACCGGAGCCAGCGCGGCGGCCCAGTCGGCGGCCACAAGCTCCTCCAGCGGCTGGCGTGCCAGGCTGGCGAACCCGGCCGCCGCGCCCGGCGCGGGCTCCAGCTCAAAAAGGGCGGCGGGGTCAGATGGCTCGGTGATAGGCACAGGCCCATTCTCGCAGGACGGGCAAATGACAACCCTGTTATTCGCCCGTAACATGGGAAAAGACTTTTCAGCCGAGCCAGCCAGGGAGTGTGACATGGCCGAACAAGCGCAAGAGCAGCTGTCAACGGTGGGATCGCCTGCTGAAAGCGCCAGCGCCGAGTCGCCGCTGAGCAGCCGGGACCAGCAGATGCTGGCCCTGGAACGGCAATGGTGGAAGTACGCCGGCGCCAAGGAACAAGCAATTCGGGAGCTCTTCGACCTCTCAGCGACGCACTATTACCAAATCCTCAATGCCCTCATCGACACCGAGGATGCCCTGGCCCACGATCCCATGTTGGTTAAGAGATTGCGTAGACTACGTACGTCACGCCAGCGGGCCCGCACTGCCCGCCGCCTGGGCTCGGACGTCTAGCAGCGCCGCTACATTTTGCGGGTTCGTGCAGCGACGCCGGCGTGGTACCCCGTCAGAAATCAGCAAGGACTTCGTGTGACCATGACCAAATACGCTCGCGATGAATTCGATCGGGTCCCGGAGACTTCCGCACGCCAGGGTGTGCACCGGGCAGTTGCCGAAATCCGCCGCCGACGCAGTCTGGGTCCCGTCCTGGCTGCCGGCGCTGCGGCCCTGGCCGTTGGTGTGCTGGCCTTCCTGGCCCTCCCGCATCCCGGTTTTTCCTCCGCCGGACAGACTCCGGCAGCTTCCGGCAGCAGTTCGGTGGCGTCGCCTGCCCTCACGGCGGCCGGCGGGTCTTCGGCCAGCCAGGCGGCCAGTGGAACGCCGTCCGCGCCCGCTCCGACCTCCTCGGCTCCCTCGAATGATGCCCCCTCGAATGATGCCCCCGTGGACAAGACCCAGCCGGTGGCCGTTTTCAATGGCTCCGGAACGGCTGGGCTGGCGACGCGGGTGGGCGCCACGGTATCCACCGACGGCTGGACCCTCGGAACGTTGGGAAACTGGGGTGGCGCCCCCCAACGGGCCTCGGTGATCTTCTACAGCGGCGCTGGGCAAAAGGGCAACGCCGAAGCGCTGGGCCAGCTCCTGGGCATCCCGAGCGTCGTGGACTCGGCGGAGTTCGAGGTGCCGCTCGTCGTGGTCCTCGCGCCCGGTTTCCGGTAAGTCATTTCGGTTACGCCTGGATAACTATTACCGGCCGGACCGGCCCGCCATCCCGCGCCGCGCACGGTGGCTGCGGGTACAGTGTTCGCGGACTTCATTTGCATTCCGCGGCCCACATTGCGGTGGGGCGCCCGCACAGCCGACTGAAAGTGGAAAAACCATGGCACTGGGAACCGTCAAATGGTTTAACGCCGAGAAGGGCTACGGTTTCATCACCGTGGACAGCTCCGGAGCCGACGTCTTCGTGCATTGGTCCGCCATCGCGGGGGACGGCTACCGCGCCCTGGACGAGGGCCAGCGCGTGGAACTCGAGGTCGGTGAGGGCGAAAAGGGCCCGCAGGCCGAAAGTGTCCGGCCCGCCCCGTGACCCATGCCGCCGCCGCGCACCACTTACAGGATCCTGACGAAAAAGGCCCGGCCGGGCCTGCCACCAAAAGCGCCCCCCGCCGCCGCCGGACTGCTGCCCTGCCCCTGGTCCGGGCTGCCGCCATGGCGGCAGCGGCCGCACTGACCACTACCGCGTGCCTCGGCCCGTCCGGCGGAACGCGCCTGGAACGGGCCGATGCGAGCGGTGACGGCACCCTGCGGATCGGGATGATCCTGGACAACACCGGACCCCAGGGCTTCCTCAACGCTCCGCAGCTGGCCGCTGCGAAGCTGGCCATCAGGGACATCAACGCTGCCGGGGGGCACAAAGGCAAGCCGGTGGAGCTGCTTCCGCCCATGATCGGTGAGGACACCGCGGCGCAGGCGACGGCGCTGGTCGCAGCCAACGCCGATGTGGTCATCGGCCCCACAGACTCGAGCCGTGCGCCTGCCGCCATCGATGTCCTTGCCCATGCCAAAATCGCCGTAATTTCGCCCGCCAACTCGGCCAGCGGACTCAGCAGCTATTCGAGCGAAGGCTATTATTTCCGCACCTCCGCGGCGGACATCGCGCAGGCCCCCGTCCTGGTCAAGCTCGCCAAGGACGGCGGCGCGGCAAGCATCGCCGTGGTCTACGAGGAGGGCAGTTACGGCAAGGATGTGTCCACCGCCGTGGCAGCCGCGGCCAAGGACTCGGGCCTCAAAGTCGTGGCCTCTGCCAGCTTCGCTCCGGGCCAGGCCCGGCAGGCGGCGGACGCTGTGAAAGCTGCGGTCCCCGACGCCGTCGTGCTGGTCTCCCGCGCAGGCGCCCAGGGCGCCATCGCCGAACTGAACAACGCCGGCGTCGCCGGGAAGAAGCTCCTCCTCAGCGACGGGGCGGTCAACGCCTACGGATCAGGGCTCGGTTCCAACGCCCTCGACGGCGCGCGGGGAATCCTTCCGGGGACGTTTGCTTCCGCACATTTCCAGGCTGAACTGGTCTCCGTGGATCCGCAATTGACGGATATGACGTTCGCCGCCGAGACGTACGACGCCGTGAATCTCGCCGCCATCGCGGCCGCCGCGGCGCAGGACGATGCCGGGTCCTCCATTGCGGCGGGCCTGACCGCGGTCTCGGGCGGCAAAGCCCCGGCCTCCGGCGGTGCCGCGCCCGCCGGGGAGGCTGCCGTGTGCAAGAGCTACCAGGAGTGCCTGGCTGTTCTCGGGGCCGGTAAGCGCGCTGACTATGACGGCGAATCCGGGCGGATCAGTTTCGACGCCCGCGGTGACGTCAGCTCGGCCAATTACGTCGTGTACAGCTACGGGGCGGACAACTCGCCGACCAGGAGCGGAAGCGAAACAGCCGGCAGCAGCGGGAGTTAATCGCCCGTAGCGTATTGCGTCGGCATCCAGTGGCTCCAGCCCGCCGATAGCGGACTTCCAGCACCCCCACTGCTTGCACTCTCCCCGGGGGAGTGCTAATTATGGAGTTAGCACTCCTGCGTATTGACTGCTAAAACAACGCCCGGTTCGTCCGGCCGCGAAGTTGAAGCAGCCGTTCCTGGAGCGAAAGAAACACCTGGCTGGGGTGAGATCCCTGATCCAGCGGCATACAGAGGCCGCCGGGCAAGGATCGTCCGTCGCGGGCACCAAAGCCCAGGTTCATTCTTAACGACTGTCCCGAAAGGACTACTGCCGTTATGGCCAAGATCATTGCATTTGATGAAGAGGCACGCCGCGGTCTTGAGCGCGGCCTGAACATCCTCGCCGACGCCGTCAAGGTCACCCTCGGCCCGCGTGGACGCAACGTCGTCCTCGAAAAGAAGTGGGGCGCCCCCACGATCACCAACGATGGTGTTTCCATCGCCAAGGAGATCGAGCTGGACGATCCTTACGAGAAGATCGGCGCCGAGCTGGTCAAGGAAGTTGCCAAGAAGACGGACGACGTCGCCGGCGACGGAACCACCACCGCCACCGTGCTGGCTCAGGCCCTGGTCAAGGAAGGCCTGCGCAACGTCGCGGCCGGCGCTGATCCCCTGTCCCTCAAGCGCGGCATCGAGAAGGCTGTCGCCGCTGTCACCCGCGAGCTCCTGGCCTCCGCCAAGGAAATCGAAACCAAAGAAGAGATCGCCGCCACCGCGTCCATCTCTGCCGGTGACAACGAGATTGGCGCCCTGATTGCCGAAGCCCTGGATAAGGTCGGCAAGGAAGGCGTCATCACCGTCGAGGAGTCCAACACCTTCGGCCTCGAGCTGGAGCTCACCGAAGGCATGCGCTTCGACAAGGGTTACATCTCCGCTTACTTCGTCACCGACGCAGAGCGCCAGGAAACGGTCCTTGAGGACCCGTACATCCTGATCGTCAACTCCAAGATCTCCAACGTCAAGGAACTGGTTGCTGTCCTCGAAAAGGTCATGCAGTCCTCCAAGCCGCTGTTGATCATTGCCGAAGACATCGAGGGCGAGGCCCTGGCCACCCTGATCGTCAACAAGATCCGTGGCACCTTCAAGTCCGTCGCCGTCAAGGCTCCGGGCTTCGGCGACCGCCGCAAGGCGCAGCTGGCCGACATCGCCATCCTCACCGGTGGCCAGGTCATCTCCGAGGAAGTCGGCCTCAAGCTTGAGACCGCCGGACTCGAACTCCTGGGCCGCGCCCGCAAGGTCGTTGTGACCAAGGACGAGACGACCATCGTCGAGGGTGCCGGCGACGCCGACCAGATCGCCGGCCGCGTTTCGCAGATCCGTGCCGAAATCGAGAATTCCGATTCGGATTACGACCGCGAGAAGCTGCAGGAGCGCCTGGCCAAGCTGGCCGGCGGCGTTGCAGTCATCAAGGCCGGTGCCGCAACCGAAGTTGAGCTCAAGGAACGCAAGCACCGCATTGAGGACGCTGTCCGCAACGCCAAGGCTGCGGTCGAAGAGGGCATTGTCGCCGGCGGCGGCGTTGCCCTGATCCAGGCCGGTGCCAAGGCATTCGCCAACCTGCAGCTCGAAGGCGACGAAGCAACCGGTGCGAACATCGTCCGTGTTGCCATCGACGCACCGCTGAAGCAGATCGCTTTCAACGCCGGCCTCGAGCCCGGTGTTGTGGTCGACAAGGTCCGCGGCCTGCCTGCCGGCCACGGCCTCAACGCAGCCACCGGCGAATACGTCGACCTGCTGGCTGCCGGCATCAACGACCCGGTCAAGGTCACCCGCTCTGCCCTGCAGAACGCGGCGTCCATCGCCGGTCTCTTCCTCACCACCGAGGCCGTTGTGGCCGACAAGCCGGAGAAGAACGCTCCGGCTATGGGCGGCGGCGACGACATGGGCGGCATGGGCGGCATGGGCGGTTTCTAATCACCCTGCTTCCCGGGTCTGGGAAACCAGTCCTGAACGTCCAGTTCAACGGCGGCGGCTCCACCTTCGGGTGGGGCCGCCGCCGGCGTTAAGCCGGTGCCGGCACCGGCGGTGACAGCTGTGCCGGCGGGTGTCTGGCAGGATGGTGCAGTGACAATTACAGCAGCAGCCGACGGTTCGGCATTAGGAAATCCCGGCCCGGCCGGTTGGGCCTGGTACGTCAACGATGACTGCTGGCGGGCCGGCGGATGGCCGCACGGCACCAACAACATGGGCGAGCTCATGGCCGTGCTGGATCTCTTCCACGCCACCGCGCACCTGCCCGGCGAGGACCTGCACATCCTCTGCGACAGCCAGTACGTCATCAACTCGGTCACCAAGTGGATGCCGGGCTGGAAGCGCAAAGGCTGGCGCAAGTCCGACGGCAAGCCCGTGATGAACGTCGAGCTGCTCAAGGAAATCGACAAGGCGCTGGCCGGCCGGAAATACACCTTCGAGTGGGTGCGCGGCCATGCCGGGCATGACCTCAACGAGGCAGCGGATGACCGCGCCCGTGCCGCCGCGACGTCCTACCAGCAGGGCGTGGCGGTGCGCCAGGGGCCCGGTTTCGGCACCGCTGCCCCTGCTTCCGCGGCCCCTGATTCCGCCGCACCCGCGGCCCAGTCAGCCGCGGCAGCTCCTGCGCCCCGGCACGCCGGGCCCCCGGCAGAACCGGAGCCGGTCCGCCGGCGGCAGCTGTTCGACGAGTACCCCAACGCCGCAGCGCCGTCCCTGTTTTCGGAGCCCTCGCTCTTCGACGAGCCGGACCTCTTCAGCGAACTCGACGAGGACACCACGCCGGCCCCCGGTACGGACGCAAGCCCCGAGGCAATCGTCGAGGCGCTCGAGCGTGAGCTTCTCCGCCCGGAAACCCGCGCCGACATCGGACGCACCGGGATCCTCCTGCACCCGGAGTACACCGAAATCGGCAGCTCGGGCCGGATGTGGACCCGGGACGCCGTGATGATGTCCCTCGCAGAGCAGCCCGGCGGT
This sequence comes from Arthrobacter sp. MP_M4, assembly GCF_035984855.1. Classification (NCBI taxonomy): domain Bacteria; kingdom Bacillati; phylum Actinomycetota; class Actinomycetes; order Micrococcales; family Micrococcaceae; genus Arthrobacter; species Arthrobacter sp. MP_M4. The sequence continues at coordinate 7,585 of NZ_JAXCHX010000014.1, forward strand.
CCCGCCGACCTCGAGGTGATCGGGGCGGACCGGCTGGGGGAGCAGACCATCCTGCTTACCTACCGCAGCCACACCCGGACGGGAACGGCCCTGCGCAGCTCTCTTTGGGTTCACGACGGGGCGCAATGGCGGCTTCGGTTCCACCAGGGCACGCCCGAGGTTTAAGGCGCTCTCCAGCGGACAGGGCACGCCCGAGGTTTGCGGCGCTCTCCGGCGGACAGGCGGATCAGCTGAAACGCTGGGTGTTGCCCAGCTCTGCCTGGGCGTAGCTCGCCGCCGCGGAGGTCAGCGCAAGGTTGATCGACGCCAGGGACGCCTCAACTTTTCCCTGGGTCAGGGTCCACTCGGAGACCAGGGCGTGGAAGTTGGTGGCCGCCGAGCCCCGCCAAGTGGCCTGTAGCTCGTCGAGCCCGCGTTTCATGGCCTGGACGTCGGCGCTGATCCTGTCCACGGTGGCCTTGACGTTCGCCGATTTGAGCTCGAGGAGTTCTGTATCGACGGTGATGATGCTCATGGGCTGGCCTCTCTCTGCAATACCGCTGGTCCGGGTTTTCCGGTTCATTGCGAGCCTAGTCAGGCGCCCGGGTGCGGGGGAGCGAGGGCCGCGCTATGTGGAAAAAGCCGGTGCTGCCACGAACCGGTCAGCTCCTGGCAGCATCCCCGGCACCTGCACCTGCACCTGCACCTGCGCCGGCACCTGAACCTGCACCGGAGCCGGCATCGTCGTCCCGGGTGTCGTCCGGAGCCTCATCCAGGAACGGCAGGCTGACCACGAGCGTGGCCCCGCCGCCCTCCGTCCGTGCAACCCGCACGCTGCCGGCATGCGCGCCGACGATGGCTGCCACGATCGCCAGTCCCAGCCCGCTGCCGCCGGTCTCCCGGGTGCGGGATGTGTCGGCCCGGTAGAACCGCTCGAAGATCCGTGCGGCCTCCTCGTCCGGGACGCCGGGACCGTGGTCGTGGACCTCAATAACGGACCGCCGGGTGCCGTCGTCTCCGGTCCGGACCCCGACGGCCAACTCGATCGGTGTGCCGGCAGGGGTGTAGCGCAGCGCGTTGCCTACCAGGTTTCCCACCACCTGCCGGAGTTTGGCTTCCTCGCCCAGCACAGGCGCCGGAGCCGGGGGACCGCCGTCGAGTCCGGTCAGGGTGATGGCACGGCTGCGGTCACTGGCCTGGGTATCGACGACGGCGTCGTTGGCCACCAGCAGCAGGTCGGCGGGTTTTTGCTGCAGCGGCCTCTGCTCGTCGATCCTTGCCAGCAGCAACAGGTCCTCCACCATGGTGCCCATCCGCTTGGCCTCGCTTTCGATCCGGCTCATGGCCGTGGCGACGTCTTCGGGCGCGGACAGGGCGCCGTGCCGGTACAGCTCGGAGAAACCCCGAATCGTCACGAGGGGCGTCCGCAGCTCGTGGGAGGCGTCGGCGGCGAAGCGCCGCATCCGCTCCTCGGACGCCATCCGGGCGGCAAAGGCAGTTTCGATGTGGGCGAGCATGGCGTTGAGGGAGCTGCCCAGCCGGCCCACCTCGGTGTTGGGGTTCTCCAGTTCGACGCGACGGGAGAGGTCACCGGCGGCAATTGCCGCGGCCGTCTTTTCGACCCGGGCCAGGGGCCGGAACGACCGGGAAATGCTCCAGGTGGCGATGAAGAAGGCCAAAACCAGCGTCAGCAGCCCGACGCCGACGACCACCAGTACGGCATGTTCCATCACCGAATCCACCGGCCACAAGGGCAGCCCGATCACCACCACGGAAGTGCGCTCGTTGCTGTCGACGACGTTGAGCGCGACCACCCGCCAGTTTCGCCCGTCCGTGCCGCGGACCAGGAACGGGGCCAGCTGGCGCTCTGCGGCGTCCGTGGCGCTGATGCTGGCGATGTCCGGGTGGACGTCCTTGTTGCCGCCAAACGGCCGCGGCGGCTGTCCCGGTGTGAAGAGCATCAGCGAGTAGTCAGTGGGAATGCTCTGGTTCTGTTCCTGCAGCTGGCTAAATGACTGCTGCTGCCGGACGGAGGCCACGGCGGCACGGAGTTTGTCGTCTACCTGCCCCTGCAGGTAGCTGTGCAGCAGGGTCAACGTTCCCGCGCCGGTGACGGTGAGCGCCACCAGCATCAGGGCGGTCATGATGGCGACGAGCTGCGACCTCAGGGACGCCGACTTCCAACGGTGGAGCAACGAGGTCAGCGCTTCTCGGCCGTCCGCAGCACGTAACCCACGCCCCGCTTGGTCTGGATCAGCGCCGGGGCATCGGCATCAATGTCCACTTTGCGGCGGAGGTAGGAGATGTAGGACTCCACGATGGAGGCGTCGCCGTTGAAGTCGTACTCCCACACGTGGTCCAGAATCTGTGCCTTGGACAGCACGCGGTTGGGGTTGAGCATGAGGTAGCGCAGAAGCTTGAATTCGGTGGGGGACAGCTCAATCACCGTGCCGCCGCGGCGGACCTCATGGGCGTCATCGTCGAGTTCCAGGTCATCGACGCGGATAACGGCGTCGTCGTCCTGCAGCGGCTGGGTGCGGCGGAGCACGGCACGGATTCGGGCCACAACCTCGTCGAGGCTGAACGGCTTGGTGACGTAGTCGTCGCCACCCACGGTCAATCCCATCACCTTGTCCTCGGTGTCATCCTTGGCGGTCAGGAAGAGCACGGGGAAGTGCTTTCCTGCGGCGCGCAGCCGGCGGGTGACGGTGAAGCCGTCCATATCCGGCAACATCACGTCAAGCACGGCAAGATCGGGGGAGTGCAGATCCACCGCTGCCAGGGCCTCACGCCCGTTGGAGGCAGAGACGACCTCAAAGCCGGCGAAGCGCAACGAGGTGGACAGCAACTCGCGGATGTTCGGTTCATCGTCAACGACGAGCAGCTTGGCTTCGGGACCGTTCTTTTTCATAGTTCCCATAATGCTCCCAGATTCTGGGAGTTTTCTGTATGGGAGATGTGTGTTGGATGGGCCCGGGCGGCCGCCGGCCGCAGCGCTCGACCGTGCGGGAAACCAAGGGGGCCGCCAAAGGCATTCCCCTCCGCGCAGGCCGATACTAGAGTGGCCATATCGAACCCACTTTGCCGCGGCGGTACGAGCGACCGGCAGCCAACAAGGAGGACACAAGTGACGACTGAGAGCAACGCAGCTAGCAGTGCGGGATCCGCTGACCGGAGCATCCGGGACTGGGCGGACCTGGCCGAAGAGATGTGGTCCTACCTGACCGGCAAGGGCGCCGCGATCAATTACAACTTCGTCGACATGACGATCGAAGTTCCCCGTGACATTGGCCCCGACGCGCCGCGCGCCACCTGGAAGCTGAATGGAAGCCTCCGTGTGACCACCAGCGACAAGGATGCAGCGGGTTCAGACGAGAACAGAGGCTGACCTTGGCCCCGCGCTTCAGGGCCGATATCAATCTGGACTTCTCGCTCCAGGAGCCGTCCGGGGAAGAGGTCCGCGGATCGGTGCAGGCGTCCGGGTCCGAGGTGGTGGTGTCCTTGGAGAGCATGGGCGCCCTGCTGTCCCAGCGGATGCCGTCTCTGGGCGATATTCGGCCGCTGGCCAAGACCTTGTCCGACCAGGGCCTGACAGTGGCTGTGGAGGGGCCCGATGGCAGAATCATCAGCCTCGGCGCCGTCGCGGCTCCTGCCTCCCAACGCGTGATTACCAGGTCACCGCACATCAAACTGGGAAAGCTGGGTGCGCTGGCGCCCATGCTGAAGCGGGGCAGGCGCGCTCCTGCACGGGGGTTCTCCCTGCTTCCACCAGGCACGCTGTTGCCGCTGCTACCCACGGTGAAGCGCAAGATCCCCCGGCGCATCACCACCACGCACTACACGCGCGGCGGCGGCTCCCCGCGATTGATTTTCGTCCAGGACTCGGAATCCTGGAACGGACAGGTCCCGCGGGTATTCAGCCTTGCTGCCGAGCGCGTAAGCATCGGCAGCGACGCCGCTGTAGACCTGCAACTGCCCGGCCTCGAAGGGATCCACGCGGAAATCGTCCATAACGAGCAGGACGAATACGTCCTGGTCCGGCACGGCAAAGTCACCGGCAGCTTCGCTCCGGGATCTTCGTCTGTATTGCGCACCGGCGCCCGGCTCCAAATGGGTCAATGGTGCCTGGCTTTCTTCCGGGAGGAATACGCAGACCACGGGCGCCCCTTCGGCGGGCGCAGCGGCGGCGAATTTGCCTACCAGCGGCCCCAGCGGGATCCGCGCACCGGGGCGCTGGAACGGGACAGCTCGACGTATATCCGCTGACCGGGTCCGCTGACCGGGGGCGCCCCCGGTGCCGCGCGGCGGCCCGGCCCGCGTGCGGACCGCGGGCCCGCGCTCGGGCGCTGCGGTCATTCGGTCGGCGAACCCGTGCCGACGTCCCGGGCGTCCATGATCCGGTACGCGTAGCCCTGCTCGGCCAGGAACCGTTGGCGCTTAGCCGCAAAGTCCTGATCCAGGGTGTCCCGGGCCACCAGGGAGTAAAAGCGCGCAGCGCGGCCGTCCTTCTTGGGACGCAGCAGCCGGCCGAGGCGCTGGGCCTCTTCCTGCCGGGAGCCGAAGGAGCCGGACACCTGGATGGCCACCGACGCCTCCGGCAGGTCGATGGAGAAGTTGGCCACCTTGGACACCACCAAGGTGTGCACGTCCCCGGCGCGGAAGGCATCGAAGAGCTTCTGGCGTTCCTTGACGGACGTGTCGCCCTTGATCACCGGCGCCTGCAGGCGCTCGCCGATCTCATCGAGCTGGTCGATGTATTGCCCGATCACCAGCAGTTGCTCACCGGCATGCTCGGCCACGAGCCGTTCCACCACCAGGGTCTTGGACTCGGACGTGGCGCAAAGCCGGTACTTGTCCGCGTCCTCGGCCATCGCGTAGGCCACTCGTTCATCGCGGGGCAGATCAATCCGCACCTCGACGCAGTCCGCCGGCGCAATGTAGCCCTGCGCCTCGATGTCCTTCCACGGCGCGTCGTAGCGCTTGGGCCCGATCAGGCTGAAGACCTCGCCCTCTCGGCCGTCCTCACGGATCAACGTGGCGGTCAGGCCGAGCCTGCGGCGGGCCTGCAGGTCCGCGGTCATCCGGAAGATCGGGGCAGGCAGGAGATGGACTTCGTCGTAGATGATCAGCCCCCAGTCGTTGCCGTCAACAAGCTCAAGGTGGGGGTAGAGGCCGCCGCGCTTGGTGGTCAGCACCTGGTAGGTGGCGATGGTGACGGGGCGTACTTCCTTCACGGATCCCGAGTACTCGCCGATTTCCTCTTCGGTGAGCGACGTGCGCTTGAGCAGTTCGTCCTTCCACTGCCGGGCAGAGACCGTGTTGGTCACCAGGATCAACGTGGTGGTGGAGCTGGTGGCCATTGCGGCGGCTCCCACGAGTGTCTTGCCGGCGCCGCACGGCAGGACGACGACGCCGCTGCCGCCGGCCCAGAAGTTCTCCATCGCCAGCTGCTGATAGGGACGGAGCTTCCAGCCGGTCTCGTTGAGTACGATCGGGTGCGGCGTGCCGTCAACGTACCCGGCGAGGTCCTCCGCCGGCCAGCCGATCTTCAGCAGCAGCTGCTTGAGCTGCCCGCGCTGGGAGGAGTGCACCACCACGGTTTCACCGTCAATCCTCGGACCCAGCAGGGGCGCGATCTTCTTGGCGCGGCTGACCTCCTCCAGGACCGGATAGTCCGAGGTGCGCATCACGAGCCCGTGCTGGAGATCTTTTTCGAGCCGCAGCCGGCCATACCGGGACATGGTTTCCTCGACATCGATCAGCAGGGAATGCGGCACCGGGAAACGGGAGTACTTCAGCAGGGTATCGAGCACCTTTTCGGCATCCAGGCCGGCGGCCCGCGCGTTCCACAGGCCCAACGGCGTGAGCCGGTAGCTGTGGATGTGCTCGGGGGCGCGCTCAAGTTCGGCGAACGCGGCGATGGCGTGACGGGCCTCAGTGGCGAGTTCGTGGTCCACTTCGAGCAGGATGGTTTTGTCACTCTGGACGATCAGCGGTCCATCGTTCACTGGAGCAATTCCTCTGCGGCTTCTACGTCAATAATCCGGTGGATGGACAGTACGCGTTCGGTTTCCTTCGCCGGGTCGAAGACCCGCACCCGTCCGCCGGTTACAGCTACCGGAACAACCGTTTCCCGCACCGCATTCCCCATGCCGTCTACGACGTTCATCACCACCCGTTGTTTGAGCCGGATCGCTTTCTGCAGGGTTTCCAGACCGATCTGGGTCGCTTCCTCGCTGCCGGGGGCCAGTGCGGGTTGGCCGCCGCCCGCGGCGGCGGTTTCGTTGCGCAGCACCGCCAGCTGGGCGTCGACGTCGGCCTCCGGCGGGGCTGTGCGCGGGGCGCTGTAGACCGGCCGGACACTTCCGGGCGCCGCGACGGTGCGGCGCAGCCGGACCCCGCCGGCCTCCGATTCGTCCACGGCGGGCGAGAGGCCCAGGCTCCGGAGCAGCTGCGCTGTTTCCCGCGGTGCGGCGTGCGAGAGAAGCACGGTGGGTGCGATCCGGACCAGTCCCAGGCCGGCGGCGCCGGGGGTGTTGAGGAGTTCCAGGAGGGCCGTCTCGTCGTCGCTCTGGATGAAACTCGCCGCTGAGCCGACGCGTAGCCGGGCATGCCGCGCGGCGGTGTCCTCAATCAGGTACTTCAACGGCTGCGGGATCGCGGTGGCCGAGTGCTGGCTGAGGAAGTCCAGCAACGCCTGGGCATCGTGGCCGGCATCGAGTGCGCGCCGGACGGAAGCGACCGAGAACCGGTAGATCGTGGCTGGTCCCTGGCCCTCGGCGTCGGCCATGGTGAGGAGCTTCTCGGTCAGTTCCGGTGCGAGGTACCCCGGGGCCACCGCCGTGAGGTCGGCCTGAAGCAGCACATGGTTCAAGGCCGCCGGCAGGTGTTCGCCCAGGATCCCCATCGCCTCGTCGGGCTGCTCGGCGGCGATGGCCGCGCCGATCTGGCTGAGCGCGCCGGAGCCGATGAGGCCCAGGAGCTCTGCCTCCGCCAGGACTCCCTGGATCAGTGAGCTGAAACGCCGTGCCATCCGGGGCTGGGCCCAGTCGGCGCGCTCCAGCACGGCCGCGGCATCCAGTACCGGTGCCTGCCCGTCGGCGGCAGCGGCCTCCGCGGTCAGTTCGGCCAGGATTTCAAGGATCCGTTTCCGGACGACCGGGGCGTCCGGACGCTGGGCTTCGGCCGAGAGCGCATTGATGGTGGTGCCGGCCATGCCGCGGTGAAGGGCGGGGACCGCCGACTGGCCGGAGACCGGCTGGCCCACGAGGGAGGGCGCCCGCTCGCTGGCGAGCCAGGCGTTGACCAGCCAAAGCCATTGTTCCTGCCGCGGCAGCGTCAGCCATTCAAGCTGAGCAGGCTGGACCCAGGCGGAACTGTCGACGTCAAGCCGGATCAGGCCGGCAAGAGCACATAATTCCGCCAGCACGCCGGCCTCGGGCAGCTGAACCCGCAGCGCGTCCGCCAAACGCTTGAGCTCCCGGACGCCCACCCCGCCGCTGCGCAGGGTAACGAGGGGCTGTTCCCGCAGGACGTGCAGCAATTCGCCCACCAACCGCAAGGTCTCGGCGATCGCGCCCAGCGCGGCGTTGCGGCGCAATCCGGCTGAGGTCCACCCCAGCTGCGGGACCGGGGGAGTCAACGCAAAGTTCTCGATGATATACCCGCCGCGCAGGGACACCCCCACGCTGTGCGGGAGTTCGACGTGGGCGGCGTCCAGCGGCACCAGCAGCCCGCGCGCGAGAAGCCAGTCCACCGGTCCTACGTCGGTGGGCTCGTGCAGCACGCACGCGCGCCGTTGCGCCTGCGGAACCGCGCCCATGGCCCAGTTCCCGAAACGTGCCAGCAACGCCGTGGTGCGCTCAGGTGCGGTCTCCAGGATCTGCCGGAGCGACTCCGGTGTGTCCGTCCAGTGCTGCAGCGACAACGCAGCTTCCATCGGGGTGGCCGCGGGGGAGATGGCCGCGCCGTGGTGGTGCAGTTCCCCGACCAGTTGCACGGCGCGCTGGGCGAAGGCCGGCTGGAGCCGCACGAGTTCGGTGTAGCTGCGCCCCAGCCCGGCCGGGTAAATCCCGATCACATCCTTGAGGCTGCCCACCGGCAGGTAGTAGTGGTGCTTTGCGGAGGCCGGGGCGGTGCCGTGCGGGGGTTCGGCGCGGTGGACCAGCGCCAGGTCCTGCAGCGACTGCAGCATCCTTTCAATGGCCGCGAGGGAGGCGCCGTTGATCAGCTTCTTCAGCGACGGGGCCGAGGCGCTGTGCCCGGTGTCCGTGTTGGTGCACAGGTGCAAAGTTTCCAGGACCTGCATTTGCGGACGGTTGAGTCGCTCCAAAGCGCGCTGGACGCTGACGCGGCCGCTGGCGCGGGCCGCGAGGGCGGCAAAATCCGGCACACCGGGGGAAATGAGGTCCGGCCGCGCAGCGAACAGGGCCCGCAACGAGTCATCGCTTCGTGCCTGCAGGTCTTTGCTTAGCGCGCGGATAAGGGACATCAGTGTCAGGTTACCTTCCGTCTGGCTCTCGGGTCCGTCGCCGGGATGCGGCGCCGTCGATCACGAGCAGGAGCATCAACAGGAACGCCACCGGAAGCCCGTAGAGGGCGGTGGACGTCACCCACACCGGCGGCACGGCATGGTTGAACGCCAGCCCCATCACGAGGCCGACAGCAGCGAGCGACAGCATGGCGGCTGCTGCCGCAGCGATCAACAGTGGCCGCCGGAGACGCAGTTCAGTCATGGGGCTAACGCTAACAGTCCGGCCCGCACCGTGCCCCGAACGGCCAAAGTGGGCTCGGCACGATAACCTTGGGGGAACAGACCAACACGGTCGAGGCAGTCATCCCTTGAACCCGCATATCCATGCGGATGCGGTGGCCGCCGGCCGCGTCACCAGCAGAACGAAGAGGGTTGATTACGTGCCTACCGGCAAGGTCAAGTGGTATGACAAGGACAAGGGCTTCGGATTTCTCGCGGGCGAGGACGGCCAGGAAGTCTTCCTTCCCAAGTCGGCGCTGCCCGAGGGCGTAACCGAGCTCAAGGCGGGCACGAAGGTCGAATTCGGCGTGGCCGACGGCCGCAAGGGCGCCCAGGCCCTGGGCCTGCGGGTGCTGGACAAGACCCCGTCCATCGCGAAAGCCAAGCGCCCCAGCGCGAGAGATCTCGCCCCGCTGGTGCAGGATCTCGTCAGCGTCCTGGACAACCTCTCCGGAACTCTGTCCGCGGGAAAGTACCCGGAAGGCAACAAGGGCAAGGCGATCGCCGTCGCCCTGCGTAAGGTTGCCGACGAGCTGGACGCGTAGGCGATGACTCCGGAAACTGACCAGACCGACGCCGGGGAGCAGACCGCCGCCTGGGCCGGAAATGCCGGAACGAAAGACGGCTCCAAGCCGCGCGCGGGGGTTCCCGTCTGGCGCACCGGCAAGCCCGACGCCTTCCTCGCCGACGCCGTCGACGCCGCACGTACCGCCCTTGAGGGCATCGCTCCCGCCGAGCAGATCGGCCGGCACCTGGCGGCCAAGAGCGAGGGCGACCGTCTGGTCACCCACCTCTTCGAATCCAAGCTGGCCGGTTACGGCGGCTGGCAGTGGTACGCCGTGCTGACCCGGAACTCCCGGTCCAAAGTGGTGACAGTCGACGAGCTCGGCCTGCTGCCCTCTGAGGACTCGGTCCTGGCGCCGGAGTGGATTCCTTGGGCCGAGCGGGTCCGGCCGGGAGATGAGCAGGGCGATGACATTCTTGAAGCCGCCGGCGCTGTCCCCTCGGAGGACGTGATCGAGCCCGAGCCTGCCGCCGGCGCGGATTACGGAAACGCAGACGACGAGGAAGACGACGACGGTTCGGCGGAAGACGATGCGCCGGAGGACGACTCCGACGACGCAGACGGCAACGCGGACGGCGCCGGCGACGAGTACGACGCCGATGACGTTGACGACGACGATGACGATGACGATGACGACTCGGAAGCGGCCGCCAGTGTCGGTCCGGACGACGAGCGCCCCGCGGCACAGGCTGACTAGCGGTTGAAACCATCAGGGTCGCGGCAGAGTGAGGGCTGGACATGATGTCCACCTTCAAGTCCCTGCATATCCTGAACTACCGGATCTGGTTCATTGGGGCAATGGTCTCGAACATCGGGACCTGGATGCAGCGCACGGCCCAGGATTGGCTGGTCTTTGACCATCTGACCGAGCATGATGCCAGCGCCATGGGGATCACGATGGCCTTGCAGCTCGGTCCCCAGCTCTTCCTCGCCCCCGTGGCCGGGCTGATGGCCGACCGGTTCAACCGCAAGCAACTGCTGGTCATGACCCAGTCCGCCATGGCGCTGCTGAGCGCCGGCCTGGGCATTCTGGTGATCTCCGGCGCGGCCCAGCTCTGGCACGTCTACGGCTTTGCGCTGTTGTTGGGCCTCGTGTCCGCCCTCGATGCTCCGGTGCGCCAGACGTTCGTCTCCGAACTGGTCCACGACGAGTTCCTGCCCAATGCCGTGGCCCTGAACAGCGCCTCCTTCAATGTGGCACGGATGATCGGACCCGCAGTGGCCGGTATCCTCACGGTCGCGGTAGGGCCCGGTTGGGTCTTCCTGATCAACACCCTGACCTTTGTGGCATTGCTGCTGAGCCTTTGGAAGATCCCCACCAGTTCGTTGCGCCAGCTGCCCCGGGCCGCGCCTGGGAAAGGCCGGATCCGGGAAGGCCTGCGCTACGTGCAGTTCCGGCCGGACATCGTTGTGGTGTTGGTGGCAGTCTTTATCGTGGGGACCCTCGGACTGAACTTCGTGCTGTTTATCGCGGCCATGGTCGGCACGGAGTTCGGCCTGGATGCCAGTGCGTTCGGGCTCATGAACTCCATCATGGCGATCGGCTCCGTCGCCGGTGCCCTGTTGTCCGCCGGCCGCCAAAAGCCGCGGCTGCGGATAATCTTCGGAGCTGCCGGAGCTTTCGGCGTGGCGTCCGGCGTAGCCGCATTGGCCCCCACCTACTTCTGGTTCGGTGTGGCGCTGGTTCCGGTGGGGCTCTTCGCCATCACGATGATGACGAGCGCCAACGGGTACGTGCAAACCACCACGGACCCGGTGATGCGCGGGCGGGTGATGGCGCTTTACATGGCCATTTTCATGGGCGGCACCCCCATCGGGGCACCGTTCGTGGGCTGGGTGGCGAATGTCGCCGGTCCACGCTGGTCCCTGGGTGTTGCTGCTGCCTCGGGCATCATCGCCGCCCTGATCGGGCTGGGCTGGATTGTTCGGGCCAAACACCTGCGGATCAGGTTTGACCGCCGGGCCCGCGGAATCCGGCACTTCCGCGTCGAGTCCGCCGGCGCACCGGGCCCAACCGGCCCGAACACCGCCGTGCCAGGGGGCGGCCGCCCCGACACAGACGGCGCCGCCCGGGATTCCAACCCGGACGACGCCGTCGAACGCTGACGCAGCGGCGTCCGGCGCGGGTTATTTCCTCAGTTCGCCCACCACGAAGTCGATGCATTCCAGCAGAGCCGACACATCATCCGGCTCGATCGCAACGAACGTGGCGATGCGCAGCTGGTTGCGGCCGAGCTTGCGGTAGGGCTCCGTGTCCACGACGCCGTTGGCGCGGAGCACCTTGGCGATGGCCGCAGCGTCGATGGAGTCGTCGAAGTCGATCGTTGCAATCACATTGGACCGTTCCTCCGGTTTGGCCACGAACGGCGTGGCGAACTCCGAGGCCTCCGCCCAGCGGTAGATCCGCCCCGCAGAGTCCGCCGTCCGCGCCGAAGCGAAGTCCAGCCCGCCGCTTGCGTTGAGCCACTGCACCTGGGCGTCGAGGGTGACGAGGGTGGCCAACGCCGGTGTGTTGTAGGTCTGGTTCAGCCGCGAGTTGTCAATCGCCGTCTGGAGGTCCAGGAAGTCCGGTATCCAGCGGCCGCCGGCTTTGATCCTCGCCGCGCGCTCCAGCGCCGCCGGGGAAAACAAGCCCAGCCACAGGCCGCCGTCGGAAGCAAAATTCTTCTGCGGGGCGAAGTAGTAGACGTCGGCCTCTGCGACGTCCACGTCCAGCCCTCCGGCAGCGGAGGTGGCGTCCACCAACACCAGGGCACCGTCGTCGGCGCCGGCCACCCGCCGCACCGGAGCGGCGACGCCGGTGGAGGTCTCGTTCTGCGGCCACGCGTAGACGTCCACGCCGTTCTCTGCCCGCGCCGCCGGGCGGGTACCGGGCTCGGACGTGATGATGGAGGACTCCGCGAGGAACGGAGCCTTGTTGGTGGCGGCAGCGAACTTCGAGCCGAACTCACCGAAGGACAGGTGCTGTGCTTTGTTCTCCACCAGACCGAAGCTGGCAACGTCCCAGAACGCCGTTGATCCGCCGACGCCCAGGATGACCTCATAGCCTTCGGGTGCCCGGAAGAACTGGCCGAGCCCGGTCCGGACCGACCCGACAAGATTCTTGACCGGCGCCTGGCGGTGCGATGTCCCCAGCAGCGCCGACGCGGAGGCAAGGGCCTCCATCTGTTCCGGACGTACCTTGGACGGGCCGGCGCCGAACCGGCCATCCTTGGGGAGGAGATTTGCGGGAATCGTGATGCTGGTGTCGCTCACAGTGGCTCCAATTTTCGGCTGGTACTAAGTGTGGCCCGGCAGGGTGGCTGCAGCGGAGCCTGTCGTTTCATTCTGCCTGACTGGCCCGCGGGGCAAGCAAAGCGGCCCGTCACAGTCCGGTCATTGAGATTATCCGGAGTAATTCAAATTAGACTAAGCTGGCCTGCGAACGTACGGCGGACCCCGCCAGGGCGCCAGCAGCACGCGGTACGGTGGAAAGCACGCAGGGACGGCGCTTGAGGAGCGGAGCTGAATGACGGATCTGATCGACACAACCGAGATGTATCTCCGGACCATTCTGGAACTCGAAGAAGAGAACATCGTTGCTCTTCGTGCCCGCATTGCCGAACGGCTGCGCCACTCCGGTCCCACCGTGTCCCAGACCGTCGGCCGGATGGAGCGCGACGGGTTGGTGGTTGTCTCCGGTGACCGGCACCTTGAACTGACCGAAACCGGCCGGAGGCGAGCCATCGGTGTCATGCGCAAGCACCGGTTGGCCGAACGGCTCCTCGCAGACGTCATTGGGCTCGACTGGGCCTACGTCCATGAGGAGGCCTGCCGCTGGGAACACGTGATGAGCGAACGGGTGGAGCGGCGGATCTTTGAGCTACTCGACCACCCCACAGTCTCGCCTTACGGCAATCCGATTCCGGGCCTCGCGGAGCTTGGCGGCCTGCCCTCTTCACCCTATTCCGACGGCGTGGTGAACCTGCTCGACGCCATGGCCGGCTACGGACCCGGTTCGGTGGTCAGAGTCAACCGGCTGGCGGAACCCATCCAAGTTGAACCGGAACTGCTGGTTCAACTCGATGAGGGCGGCATCCGGCCGGGGGCACTGATCTCATTGGAGCGCGTCGGTGAGTACATTTCCGTGCGCGTGCCGGACATCGAAGGTGCGCTGGAACTTCCTCCCGAGGTCGCCGCCCACGTTTTCGTTACCGTCGGGTCATAACCGCCGCCCTCAAGCTCGCGGACGCCCAAAGGTGGCGCACAAGATGGATAACGGATTTATCTCTGGACAGCTTCATCGCCTATAGTTGAAAACAAGCACCGATACCAAACCGTTATCTGATCCGACGCCGAGCTCTGCCAGCGGACCAGTTGCAGTATCACTTTCTGGCAGGGGCGGGGGAACCACTTTTTGGCTGTTCAGCGGCCTCGGGGTGAAGTCCGTCAGCGGCAATCACGTGTAACCAGAGGACTCCGCTGGAGCCCTCTGTGTCTGCGTGCTTGCTACGGCGGACCGGGTCTTTGATCTCTCTGACCCGAATCCGACAGCTAACTCCGCAGGCTCTCCAGAGAGGATTCGTCTTTGACCACCCAAACCGCAAGGGGCCGCCGCCGCGCGACCGGCGCCGCTCCGGAGCCGCGCCCGGCCCTTGCTGCCCCCGCCGACCACCCGCGTGAAACGCACCGAGACGATCGCCGGGTCCGCCGCAGCGCGTTCCGCCAGGTAACGGACTTGGCCGCCGCCAGCGGCGTCGGCCAGAAGGCCGGGATTGCGCTGGCCGCCACGGGATTAATACTCACGGTGATGGCCCCGGCGGCCGCACCCGTGATGGCCATAGACACCGGCACCGTGTCCGATGCCGTCCCCGCCGCGGTCCAGCCCGCCATCACGGCCGCAGACGCAAAGATCGACTTCAACCGCAGCGCTGTCACCACCCAGAGCGATCCGGACGGGAAGCTCAAGCAACTGCTGAGCGCCCAGTCGGTCGGCTCCATCACCCGCGCAGCGTCAACAGGCGTGCTCGGCGCGCCCTTGGACGATTTGAAAACCGCGTCGCCGTTCGGCTACCGCGTCAGCCCGATCACCGGCGGCTCCGGCGAGTTCCACCGCGGCCAGGACTACGCGGCCCAATGTGGCACGGCCGTCCACGCCGCGGCAAGCGGCACCGTGACCTTCACGGGCTGGCATCCCTACGGTGGCGGAAACCGGGTGGTGGTCGATCACGGTAATGGCCTGGAGACCACGTACAACCACCTGTCCTCCGCCAGCGTCAAGGTGGGCCAGACACTCGCCCGCGGCGATGTCCTGGCGCTGAGCGGCACCACCGGTGCCTCCACCGGTTGCCACCTCCACTTCGAAGTCATGGTCAACGGCGAAGTCGTTGACCCGACCGGATGGCTGTAGAAATCTGATGGGGTGCTCTCAAATTCTGGGAACACGCCGTGACCCGAATGTGACATTCGGTCCGCACTGCTGTACCGTTTGACCTACGCCAACTTTTCCGAAGTTGGCGCTCTTGAGTGGATTGCCTAGCTCTGCCACCGCTCAAGGTCCGTTCGCATGACATCGTCTGGCAGGGGCGGGGGAACCAATTTTGGTCTTCGCAAGAAGACCTTGGGGTTAAGTCGTAAAGCTTCCTACGGAAGCCGAGCGGCCGGGTGACTCCCATCCGAATCCGACAGCTCACCTCGCAGGCATTGGGAGAGGCTACTTTCGTGTCTTCACGCCACAATGCTGCGCTTTATCGCGCTTGCGCGGCTCCTACGAGCCCGCTGGAATCCAACGTTTGTGCCGCCCTTGCCGGCGCCCGAACCGGACTCCGCACTGCCGACTCAATCTCTGCTGAGTCCGGCCCGCAGGCTATGCACCTGCAAGCAGTTCCCGCTTTTGGCGCGTCTTCGCAGTACACCCTTCGCTAAGTAACCCATTTCGGGGCGATCCGGCGTACCCCCAAGATGCCGGAGCGTCCTCAGCCTGCGCCCAAAAAGCGCAGACCCAGGATCACGAAAGAGAGAACTTAATGACTATTCGTGCAAACGCACGGCACCGCGCCGAGGTCACCAAGACCAACTCGCTGGCCGTTATTGCCAAGACCGTCGGCGGCAACGCCGGTGGCATGGGCCGCCAGGCCGCAGTTATCGCCGCAGCGTCGGGCCTTGTCCTGACCAGCGGTATCGCAGCCAACGCTGCTGAGACCAATGTCCAGCGCGAGTCCACGTCGGCTTCCACTCTCGACGTTCAGTCGGCCGCCCCGGCGACCATTTCCGCTGCTTCCACCATCGCGATCTCCTACGAGAAGCCGGCGGTCACCACCTCGCCGGCTCCGGTCGTCGAGGCACCGAAGCCCGTCGTGAAGGTCCAGGAAGTCCCCGCTGCCACGGTTGCCCCCGTCGCAGCCGCCCCCGCTGCCACGGTTGCCCCCGTCGCAGCCGCCCCCGCCGCCAAGGCTGCCCCCGCGGCCAAAGCTGCCCCCGCCGCTACCCGCACCGCAGCAGCTGCCACGGCAGCGGCACCGGCCGCCACCCGCGCACCGGCCGCCGCCAGCGGCAAGGGCGCCACAATCGCAGCCGCTGCCTACGCCCAGCTCGGCGTTGGCCAGGATTGCACCGCACTTGCCACGAACGCGCTGGCCGCTGCGGGTATCAACTACCACGGCTGGCCGGCAGGTTACCTGTCCCTCGGCCGCACGGTAAGCGCTGCGGAGGCACAGCCGGGCGACCTCGCCTACTACCAGAACGGTGGCTCCGGCATGGCCCACATCGCTGTCTACGTCGGTAATGGCCGGGCAGTTCACGGCGGCTGGAACGGTGGAACCACCTCCCTGCAGAGCGTCAACGTCGGCTCCGGCCCGGTGTTCATCCGCGTCGGCGGCTAAGTCGCGCTGAAGCAACGCACAGGACCCTTGCCATTGTGGCGGGGGTCTTTTGCGTTGCCTTGAACAATCCAGCCTTCGAGCGGGTCGCTGACGGGAAAAAAATTCGGCGAATTGCCATGTCCGTGTTTACTCTTATTTAGTCGATCCATAGCCCGACCATGCAGAGGGCAGCCGGCCCTCGTGCCCCTGGCGGGTGCGGCCGTGAAGAGGTATGCGGATGCGCACTCTTGTGCTGAATGCTGGATATGAACCGCTGGCGGTTGTAACCTTCCGCCGGGCACTGGTCCTTGTGCTGACGGGTAAGGCCAGTGTTGTCGCGGAAGGGGAGGATCCCGTCGTCGGGCCGCAGGACGTCCTGGGTCGGCCTTCAGTGATCCTCCTTCATCGCTACATCAGGCCCCGGTACAACACCACGACGGCGGTGAGCCGCCGGGGAGTGCTGCGCCGGGACGGTCACCGCTGCGCGTACTGCG
Source organism: Arthrobacter sp. MP_M4 (assembly GCF_035984855.1). Lineage (NCBI taxonomy): Bacteria > Bacillati > Actinomycetota > Actinomycetes > Micrococcales > Micrococcaceae > Arthrobacter > Arthrobacter sp. MP_M4. Next base: position 24,214 of record NZ_JAXCHX010000014.1, read on the forward strand.
GCAAAGCCGCCCACACCATCGACCACGTCCAGCCCAAATCACGGGGTGGGGCGGACTCGTGGGAAAACCTCGTCGCTGCGTGCCTGCGGTGCAACAACGCCAAGGGCGACCACACTCCGGCGGAAATGGGGTGGAAGCTCAGCTTCTGCCCCGCGCCCCCCAGGGGCACCACCTGGCAGATCAAGGAGCTGGAGAAGCCGACGCCCGCATGGGACCCGTTCCTACTGCCGGAATCCGCCGCCTGACTCCGGCGCGTACCTCCGCGGTCCGGGCCGCCAGGCCGAGACCGCGCTAGGCTGGACCGGTGGAATTCGATGCTGTCATTCTCTCCGGGGGCCGGTCATCCCGGCTGGGAGGCGTTCCCAAATCCGGGCTGACCCACGGCGGCGCCACCCTCCTGGAGCTGGCGTTGCGGACGGCGCGCGGTGCCCTGGCCATTGCCGTGGTCGGGCCAGACCCCGGCATGCTGCCGGTCGGTGTGCTGAGCTGCCGCGAAGATCCACCCTTCGCAGGTCCCGCCGCGGCCGTCGCCGCCGGGCTCGACGCCCTGGAACGCCATCATGGCCAGGGTCCCCGGGAGAGCGGGGCGGACCCCTACACCCTTGTCCTCGCCGTCGACATGCCCCGGGCGGAGTCCGCCGTCCAATCGCTGCTGGCCGCGGCCGCGGAGGCGGCTGGCGGGGACGGGCTGGTGGCGGTGTCGGCGGACGGACGCCGACAGCCGTTGGCAGGGCTATATAGCACGGCTGCGCTACAACGGGCGGTGGCCGGTGCCCGGCAACGCGGCGCGCTGGAGAACGCCTCCATATTCGGCCTTCTTGCTAGGCTGGACGTGCGCGACGTCAACGTTCCGGACGGGTCCACCGATGATGTGGATACATGGGACGATGCCGCCGCCTTAGGGGTGTGCGGCCCGCCCGGAAGGCAGGGCCGCGGCGGCATCGGCCGTTCCGTTCCAGGCGCCCGGCCCGGGACTCCCCAGCTGAACTCGACCTTGGAGGCAAACGGTGAAAAGCCAGGATGAAACATTGGAAGACTGGTGCCGCGCTTTGCTTCAGGCCCTGGAACTGGACAACGTCGAAGTCGACGTCAATGAGGTCCTTTCCCTGGCAGGAGTGGCAGCGCACTCGATAGTGCGCCCGGCTGCCCCTCTGACGACTTTCATCGCCGGCTTCGCCGCCGGCCTTGCCTCCGGCTCCGGCCAGGCGAGCGATGCCGTCTCGATGCAGGCCGCCATGGCCGTGGCCCGCCGGCTTGCCAAGGACTACGCAGCCACCGAAGCCCCGGGAGCATGACAGCTGCACCTCCAATCAGCGGTGCGGCTGCCCGGCCGGCAAGCGGTCCGTCGGCGGTGCCAGGTGACACCGAACCCACAGCGCACCGGCACCTCGCGCACACCTGGCTCGAAGCCTGGCAGCTCGCCTTCGACTGCGCCACGCCCATTCCCGCCGCGCCCGTCGTCCTCCGCGCCGCTTTGGGGCGCGTCCTCGCCGCCGACGTGGAAGCGCTCGTCGACATGCCGCATTACGCTTCCTCCGCCATGGATGGATGGTCGGTCAACGGCAGCGGACCCTGGATCCTCGCAGAACCCGGCCAGCGGTTGGCTCCCCACCAGGCCAGCCCGATTGTCACCGGCGGGCTGATCCCCGTCGGGGCGAAGGCCGTGCTGCGCAGCGAAAGCGGCCTGATTGCCGCCGACGAGGACGGGTTGCCCGTCCTAAAGCTCGCTGGCGCTGCCAAGCCCGGCGAGCCCCGAAACGGCGAACACATTCGAAAAGCCGCGGAGGAAGCCGCCGCCGGCGACGTGCTGATTAGGAGCGGGGTCCGGCTCAACCCGGCGCACGTGGCCCTCGCCGCCCTGGCCGGCCACGACACGGTCCCGGTCCTGGGCAAACCCGTGGTCCGGCTGGTGTTGACCGGGTCCGAGGTGGTTTCGGCGGGAATTCCGCAGCCGGGCCAGGTGCGCGACACCTTCGGTCCCCAGCTAGGGGCGGTGGTGGAAATGCTCGGCGGCACCTGTGCGGGCGAAGCGAAAATTGGCGACAGCTACGCAGCATGGCTCTCTGCCCTGGCGGACACCGACCCGGCGGAGGATAGCGGAGAGTTTCCCGGCGGGTCCGGCGCTGAGCCGTTGCCCGCCGACGTCGTCATCACCACGGGCGGCACCGGACTGTCCGGAACTGACCACCTGCGGCGTTCGGTGGCCGAGCTCGGCGGCCGCCTGCTGATCGATGGCATCGCCATGCGCCCTGGCCACCCTGCCGTGTTGGCTGAACTGCCGGACGGCAGGTTCATCATCGGATTGCCGGGCAACCCGCTCGCAGCCATGATGGCCCTGTCAACTATCGGTGCACCGCTCCTGGCCGCGCTGGGGCACCGGCCCCCGCCGCACGTCACGGATGTCACGTGCGGCTCCCTGATCGGCCCCCTTCCCGGCCGGACCCGGTTAATGCCGTTCCGGCTTGTCTACGGGATGGCCTCACCGGCGCAACATACCGGTTCGGGCATGATGCGCGGGCTGGCCGCGGCCGACGGCGTCCTCGTTGTCCCGCCGCACGGGGTTCAGCTGGGAGAAGCGGTTCCCGCCTTCGCCCTTCCCTGGAGCGTGCCGCTGCCGGAGTCGGCGGTGAAGAAAGAACCCGCACCCAAACGAACGTCCCGCAAGTCCGCCGGTTCCGGCGGCCCTGTGGACTGGAGTGAGCTGCTGGGCTGAGAACCCGGTCCCGAACGCGCACTGGCCACCCGGCCCAGTGCTTGCCAGAATGAAACTATGTTGGTTAGGAGTACGTGATGGGCCGCGTCACGCAGCGCCGCAAGGTGCACAAATATGTCCTGGACGGATCCCCCCAAGCCCTGGAGTTCCCGGTCCGCCACCGTGAAGACGTGCTCGCCGTTGAGGAGCCGCTGGAAATTCGAATTGGCAGCATGCAATTCTCCGTCACCATGCGGACTCCGGGGCACGACTTTGACCTCGTAGCGGGTTTCCTCGTCTCCGAAGGCGTCATCTGGCACCCCGAACAACTCCTCTCGCTACGGTTTTGCGCAGGAGAGGACGAGGACGGCGTCCAGACGTTCAACGTCGTGGAAGCTCAGCTAAGGCCCGACGTCGTCCGCCCGGAAACGGGGCGGAACGTCTACACCTCGAGCTCGTGCGGCATCTGCGGCACGGACTCCATCGAGGCCGTCCACAAGTCTTCGCATTACAGCCCGGCCGAGGACCCGCTGGTGGTCCCCGTGGCCACCCTCGCGGCCCTTCCGGACCAGCTGCGGGAAGCCCAGGCCGTGTTCGACGTCACCGGGGGCGTGCATGCCGCGGGTCTGTTCCGCACGGCGGACGACGGCTCCGCCGAACTCCTCTGCCTGCGTGAGGACGTGGGCCGCCACAACGCCGTGGACAAGGTGGTGGGCTGGGCATTGCGCGAGGGCCTCCTGCCGCTGCGCGGAACCGTGCTGCAGGTTTCCGGACGGGCGTCGTTCGAACTGGTCCAGAAGGCCGCACTGGCCGGGATTCCCGTGCTGGCGGCCGTGAGCGCGCCGTCGAGCCTGGCCGTCGAGCTGGCCGAGGCCAGAGGCATCACGCTGGCCGGCTTCAGCCGCCGCACGTCCCTGAACGTGTACGCAGGCGCCCACCGCATAGCGGCGCCCGCTCCGGTGCAGCGGTAATGTCGGCGGTTCGCTGCTTGGCTTGGGGCTGACGACGACGTACATTTTAGCCATCGATTGGATGCATTTCGGCCATCCACGCCAGCGCTAAGAGGACCACATTGCATGACGACCGCCGGCTTACGGAAGTCCGCCTAGACCGCTTCGTCCGCGAACGCCTGGTCCCTGCGATCTATCCGCGCAGCGTGCCGCTGACCCTGAGCAGCTGGGACGCCCCGGGCGAGCCGGTTCCCGCGCTGGAGGCGCTCCAGCAGGAGTTCACGCCGCAGGAGCACGGAGCGGCCTGGGGGAAGCCCTGGAGCACCAAGTGGTTGCGGCTCCAGGGTCAGGTTCCGGACTCGTGGGGCACGGCAGCGGACACCTCCGTGGAAGTGATCGTGGACCTGGGATTCAGCAGCGATCTTCCTGGTTTCCAGTGCGAAGGTATCGCCTGGCGGCCGGACGGGACCATCATCAAGGCCATTTCGCCCCGGAACCAGTACGTCCCGCTCAAGCTCCTGGGCAGCGGGATGTCCATCGACTTCTACGTCGAGGCGGCCGCCAACCCCGACCTGTCCCAGGGCTGGACATTCGAGGCCACCCCCTACGGCGACAAGGCGACCTCGGGTGAGGACCCGAAGTACCGGCTCGGCAGGATCGTCATCGCCGAACTCGACCAAACCGTCTGGGAACTGCACCAGGACGTGTGGACCCTTACCGGCCTCATGCACGAACTGCCGATGGAGCTGCCCCGCCGGCACGAGATCCTGCGCGCGCTGGAACGGATGCTGGACATTCTGGATCCCGAGGACGTGGCGGGCACAGCGTCCGCGGGGCGCGAGGCGTTGGCGGGGGTGCTGGCTCGGCCGGCCTATGCCTCAGCCCACCGCCTGCTCGCTACCGGACACGCCCATATTGACTCCGCCTGGCTCTGGCCCGTCCGCGAAACCGTCCGCAAGTGCGCCCGCACGTTTTCCAACGTCATCGCCCTGATGGACGAGGACCCCGACTTCGTTTTCTCCTGTTCCTCGGCCCAGCAACTGGCCTGGATCAAAGAGCTGTACCCGGAGCTGTTCGGGCGGATCCGGGAAAAGGTCGCGACGGGCCAGTTCGTTCCCGTCGGCGGCATGTGGGTGGAGTCTGATACGAACATGCCCGGCGGCGAGGCCATGGCACGCCAGTTCCTGGAAGGCAAGAGCTTCTTCCTGGCTGAATTCGGAATCGAATGCGAGGAAGCCTGGCTCCCGGACACCTTCGGCTACTCGGCTGCCATGCCGCAGATCGTTAAGGCCGCCGGCAGCAAATGGTTCCTGACGCAGAAGATTTCCTGGAACCAGGTGAACCGGATGCCGCACCACACATTCAACTGGGAAGGGATCGACGGCACCCGGATATTTACGCACTTCCCGCCGGTGGACAGCTACAACTCCGAACTCAGCGGCCGCGAACTGGCCCACGCCGAGCGGAACTACCGGGACCATGGCCGCGGCACCACCTCGCTGGTCCCGTTCGGCTACGGAGACGGCGGCGGCGGACCCACGCGCGAGATGCTTGCCGCAGCGCGCCGCACCGCAGACCTTGAGGGCTCTCCCAAAGTGGAGCTCGGCTCGGCCGCCACCTTCTTCACCCGGGCCGAGGCCGACTACGACGCCCTCCCGGTCTGGGTGGGTGAGATGTACCTCGAACTGCACCGCGGCACGTACACCAGCCAGGCAAAAACCAAACGTGGCAACCGCCGCAGCGAACACCTTCTGCGGGAGGCTGAGCTGTGGTGCGCCACGGCCGCGGTCCGGACCGGCTACCCGTACCCGGCCGCCGAGCTCAAACGGCTCTGGCGCCTGGTCCTCCTGCAGCAGTTCCACGACATCCTCCCCGGCAGTTCCATCGCCTGGGTTCACCAGGACGCCGAGCGAAATTACGCCGCCGTGGGCCACCAGCTTGAGGCGATCATCGCCGACGCCGGCAGTGCCTTGCTGGGCGCCGGGGACACCGACTTCCTGCTCAACGCCGCACCGCACAGCCGCTGCGGCGTTCCTGCCCTGGCCGCCGCCGCTCCGGTGGCCACCGCACCGGCGGCGCTGGCCACCATCGCTGCCGGCAGCTTCATCCTGGACAACGGCATTATCCGCGCCGTCGTCAATGCCGACGGTCTGCTGGAATCCCTTCTTGACTACGCCAGCGGCCGGGAGGCGATTGCTCCCGGACAGTTCGGCAACCTGCTTGAACTTCACCGGGACACCCCGAACGAGTGGGACGCCTGGGACATTGACGCTTTCTACCGCCGCAACGTCGTCGCGCTGACCGACGCCCGCTCGGTGAGCCTGGAAGCCGGCGGAAGGGACGCCGTCGTAGTGGTGGAACGGCTTGCCGGTTCCTCCCCGGTCACCCAGCGGATCACGCTTGAGGCCGGTGCCGCCTCCCTGGCGATTTCGACGGTGGTTGACTGGCAGGAGAGCCAGAAGCTGCTCAAGCTCGGGTTCGCCCTCGACGTCCGCGCGGACCGATCAGCATCGGAGACCCAGTTCGGGCACGTGTTCCGTCCGACCCATCTCAACACGTCCTGGGAAACGGCCAAGTTCGAGATCTGCGCCCATCGATGGATCCAGGTCGCCGAGCCTGGCTACGGGGTGGCCATTTCGAATTCAGCGACCTACGGCCACGACGTCACCCGGAACATCCGGGAGGACGACGGCGGAACAACCACCACTGTTCGGCTCTCACTGCTGCGGGCGCCCACGTTCCCGGACCCCGGTGCGGACCGCGGCCGTCAGGAGCTGGACGTCACCATCCGGCCCGGTGCCAGCATCGCCGATGCCGTCGAGGAGGGGTACCGGACAAATCTGGCACCCCGGGTACTCAAGGGCGGGCACGGGGCGGAGCCGCTCATCGCGGTGTCCAACCCGGCTCTCGTTGTTGAGGCCGTAAAGCTCGCCGAGGACGGCTCCGGCGACGTGATCGTCCGGGTTTATGAATCGCTGGGGGAGCGCTCCACCGGGCGCGTCACAGCCGATTTCGCGGTCACTGGCATCCGCAGCGTGGATCTGCTGGAGCGCGCTACGGCAGTTCCCGGGGTGGTTGTGGAAGGGAACTCGGTTGCCATGGCGCTCCGGCCTTTCCAGCTGGTCACGCTGAGGTTCGTGCGCTGAGGTACTTTCCGAAGGATGCCCTTCCCGGGCTCCGGCTCGGATTGCCCGCGCCGCCCAGGCGCAGTCCGGGCCGTTAAACAGGCTGAGTGGGAGCGGTCCTTGCGGACCGCTACCACTCATCCCCCCAATGGCGTTTGGGCGGCTGCCTGGCTCCGCACGGAGCGTTCCCGTCCACGAAGTGATTGCCGCTTTCACACATTCATGATTCTCTCACGGTCTAATGATTTTGTGAATGCCTAACGGCGCCTGTGACTGAATGTTGCCTGAGCGTTACTAGATTTAGTGACCAGCCCGGAGAACCAGAAGAGGGCGAGGCCAACGACGTATCCCAGCACCGCGCCGTAATTGAGGAAGTCCTGCGCCGCGGACCAGCCCGCAGGTCCCAGTGACGCCGGAAGGCTCAGGACGGCGAAGCAAGCGCCGAGCAGCACTGTGAGGGCGCCGGCCCGGACCAGGCGCGGCAACCGGCCCCGGAAGGCTGCCAGCAGGGGTGGTATCAGGACCAGGGAGACATAGGCGGGATACGTTCGGCCGGCAGCAGCATAGAGAGGTGCCAGGGCGGGGTTTCCGGCGCCGCCCGACGACCAGTCCTGCACCCCGGCCCGTGGCCCGTACCCGAGGAAGAACGTTACCGTCACGGCCAGGCAACTCAGCCCCAACGCCCACCAGCCGGGGCCTCCGGTGATGAGGCTTTGCTCCCGGGCAGCACCCAGGCCCCGGGTGAGGCGACTGCCCACCAGCAGGACCGTTGCGAAGACGGTGTAGCGCAGGATCAGACTCGTGATATCCCTGCCTCCGAGCGCACCGTCCACCACTGCATAAAGCTCGGACACGGCGAGCAGGCTGCACAGCGTGGCCAGGAGAAGGATCCCGAACACGGTCCGGTTCCGGCCGCGCACTGCGTCCGGCAGCCGCAGGAGAAGCGCTGCGCAGCACACCGCCAGGGTTGCCCACTCCAGGGGTGAGGTCATGAAGTCTATGCCCGTCGCTTCGCTGCGGCGCCTGCTTGATCTGCGTCCAGGCCAGTCGAAGAAGCCAGGGATGGTCCGCGGCGGGACGATCGCTTGGCCATCAGAGCAGAGATCCAGACGCAGGCGAGTCCCAGCGCGAGGGATAGGACCGAAGCATAGTTGATGATGTACTCCAGATAGCCGAAGTTGCTGGGAATCAGGGGGTACAAGGACCCGACCGCCATCGCAGCAAAGGCGATCGTCAGCAACAGTGCTCCGAGCCGGATTGTGGCGGGCAGCCGCTGACTGGCGGCTTGGTAGGTGGCAGGCAGAATGCAGGCCGCCACATAGGACGGGTACAGCCGCCCCGTCGCTGCATACCACTCGATGAGTGCCGCGTTTCGAGGGCTCCGCGCGGGCAACGTCGTTAGCCCGGTGGCGGTCCCTGCGGTGTCGGCCAGCAGGAAGAGCACGAAAGTGGCGACGCCCACGGCGGCCAGAACCGCCAGTCCTATGGGGCCGGCAATAAACCGGATGCTGTTCGTCGCATTGAACGCCTTGGCGACCCGGTACCCGGCCAGCAGCACCGTCGCGTAAACAACAAAGCGAAGGATCAGGTTCGTGTAGTTAGCGGACCCCAGCCAGATATCGATGGCCACATACGTGGGATCGATGCTGAGCAGAACTGCAACCGTCGAGAGCAGGAAAATGCCGAAGATTGACCGGTTTTCACCCCGAATTGCGCTTGGAATACGGGCGGTCGCGGCGAGAGCGCAGACCGCCAACGTGGTCCACTGCAGGATCGCGATCATCCGAGGTTCTCCAATATTGTCTTGGTTTGTTCGTTTTCCTGCTCCTGGCGGCGCAGGAATCTGCCCAGGGACTGTAGCCGCTCGCCGGCCAGGGCGGTAAGTTCGCCGTCAGACAGGGCATCCAGGGCGGCCTGCTTCGCCTCCGGGGCCCAACCGGCCTCGGCCTCGGTAATCAGACCGGTGGCGACCAGTCCGCCCGTAAATCCCACACCGGCAGCGCGGGAGGTGGCGACCGCCAGCTCCACTGAGAGCCGGTTTGCGGTCAATTGGGCCGAATAGTTCTGCGGCGCGACCCCGGTGGCCGCGGACACCCGGTGCCGCAACTCGCCGTCGTCGATCGCGTCCACCCAATTCCGGACCGAGGTGGCGTGCGGCGCGGGGCCAAGCGCCGGGGTCTGGGAGCTGCTTTCATCGCCAAAGCCGCCGTACGCCGGGGCTGACCGGGAAATGACCGCGCGCAGCAGGTCCATGGTAGCGATCTGGCTTACCAGCTCGGCGGCTGTGGGCGGCCGCGGCTGGCCGGCCAGCTCCGCGTAACTCTCGAATGATCCGAGGTCTGCCAGCGGGCTTCGGTGCAGGGCCCGGCTGATGCTGACAAGGGTGCTTTCTGCAACCTTCCCGCGGACCAGCTGCTGGGCGAGTGTGGTGCGCTTGATGCCGGAAATCCTGCAGATATCGGCTGTGCTCGCGGCGGGGGCGACCCGGTGGAGCCAGGCTTGAAACGCCTTGGCGGATAAGGGCATTAATGGCTTCCTGCGGAGTCGAATGGAAATGCGGCTGGGGTGCTGCCGAGTGCGTGGGCTGCCTTGATTTTACCCGAGGTGCTTCTTCAACTATGCTAATTGTTCGAACCCGCTGGTCCGTACACCCCCCAAGTCCGGACCAGCGGGTTCTTTCATGCCCGGAACCCGGTGGTCGCCAGAACCGGCAACCCCCACCCGTGGCTGGCCGTAACGGGCCGCGGTGAGAGAATGGATCAATGACTGCAACCCTTGTTGCCAAGGACCTCTCCGGTGGCCATGACCACCGCACACTGTTTTCAAAACTTTCCCTGACGGTCGCGCCCGGCGACGTCGTCGGCGTCGTGGGAGCCAACGGCGCGGGCAAGTCCACCCTGCTCCGGCTGCTCGCCGGCGTCGATGAGCCGCAGGAAGGCACCGTCAGCCTGGCCCCGGCGGACGCGTTCGTGGGTTGGCTGCCCCAGGAACACGAACGGATCACCGGTGAAACGGTGGCCGGGTACATCGCGAGGCGCACCGGCTGCGCCCAGGCCACCGTTGAGATGGAATCCGCGGCGGAGGCCCTGGGCAGCGGCGCTCCCGGTTCCGACGACGCCTACTCCCTCGCGTTCGACCGCTGGATGGCCTCCGGCGCCGCGGACCTGGACGAACGTGTCCCGGCCGTCCTGGCAGACCTCGGCCTTGAAGTGGGCCAGGACGCCGACATGACAGGGCTCTCCGGCGGCCAGGCAGCCCGCGTGGCGCTCGCGGCACTGCTGCTCAGCCGCTTCGACATTGTGCTCCTGGACGAACCCACGAACGATCTCGACCTCAGTGGACTGGCCAAACTCGAGTCCTTCGTGCAGGGGCTCCGCGGCGGCGTCGTGCTGGTCTCCCATGACCGAGAGTTCCTCGCCCGCTGCGTGGGCACCATCGTGGAACTGGACCTCGCGCAGAATTCCGTCGCCGTCTACGACGGCGGCTACGAGGCCTACCTGGAGGAACGGGCCGTCGCGCGCCGGCATGCCCGGGAACGCTACGAGGAGTTCGCCAACACCAAGGCCGATCTCGTCTCGCGCGCCCGGACCCAGCGGGAGTGGAGCTCCCAGGGTGTCCGGAACGCCATGAAGAAAAACCCTGACAATGACAAGATCCGCCGCGCGGCCAGCACCGAGTCCTCGGAAAAGCAGGGCCAGAAGGTCCGCCAGATGGAATCCCGCATCGCCCGGCTCGACGAGGTCGAAGAACCCCGCAAGGAATGGCAACTGCAGTTCACCATCGGTGCGGCCCCCCGTTCCAGCGCCGTCGTGGCGACACTCCGCGACGCCGTACTCCAGCAGGGGGACTTCACGCTGGGACCGGTGAATCTGCAGCTCAACGCCGGAGAACGGATCGGGATCACCGGGCCCAACGGTGCCGGCAAATCCACCCTGCTGCGCCTGCTGCTGGGCACCCAGCGGCCCGACTCGGGGGACGCGTCCATGGGCGCCTCCGTCGCGGTCGGCGAGATCGACCAGGCCCGCGGGCTGCTGGCCGGCGGATTAAGACTCGCCGACGCCGTCGAAGCCGTCCTGACGGACCAGACCCCCGCTGAGGTCCGGACCCTGCTGGCGAAGTTCGGCCTCAAGGCAGACCACACCTCACGCCCGGTCGACTCGTTGTCGCCGGGGGAGCGGACCCGCGCCGCGCTTGCCCTGTTGCAGGCCCGCGGCGTGAACCTGCTGGTGCTCGATGAACCCACCAACCACCTGGATCTCCCCGCGATCGAGCAGCTGGAAGAAGCCCTGGAACACTACGAGGGCGCACTGCTGCTCGTCACGCACGACCGCCGGCTCCTGGAAAACGTGCGGCTCGACGCACGCTGGAACGTGGAACACGGCGTCGTCACCGAACTGCTGGGCCACACCGCCCCGAAAGGCAACAACGCATGAGCATGGACCGGGTAGCCTGGAGCTCCCTTTACAACATCACCCGCGCCTCGTCCGGCTCCAAGCCGTTCTCCAAGGCGACGCTCAAGCGGGTCTTCAGCTTCGCGCGCCCGCACAAGGCGCAACTGATCGCGTTTGTGCTGCTCTCAATCGTGATGGCAGTCCTGGCCGTCGCCACGCCCGTCCTCGCCGGCCAGGTGGTTGACGCGATCATCGCCAAAGCGGGCACCGGGACGGTGGTGTGGCTGGCCGTGCTGATCGCCATTGTGGCGGTGGCCGAGGCCGGGTTGGGACTGGTGACCCGCTGGCTCTCCTCCACGATCGGTGAAGGCGTGATTGTGGACCTGCGGACCAAGGTCTTCGACCACGTGCAGAAGATGCCCATCGCCTTCTTCACCCGCACCCGCACCGGCGCCCTCGTGAGCCGGTTGAACAATGACGTGATCGGCGCGCAGTCCGCTTTCGCCGGAACCCTGTCCGGCGTGGTGAGCAACGTGGTGGCCCTGGCCCTGACCCTCGTGGTGATGCTGGGCAAGTCCTGGCTCATCACCGTGCTCGCTATGATTCTGCTGCCGATCTTCCTGATTCCGGCCCGCCGGATGGGCTCCAAGCTCGCCGACCTGCGCCGTGAGGCCGCCGAGCACAACGCCTCGATGGGCACCCAGATGACGGAGCGTTTCTCCGCCCCCGGCGCCACCCTGGTGAAGCTCTTCGGCCGCCCCGACGAGGAATCCCGCGAGTTCGCCCTCCGCGCCGGACGCGTCCGGGACATCGGCATCCGCACCGCCATGCTGCAATTCACCTTCGTCACGGCACTGACGCTCGTCTCCGCCCTGGCCCTTGCCCTGGTCTACGGGCTCGGCGGTTTCCTGGCGCTGCAGGGCCAGCTGGCAGCCGGCGACGTCGTGGTGCTGGCGTTGCTGCTCACCCGCCTTTACGCCCCGCTCACCGCGCTCTCCAGCGCCCGGGTGGAGATCATGAGCGCCCTTGTCAGCTTTGAGCGGGTCTTTGAAGTCCTGGACCTCAAACCGCTCATCCAGCAAAAACCCGGTGCGGTGTCATCCCCGGCCGGACCTCTCGCCGTGGAGTTCGACGACGTCCGCTTCTCCTACCCGGCCGCGGACAAAGTCTCCCTCGCATCGCTGGAGGACGTGTCCACGCTGGACACCCGCGGCGGCGAGGAGGTGCTGCACGGCATCAGCTTCCGGGTGGAGCCGGGACAGACCATCGCCCTGGTCGGATCCTCCGGTGCCGGCAAGTCCACCATTGCCCAGCTCCTCTCACGCTTGTACGACGTCGACTCCGGCGCCGTGCGCTTCGGCGGGACCACGCCCGGGACCGGCGTGGACGTCCGGGAGCTCACCTTTGATTCGATGCGGCAGAGCCTGGGCATGGTGACCCAGGACGGGCACCTGTTCCATGAGAGCATCGCCTCCAACCTGCGCCTGGCCCGCCCGGACGCGACCGAGGCCCTGATGTGGGACGTGCTGCGCCAGGCCCGGCTCGAAGACATGATCCGTTCCCTCCCGGACGGCCTGGACACTGTGGTGGGGGAGCGCGGGTACCGGCTGTCCGGCGGTGAACGCCAGCGGCTTACCATCGCCCGGCTGCTCATTGCCCAGCCGAGGATCGTGATCCTGGACGAAGCCACCGCAGCCCTGGACTCCACCAATGAGGCGGCTGTCCAGGAAGCGCTCGGCGCCGCACTCGAGGGCCGCACGGCCGTCGTGATTGCCCACCGGCTGTCAACGATCCGCGCCGCGGACGCCATCCTGGTGGTGGAGGACGGCAGCATCGTTGAACGCGGAACCCACACGGAGCTGCTGGCCGCCGAGGGCCGGTATGCGGAGCTGTACCGGACCCAGTTCGCCGAGGCCAGCGCCGCGGCGGACCAGGCCGTGCCGGGGCTCTAACCGGAGCGGCCCCACAGGGCCGGCAGGACGTGGTCGGTGAGCAGCGGGGCGAGGTCGCCGGGCAGGTCCGCGGCCAGGTCCAGCCAGCGGATCTCGGCGATTTCCGCGGACGGCCGGGCGTCCCAGACGCCCGGGGCCGTGAAGACTGTCGCCTGGATCTGCGTTGCGGCCTCATTCGCGGCGTCCGCGAACCAGAGCCCCAGGAACACGAGATCATTGGCCGGGAGCACGATCCCGACTTCTTCCGCGAGTTCCCTCGCGGCGGTCTGGGCGGGGGTCTCACCCGGCTCCGGCTTGCCGCCGGGGTGCATGAACTTGTCCGTACCCCGTTTGCGGACGGTGAGGAGCCGGCCTGCCTCGTCGAAGACGCAGACGGCGGAGACGACAATGAGCGGGTTCACGACGGCCGGTCCGAGGCGCGCCGCAGGACCGAGGTAAGCAGTTGGTCCTTGGCCGGACCGGTGACATCCCACTGGTAGCGGAAACCGTCCCGGCCCGTTTTCGTGTAGGTCACGCGGTAGGTGTCCGGATCGCACCAGTGCCGGGCCTGGCTGTTCTGCGGGCCGAAGCCCATGCGGTGGAACGGCCGTCCGTCGGCGAAGAGCATGTCCATCGTGTCCGCCGCGCCCGTGGGCAGCAGCAGGTACTCGCGGCTGGCCGGGCCGGTGAAGGGGGCGGACACCGGCCCGCCCGGTACGGATGCCCAGGACACGGTGCCTTCTTCGCGGAACTGGAGGCCGCCGTCGTCCTCCGTTGGGGCGAACCGCACGACGCCGGTGAACGTCCCCCGGGTGCCGGTGGCCCGGTCCAGCAGGGTCCGCTCCACTTTCCAGCTGCCCAGCAGGTAAGCGCGCAGGTCGAAATCGGGTGCGGGGTCCGGGGACTGGGGGTTCAAGTGCCCTCGATTGGAATCGAACCAACGACACCGGCTTTAGGAGAGCCGTGCTCTATCCACTGAGCTACGAGGGCGGGCGTCCGCAACGGGCCGGCCGGGGCCGGCCCGTTGGGACACGGGTACAAGCATACAAGGTAAGGCGGCGTACTACGCTCTTGGGATGACCGCCGCAGCTGATTCCCCGTCCCGGGACGCCGTCTCCTTTCCCGACGTGCCGTCCACCCGGTTCTACGCCGGCGCCCTGGCGCTGCTCAGTGTGATGCAATATTTCGTGGCGGAGACGGCCGTGATCGGCGCGTGGACAGGGCAGCAGCCGTACAGCCGCCGGACCGGGTACATCAGTGATCTGGGCGCCCTGGGCTGCGGGGGTTACGCCGGCCGGGATGTCTGCTCACCGGCGCATGTGCTCATGAACGCCTCCTTTGTGGTCCAGGGCGTCGCCATGATGGTCGGGGCACTGCTGCTGAGCGCCGCGCTGCTGTGTACGGCGGGGGTGCCCGGCTCCACACCCTCGGCCACCCGGATCCAGCAGGGGGCCGCCGTGGCTGCCCGCGCCCTCACCGCGGCAGCCGGCGCCGGAACGGCGCTGGTGGGGCTGGTCCCCGAGGATGCCGGCTCCCCGTGGCATGTGGCCGGCGCCATCCTGTACTTCGCGGCCGGAGGCCTGGCGCTGGTGTTGCTGGGCGGGCTCTGGCTCCGGCAGACTCCGCTGGGCTGGATTATCCTCGCCTGCGGCCTGCTGTCCCTGGGCGCCCTCATTACCGGCGGCATCACGCGGATGGACGTGCCGGAACCAGGCACCCTGGAACGGGTGATGGGCTACCCGATCACCCTCGGCACCGCCGTCGTCGGGCTGGTGGTCGCCCAACGGATCGGGCGGCACCGCGCTGCCGTACGGCGTTCGCGGGCGGCGACGGCGCGCTGACCGGGCCGGTTTGCACGGGCTGGTTTCCACGGGCTGGTTTCCACGGGCTGGTTTCCACGGGCTGGACGCCGGGTCCACCTATTGGCCGAGGAACGTCCGGTAACTGCTCAAGGATCCAGGGCCGGAATAGCCAAGGTCTGCGGGCGAAACGGCCGATGCTCCATCCGCGGATATGACCTGGATGGCCAGGTTCACTTCCGGGTCGCCCGCCGCGGCGTCCACAATCGCCGGGAAAGCGTCCCGGAGGACCCCCAGCAAGGTCTCCCGCTCAGAGGTATCCGCGTGCAGAAAGACATCCCCGCTGCGGCCCATGCCGCCGGAGGATTCGTAGCTGGCGTTCACGCTGGCCACGTGGGCCAGCGGCTCAGCCGCCGCTTGGTACTTGGCGGCGTAATCGGCGTCCGCGGTTCCGGGGTGCGCCCCGCACCCCGCCAGCACCAGCGCCAGCAGGATCATGGCCACTGCGGTTAAAATTCTTCGCATGCTCAAAGACTCCCTTTCCGGCCGGTACCTGACGTCGTCCGCGGCCCGGGACCACCCACCCGCACTGCCCGACACGCTCCCGCGCTGACTGCGGGGGGCCGCAGGGACAACGTCCCTACGGCCCCCCGTCAGCGCTGCGTGGTGCCGACTAAGGCGTTGGCGTTGGCGTTGGCGTCGGCGTTTGCGTTGCGGCCGGCGACGCAGGCGCCGTCGTGGCCGGGGCCGTGGCCGGGGCCGGCGTCGTGGCGGGGGACGCGGGCGCCGTCGCCATCAGCTTCAGCAGTTCCTCATCGCGCAGCCTGGTCCATGGCGATTCCGGGGCACCCTGCATGGCCGCCTCGGGGCTGTCCGTCTGCGTCCACCACTTTGCTTCATAAACCCGGCCTTCGAAGAGCACCCGGTCGCTCTTGCGGTAAACCTTGGCCGGTTCCCACTCCGGGGCGGTGCCGGCGGGGGCGGTGAGTTGCGGGGTGGGCTTATCGCCGGGCAGTACCGGGCCGATGATGCGCCAAGGCGTCGCGGCCCCCTGGAGTACCGGGTTGTCCGGTGCTTCGTTCCGCGTCCACCATTTGGCCTCATAGACGTTGGCGTGCCAGACGATCCGTTCGCCGGTTGTGTAGGCGGTTTCTTCATTCCAGACCGGATACGGGCTGGAAGAAGGATCATCGACGGCGGCGGCGCCCCGGGTGGCTTCGCCGGACGACGGCGCGGCTGCCGCGCTTCCCGTGGCGTCCGGGGAAACTGCGACCCCGGCGCCCAGGATGGTGGCGAACGTGGAAGAGCCCTGCTCGATGCCGCTGCAACCGTCCGAAACCTTTTTGACGTCGGGGTAGTTGGGGCTGCAGGTCCGGTCCCGGTTCAGCGACCACATCGACAAGCGGCCCA
The DNA here is from genome assembly GCF_035984855.1 of Arthrobacter sp. MP_M4. NCBI lineage: Bacteria > Bacillati > Actinomycetota > Actinomycetes > Micrococcales > Micrococcaceae > Arthrobacter > Arthrobacter sp. MP_M4. The sequence continues at coordinate 40,512 of NZ_JAXCHX010000014.1, forward strand.
CGCCCTTGGCGCTGGCATATGTGCTCAGTTCCTCCGCGTCCTTGAGCGTGAAGATCTCGCCGACGATGTCGTTCTGGCCGATCATCGGGGTCAACCCGATCTTGCGCCACACCGTTTCACTGCCCAGCTCGCTGCCGGCATCCTTGTACAGGCCGGTGACCTGCCGGTGCGTGGCTTCCGCCGCCGAGACGGCATTCTCGTACATCGACCGGTCCATGAGCCGGCTTCCGCCGTAGTCCATGGTCATGATGTTGACCCCGCCGAGGTCGGTCCCCGACGCGATAGTCCGGCGTACCGCGTCGGTGCCCGCCGTCGTCAGCCCGTTGGGATCCGCCGGGAGCGTCAGCCACACATCAAGGTTCTTTCCGCTCTCGCGGCGGTCCTTCTGCAGGGCGGTTACCGCCGCGGCGCGCCGGTCGAGGGAAGCGACATCGCTGAGGGCCCCGCCTTCGATGTCCAGGTCAATGCTGCTGACGTTGTACCGCTCCACTACGGCGCGGTAGGCGTCTTCAAGCTTGCCTGCATCGGTGCAGCCCGTGGCCAGCTCGTTGTTGATCAGGCCGCCGAAGGAGATCGAAACTGTTCCACCCAGCTGCTGGAGGCGGGCGATCCTCCGGTCCAGGTCCAGGGCCGAACCGGCTTCGTCGAGGGAATAGGCGGCACCCCACGTCGGCGTGCACGGGTCTTTGGAGTCCGCGACGATGAAGGACAGCTGAACCTTCTGCGCCTCCTTGGATACCGGGTCTTCGAAGGCGTAGCGGGGCGTCGCTGTAACATCCACGTAACCGGAGAAGATGGACGGGATGGCCTCGGCCGCCCTGCCATCGTTGAAGTTGCCCCATGCGGCCACGCCACCGGCAGTGACGGCCACGACGACTCCGGTGAGAACGCCCAGCCGGGCAAGCGATAATTTACGGCCTGGGAATCTTGCGGACACAGGGCCCCCTAATGTCTTTTATTGTGAACTGCCGGGCACACGCCGGCCATCGCGATCAGCTCGTGATATTCCGGAGTGTCTGATGTCCGGCAACGGTCTGACCTTGCATTATCCTAAGGGCACTCACCGAAACATTCCGGTGCGCCGGGCGCTTTGGAACAAATGCGCACGCTCAAACAGCGAATTTGCAGTCTATGGGGACTAATGTCTGATCAGCTTGTCTTGCCGCGCCCTGACGCAGAGAGCGTCTCCACCGAGCTCAAAGACGTGGTGCGCCGGCGCCAGTGGGGCGCTGAGCGTCGCTCGGAGCCGCTGTCAATCGTGCACCCGCGCCCGTCCCGCCGGAAAATAATACTGGGAAGACTGGGAATTCTCACCACCCTGCTCGCGTGGGTGACCTACGTCATCACCACCATCCTTCGGGAGTTGGCGGACAACCCAAACGCAGGTTTTAGGTTTCAATTTGAAACGGCGTCATACCTGATTGTCGTAACATTCCTGACTTTTTCGGCGTTGATGTACTTGATGGCCCGGCAGGGAGCCCTTTACCGGTTCCGGGACCATTCACGGGTACCGCGCGGGGAATTGGATCGCCACTTCGCTGAATACGACGAGGGCATCACCGTGCTGGTGCCTTCCTACGCCGAAGAACCGCAGGTGGTCCGGGCCACGCTGTGGTCCGCCGCGCTGCAGGAATTCCCCGCCCTTAAAGTTGTGCTGCTCGTTGACGATCCGCCCAATCCCAAAGATCCCGGCGAACTCGCAAAGCTTGAAAAGACCCGTGCACTGTCGGCCGAAATTGCCGCAGCGATGGGCGTTCCGGCCGCACGGTTCAACGCCGCCTTGGCAGACGTCCGCCGGCGGTCCCAGGCGGGCACGCTGAACGAGGCCGCTGAACTTGCATTGCTGATTACCGAGTACCAGGCCGCCGCGGACTGGTTGGAAACCATGGCAGCCGCAGAGCAGGTGGAGGACCACGTCGACGAGTTCTTCGTGGACCTTGTCCTCATGGGCCTGGCCCGGGAACTGCGGCTCGTCCTGGTCGGCCTGAACGCTGCTCTGGCGCAGAAAACCTCGCCGTCCGCGACGCGGCGCGAGGAACTGTACCTCCGCCTGACCTGGATATTTAATGTCACCACCGAAACGTTTGAGCGCAAGAAGTACGCAAGCCTCTCGCACGAGGCCAACAAGGCGATGAACCTCAATGCCTACATTTCCCTGATGGGAAATTCATGGCGCGAAGAAGCCACCGCCGACGGCGTGGTGCTGCGCAAAATCGAGGGCGACGCTGAGCTCGAAGGAACTGGCCGGGTCCTGGATTTCCCGGATACCACCTACCTGCTGACGCTCGACGCCGATTCCCTCCTGTTGCGCGACTACTGCCTGCGCCTGGTCTATTTCCTGGAATCGGCCGGTAACGAGCAGGTCGCCGTAACGCAGACGCCATACTCCTCGTTCCGTGGGGCACCCACCCGGATCGAGCGCGTGGCCGGGGCAACCACCGACCTCCAGCACATCCTCCACCAGGGCATGTCCTACTACGGAGCCACTTTTTGGGTGGGTGCGAATGCCGTCATCCGCAAGCGGGCCCTCGAGGACATTGTTGAGGTGGAGTCCAAGGGTGCCTTCGAAATCCGGACCTACATCCAGGACCGCACGGTGATTGAGGATACCGAGTCCAGCATCGACCTCGGCCAGCATGGCTGGACCCTGGTGAACTACCCGGAACGCCTCAGCTACAGCGCCACCCCACCGGACTTCGGCTCGCTCGTGGTCCAGCGCCGTCGCTGGGCCAACGGCGGGCTTCTGATCCTGCCCAAGCTGTGGGCCCAGCTCCTCCAAAACCGTTCCGACCGGCGCAAGATCCTGTTCCGGGAAGTCCTCCTGCGCGTGAACTACATGGCCTCCATCGCCTGGGCCAGCTTTGGCCTGCTGTTCCTGCTCGCCTACCCCTACGACAGCCGGCTGCTGAGCCCCATCGTCTTCCTCGCCGCACTGCCGTACTTCCTGGCCATGGGCAGCGACTTGCGGGACTGCGGGCACCGCTTCAGTGACATCCTGCGAATCTACGGCTTTAACCTTGTGCTGCTTCCGGTGAACCTTGCCGGCGTCCTCAAGTCGTTGCAGCAGGCTGTCACCGGCGACAAAATTCCGTTCGCCCGCACCCCGAAGGTCAAGGACCGCACAGCAGCCCCGGCCATCTATGTCCTGACCCCTTACGCGATTGTTGCCTTCTCGCTGCTGACCGTCTGGCGCGACGCCCAGCTGGGGAACTGGGGCAACGTGGCCTTTGCCACGCTGAATGCCGTCCTCGCCGCCGGCGCTATCCGGGCCTACATCGGCGTGCGCAACTCGGTGGTGGATGTGTTCCTCGGTATGGTCAACTGGCTCTACATCAGTCCGCGCCCCAAGCAAGTGAAGGAGAGCCCCGTGGTGGAGAAGACGGCCGAGGAGGCCGACTGGGAGACGATCCTCTACCACGGCGACCGCCGGCTCAACCGGGACCTTCGTGGCACTACTGACCGCCGTCGTCGAATCGCCATCCGGTGAGCATCGACTTTCCCGCCCTCCCTGCTGGGCAAATCCCGGCAGCGCCCGGGGCCCCTGGTCTGCCGGCCGCGGCGCCGGCGTCGAGGCCGGAAGCTCCCGCCCCGATCGGTGTCCGCCTGCTCGACGGCAGCATCATCGAGGTGGTGCTTCCGGGCACGGGGGACATTGGGGGTCCCGAGGCGCGTACGGCGGGCGCCACCGTACGGACACTCGCGGCCGGCCGGCGCCTGCCGGTCCTGCTGGTCATCACGGGAGTCGAGGGCGTCAGCGTCGACGCCCGGCACGTTTACGCCACCACCATTGCGGCGTCCGCATTTGCGCTCGTGGGCGAAAGTCCGGTGGACCGGGTGATCGCCCACTATCTGCTGCGCTCAAAGACCGAGAATATCCCCGCGCGGTTCTTCACCTCCAAGGCGGAGGCCATCGAATGGTTAGGGCAATACTCGAGTGAAGGCTGATCCTCCCGACCCCCGTCTGCACGCCCTCGTCGAAGGCATCGTCCGGATCGCCGGCGGCGATTTGACCACCAGGATTGCGCCCTCCGGCGCCAGGGACGACGTCGCGGCGGTCATTGCCGGGATCAACCTGATGGCTGATGACCTGCAGACCATCTACCAGGAACTGGAAGAACGCGTGGAAAGCCGGACGGCGATGCTGCGCGATGCCCAGGTGGAGTTGGAGCGGATGGCCCTGACCGACCCGTTGACCCAACTGGCCAACAGGACCGCACTGAACTCCGTCCTCAGCCACGCCCTCGCAGAGACCTCCCGGGGCGAAATGCCGCCGGCGCTGCTGGTCCTGGACCTCGACTCCTTCAAGGGCATCAACGACACGCTGGGACACAGCGCCGGCGATGACGTCCTCCGGGTGATTTCGCGGCGGCTTGAGAGCGCCGTCCGGGACACCGACACCGTCGCCCGCCTCGGCGGCGACGAATTTGCCGTCATGTTGCCGAAATCCAATTTGGTCCGGGCCCGACGGGTGGCCAACCGGATTCTCAAGGCCCTCAGCGAGAGCCTCGAGGTGGGGGACCTCCGCATCACCTGCGGCACCAGCATCGGCCTGCGGGTCGCGGAGGCCGGACAGTCCGTCGATGACCTGGTCATGGAGGCCGACACCGCGATGTACGCGGCCAAGGCCCAGCCGCACAGCAGCATCAAAGTGTTCGAACCGGCGCTGCTCTATGCCCGCCGACTGCAGAGCGTCATGGTCACGGAGATGCGCGAGGCCATCCGCCAGGACCAGCTCACGCTGCACTACCAGCCGGTGGTGGACCTGGCCACGGGCCGGATTGAAGGTGTGGAAGCCCTGGTGCGCTGGAACCATCCGGAGCGGGGGCTCCTGATGCCCGATTCGTTTATCCCGCTGGCGGAAGAGACCGGGATGATCGTGGAACTCGGCCACTGGGTCCTGCAGCACGCGGTGCGTCAATTGCGGCACTGGCAGCAAGGGCTGCACGTGGACGCGCAGTTCAACGTTCGGGTCAACATTTCAACCACCGAGCTGCAAAATCTCGACCTGATCGAGAACGTCCGCGATATCCTCCGCGAAACAGGTGTGGACGCCGCCAACCTCGTGGTGGAGTTGACGGAATCCATGGCCGTCAACGGCGGGGACGTGGACAAATACTCCCTCAGCGGCCTGCGACGCCTGGGCGTCCAGCTGGAGATTGACGACTTCGGCACCGGATACTCATCCATCAGCTATTTGCGGCAACTGCCGGTCAATGTGGTCAAGATCGACAAGAGCTTGATCGACGGGCTGGGCAGCGACGCGAAGGAGAGCGCGTTTGTGGCGGCGGTCCTGCACCTCATCCACGCCTGCGGGCTCACGGCCGTCGCCGAGGGTATCGAGACGGCGGAGCAGGCAGCTGAGCTGATCCGGTTGGGATGCTCGAGCGGCCAGGGCTACTATTTCGGCCGGCCCGTCCCGGCGGCGGAGCTTGAGGCAACGCTCCGCCGCCGCGTGCGATAGGCAGCGCTCCCAACTGTTTGTTACCACTGTTCCGGTGAACGGCGGCACGAAAAAGGCGGGCACCGGACCCTAGGTCCGCTGCCCGCCCTTCGTTGTCCCGACTAGTTCTTCGGGGTGGAGTTCGGCCACCAGTTGACAGCCTGAACGGAGCCCTGGCCGGCGTTGTCGCCGGATGCGGAGATCGCCGAGGTGGTGGTAAGCCCTGCGGCTGCCAGCGCACCGGCGACGAGAAGGGTTGCGAGGGTTTTCTTCATGAAGAACTCCTGATACGTAAGAGGCTGATGTGACTCGTGTGATACGAGTTCAGTATAGGGGCATAAGACACGCCGCGTGGCAACTATTCGCCAATTATTTTCGTAACTGTGTTATTGGACGAGGTCTGCCATTGTGGCCATCGAATGTTCACCTTGCCCGTAAGAGCGTGCCGTGCGGCAGCCCAGCCGCGGCAACAGATAATGAAGTCATGACATTGCACTCCGCCTCGCCTGCGTACGCTGCAGCTGAACTCAGGGCGTACGAGCATCGGATCAATCATGACTTCATCCAGGCTGCCGCCAGCGCTCACGATGCCGCGGCAATAGCCCGTGGCGACGGGGAAACCGATGCTTGGTGGCGGATGACGTTTCTCGAGGCCGAAAACCTGCTGGATGCAGAGGAGTTCGCGACCTGCGCCTGCCTCGCTTCAGACTTGGTCGATGGCGGAGACGCGACGACCGAGGACCAGGCCGAGGCACGGGCAAATATCTTGTTGGCCAAGGCCCGGCAGGGCGCCGGCCTGTTGGAACAAGCGGCAGACGCTGCCCGGGCCGCCGTCGAGCTCGTGTCGGAGAACGACGTGGAAACCACGGTTAAGGCCCGGCAAGCATTGATCGCGGCACTGGCGGATAGCGGACGATTGGAAGAAGCCTGGACTGAGTGCCTTGGCCTGGATGAGGCAGTTTCTGCTGAAGTCGACGACCAGCTCATCGGCAAGGTCTACTGGGTGATCGGCAACGTAGCCTTTCTGTGCAGCAAAGTCCGGGAGGGGCTTGAATATCACGAGCTCGCAGCGGCGACTTTTTCTCCCGCCCGGAACCTCGATGTCTGGGCAAAGTTCAACAAAGCGTCAGCGGCTATGCGGCTCGCGGCCGATGTGGCGGACGCCGACACTCTGCGCTGTATTGAGCGGGCAGAACTGGCCACCGACGTCATTGGCGGAAGTGCCAACGATTTCTTGCTGATGAAGCTGAACCGGGCACATTGGAACTTCCTGGCAGGCGAAGCCGACGTGGCCATCGGCTTGCTGGAGCAGATTATCGCCGCTCCCGACAAGCCGTCCCCGCAGATCCTCGGTGAAGCCCATCTCTTGCTCGGCCGGGCACATTCCAGCGCCGGCAATGGTGAGGCGGCAAGGGACAATCTGCTGCTGGCCGCGGACCATTTCGAGGCGTCAGGCGCGCAACAGCGTGCGGACCAGGCCCGGGAGTTCCTCGCGGACGACGCTTGAGCCGGCCGGGTGCGCGGGCCCGGCCGCCCTCCTACTGGGCATGCCCTCCGATCGCCCGGACGGCTGGGCATGCCCTCCGATCGCCCGGACGGATGGACATGCCCTCCGATCGCCCGGACTGCTGGGCATAACCGGATTATGCTCGTTGGCGGCGCTTAGGAATGAGCATGTCCAGTGGGGGGAGCTGCGGCGGAGGAACGCTTGCGGCCCAGGAACACTGCAGCGCCGCCGGCCACCAGGTTCAGCACCAGCAGCACCCAGCCCGCGACCGTGAGGCCGGAGGCCAAAGCGACCTGGCCGGCGTCGACGGTGTCCGCAGAAAGCATGGAGTCGATCGCCGCATTACCCCACAGCCGGACGGCCGCAAAGAGCAGGGGAACTGCCCAAAGCGCCCACCGCAGCCCCTTCCTGGCCACGTTGGTGCCGATCAGCAGCAGCCAGGTGAAGCCGAAGATCAGCGGAAAGAGCGTGCCGGCCGTCTTGTGGACGTAGTTGAGCTGGCCGCGGGCCGCTTCATCCGTCGCGCCGCGGAGTTGTTCCACGAAGCCTGGGTCGAAGCCGCCAATCAGGGAGTCCGGCATAGCCATGCCCCCACTGAGCTGGGTGAGCTGGTTCAGCGTGAGCAGGTGGAGGTACCAGAACAGGAACAGGCTGGCCACGACGCCGGCGATAAGGATCAGGTTGCTGTTGCTCTGCGCCTTTTGCGGTGTGCGGCTGGTGCTGGGATTGACCACCGGCGGCAGCTGGTGCTGGGGAACCGACGCGTTGGCGCCGTGCTTCTTGATTCGCTGTGCGGGTGTCTTGGCCATGGCTCCATTATCGCCCGGCCCCGCCGCGAAACCGGCCGTCCGGCGGCGTGGGGCGCCCGCCAGGTCCGTGCCGCCCCGGGCTGTCTGTTCACTGCCGGTGGGCGCCGATAGGCTGGAGCGCGTGACCGAACTAGGAAAGCACCGGCTTGGCCGGCACAGCACTGCTGAACTCGACCCCGCCTTGGACGATTACCGGCTCGCCGAGGCGCTGGTGCGTGAGGCCGGCACCCTGGCGTTGCTCATGCGCCAGGCCGGGCTGGAGGGCCGGCAAAAGACCTCGGTTTCCGACGTCGTCACCGCCGCCGACCACGCGGCCGAGGCCTACGTGCTGGAGCAGCTCCAGCGCTGCCGGCCCGACGACGGCATCCTCGGCGAAGAGGGGGCCTCCGTGGCCGGCACCAGCGGCCGGACCTGGGTCATCGACCCCGTCGACGGGACGTATAACTTCCTGAACGGCTCCACCTACTGGTGCTCCGCGATTGCCCTCAAGGATCCCTCCGGGGTGCTGCTCGGCGCAATCTACCAGCCGGAGGAGGACAAACTCTGGCTCGGCGGAACCGAGAAGCCGGCCACCCTCAACAGCGATCCACTCGTGACGTTCCGTCCGGGCGGGGTCGCCGGCGCCCGCCGCGCTGATACCCCCTTGTCCGAACTCGGAGCAGCGACCTACATCCATCCCACCTGGCTCGCCGACCCGTTATGCGCCATGCCGTGGCATGCTGCTGCGACGTCCGCCGCCGCCCTGCGCATGTTTGGCTCCGGTTCCTGCGACCTGAGCCGGGTGGCCGACGGCGAACTGGGATGCTGGTTCCAGCACAGCTGCCCGGAATGGGACTGGCTCCCGGGCCAAGCGATTGTTCTCGCTGCCGGCGGCGCTGTCGACGTCGTCCGGGTCAACGGGCTCGACTGGTTTGTCGCCGGCGGAACGACGGCGGTCCAGCAGCTCCGCGCCGCCTTGGAATCCGGCTCCGTAGCTTAGCGGCCGGCGGGCGCCCCGCGTGCGGCGGACATGCCCGTTTTTTGAGGGCCCAGACGGACATGCTCATTGTTGGTGGCGGGGCCTGGACATATGGGCACTATGTCCAGTGGCCGGGGGCAAGGACGGACATGCCCGGTGGTGGGTCCCGTCCCAGACGGACATGCCCGTTTTTTGAGGGCCCGGACGGGCATGCCCGGTGGTGGTTGCCGTCCCAGACGGACATGCTCATTGTTGGTGGCGGGGCCTGGACATATGGGCGTTATGTCCAGTGGCCGGGGGCAAAGACGGGCATGCCCGGCAGGTCGGACGTCGGCGTCAGCGGCACCGCCTAGACTTGTTAACACCATGGATATGTTGTTTGACCCTTACGCCGACGGACCTTTCGCAGCTAACTCAAAGTCGGCGGTGCACACAAAAACGCCCGCCGGAATGGGCATGGCCGGGCTGGATTCCGCGGAAAACCTCGGGCCGGGCCGCGTCCACGGAGGCCACCCGGCAGGGGAACGGGACCACCCCGCGCTTCCGGGCGCAGCGGAGCTCCTGGAAGGGCTGAACCCGCAGCAGGAAGAGGCCGTGAAGCACGCCGGCAGCGCCCTGCTGATCGTGGCCGGTGCCGGCTCGGGCAAGACGCGGGTACTCAGTAACCGCATCGCCTACCTGATCGCCACCCGCCGCGCCCACCACGGCGAAATTCTGGCCATCACCTTCACGAACAAGGCTGCCGCCGAAATGCGGGAGCGGGTGGAAGCCCTGGTGGGCGGCCGGGCCAAAACCATGTGGGTCTCCACCTTCCACTCCTCCTGCGTCCGGATCCTGCGCCGCGAAGCCAAGAACGTCGGGCTGAACTCCAACTTCTCCATCTACGATTCCGCTGACTCGCTGCGACTGATCAACCTGGTGGCGAAGAACCTGGACCTGGACCCCAAGCGCTTTCCGCCCAAGGCCATCCAGCACAAGATCTCGGCGCTCAAAAATGAATTGATCGACGCTGACAGCTATTCCTCCAGCGCCAACCACAACGAGCCCTTCGAACAGGCCGTTGCCGAGGTCTTCAAGGGCTACACGCAGCGGCTGCGCCAGGCCAACGCCATGGATTTCGATGACCTGATCGCCGAGACGGTCTACATGTTCCGCGCCTTCCCGGCGCTCGCGGAGTCCTACCGGCGCCGCTTCCGGCACGTCCTCGTCGACGAATACCAGGACACCAACCACGCCCAGTACGCCCTCGTCCGGGAGATCGTCGGCGAAGGCCCCGGCGCTGCCGAGCTGACCGTCGTCGGCGATTCGGACCAGTCCATCTACGCTTTCCGCGGCGCCGATATCCGCAATATCGTGGAATTCGAGAAGGACTACCCGGACGCCCACACGATCAAGCTCGAGCAGAACTACCGCTCCACCCAGACTATCCTGAGCGCCGCCAACTCGGTGATCTCCCGCAACCCCAACCGGCCGGAGAAACGGCTCTGGACGGCAGAGGGCGACGGCGAGAAGATCGTCGGCTATGTCGGCGAAAACGAGCACGACGAAGCCCAGTTCATCGCCAAGGAAATTGACCGGCTGCAGGACGAAGGCGATCTGCGCCCGGGCGACGTCGCGATCTTCTACCGCACCAACGCCCAGTCCCGCTCGATCGAGGACGTCCTGGTCCGTGTCGGGCTCCCCTACAAAGTGGTCGGCGGTACCCGGTTCTACGAGCGCAAGGAAATTAAAGACGCGCTCGCGTACCTCCGGGTCCTGGTCAACCCGGACGACGACGTCAACCTGCGCCGCATCCTCAACGAGCCCAAGCGCGGCATCGGCGACCGGGCCGAGGGTGCCGTGGCCTCCCTCGCGCAGCGCGACAGGATCTCGTTCATGGCAGCGGCCCGCCGCGCCGATGAGGCGCCGGGCATGGCCACCCGTTCCGTCAACGCGGTCCAGGGCTTCGTGAAACTCCTCGACGACCTCGCCGAGGTCGCCTCCGGCTCCGGTGCGGCGGCTGCCCTGGAAGCGGTGCTGGAACAAACCGGCTACCTTGCCACCCTCCGTTCCAGCTCCGACCCGCAGGACGAGTCCCGCGTGGAGAACCTGGCGGAACTCGTCGCTGTCGTGCGTGAATACGAACGCGACAACCCTGAAGGGTCGCTCGGAGCCTTCCTTGAAGGTGTGTCCCTCGTCGCCGACGCCGACCAGATTCCGGACGCACCCGCAGGGAGCCCCGACCAGCTCGCCGCCGCCGTCGCCGAAGCCAAGCGGCTCGGCGTCGTCACCCTGATGACCCTGCACACCGCCAAGGGCCTGGAATTTCCCGTGGTGTTCCTGACCGGCATGGAGCACGGGCTGTTCCCGCACCAGCGCTCCGCCACCGACCCCAAGGAACTGGCAGAGGAACGCCGGCTTGCCTACGTGGGCCTGACCCGGGCACGGAAACGCCTGTACCTGACCCGGTCCGAGGTCCGCAGCATGTGGGGTCAAAGCCAATACAACCCTGCCAGCCAGTTCATCGAGGAAATCCCCGCGGAACTGGTGGAGTGGAAGCGCGAAGGCTCCAGCCGCCAGGCCGGCGGTTGGGGGAGCGGCGCCGCGATCGGCTCCAGCCGGTACGGCGGGTCCTTCTGGGGCGCCGGCACCGCCCGCGGGTCCGAAGGCACTCCCACCGCCGGGTTCAACGCGGACGTCCCCGCGGCCATCGCCAAGAACCGGGTGCAGCCGCAAAAGGAGATCGTGGCGGTCAGTGTGGGCGACAAGGTCAACCACACGAGCTTCGGCAACGGCACCGTACTCGCCGTCGAAGGCGCCGGGGACAAGACCGTCGCGAAGGTGAAGTTCGGCGTCGGCGAGAAGCGTCTCCTGCTCCGGTACGCCCCGCTGACCAAAATCGACGCCTAGCTGTATTAGCAACGGCGCTGTCTGCGGAAACCTCTCCGCGGGGCGCCTCTTTCAGCGGTGCGCGCGAGGGCAACGAACGGATTCCCGCAGCCGGAAAACCCGGCCCGCGGGGACGCTCGGACGCCCCAAAAACCCCGTAATCTAGGCGTTTTTCTACGCTCCATAGAATAGTGTCCTTACTCACATTCCGGGTACTCTGGGAAGGGCTTCTCCCAAGGAAGGGCTAGAGTTCCGAAAGGAGCATTGCGTCGTGTGGCTCGTTTCCAAGCAAGTCGCAGGGTGCGTTTATTCCGCAGCCCGGTAACCGCGAGAACGTGGGGTCCGGCTGTACAGAAACTACTTCGACGTAGAAGGACACTCAACCGTGGACCTGTTTGAATACCAGGCGCGCGATATGTTTGAGGCGCACGGTGTACCCGTGCTTGCCGGCATCGTGGCGCACACCCCTGAAGAAGCAAAGGCAGCTGCCGAGAAAATCGGCGGCGTAACTGTCGTCAAGGCGCAGGTCAAGGCCGGAGGCCGCGGCAAAGCCGGCGGCGTCAAGGTTGCCAAGACCGCTGACGAAGCGTTTGAACACTCCACCAACATCCTCGGGATGGACATCAAGGGCCACACGGTCCACCGCGTCATGATCGCCCAGGGTGCGGACATCGCCGAGGAATACTACTTCTCCGTCCTCCTGGACCGGGCCAACCGCAACTACCTGGCCATGTGCTCGGTCGAGGGCGGCATGGAAATCGAGCAGCTCGCCGTTGAGCGCCCCGAAGCCCTGGCCAAGATCTCCATCGACCCGGCTGTCGGCATCGACCAGGCCAAGGCTGACGAGATCGTCGCCGCCGCCGGCTTCGCCGAAGAACTGCGCGCCAAAGTTGCCGGCGTCATCCTCAAGCTCTGGGACGTCTTCAAGAAGGAAGACGCCACCCTGGTAGAGGTCAACCCGCTGGTCCTCACCGGCGCCGGTGACATCGTCGCCCTGGACGGCAAGGTCTCCCTCGACGAGAACGCCGATTTCCGTCACGCCAAGCACGCAGCCCTTGAAGACAAGGACGCAGCTGACCCGCTCGAGGCCAAGGCCAAGGCGCAGGACCTCAACTACGTCAAGCTCGACGGCTCCGTGGGCATCATCGGCAACGGCGCCGGACTGGTCATGTCCACGCTCGACGTCGTCGCTTACGCCGGTGAGAACCACGGCAACGTCAAGCCCGCCAACTTCCTGGACATCGGCGGTGGAGCTTCCGCCGAAGTCATGGCAGCAGGCCTGGACGTCATCCTGGGCGACCCGCAGGTCAAATCCGTCTTCGTCAACGTCTTCGGCGGCATCACCGCCTGTGACGCCGTCGCCAAGGGCATCGTCGGTGCACTGGCCGAGCTGGGCCACTCCGCGAACAAGCCGCTGGTAGTCCGCCTCGACGGCAACAACGTTGAGGAAGGCCGCCGCATCCTGGCCGAGGCCAACCACCCGCTGGTTACCCTGGCCGCCACCATGGACGAGGGCGCCGACAAGGCCGCCGAGCTCGCCAACGCAGCGAAGTAAAGGGACCCGACTATGTCTATCTATCTGAACAAAGACTCGAAGGTCATCGTCCAGGGCATCACCGGCGGCGAAGGCACCAAGCACACCGCCCTGATGCTCAAGGCCGGCACCAACGTCGTTGGCGGCGTCAACGCCCGCAAGGCCGGCACCACGGTGCTGCACGGCGAGAACGAGATCACCGTCTTCGGCACCGTCAAGGAAGCCATGGCCGAGACCGGCGCCGATGTCTCCATCGTCTTCGTGCCGCCGGCCTTCACCAAGAACGCTGTCGTTGAGGCTATCGAGGCAGGCATCGGCCTGGTCGTTGTCATCACCGAAGGCGTGCCGGTTCAGGACTCTGCCGAGTTCTGGGCGCTGGCCCAGTCCACCGTTGACGCCGACGGCAAGCAGGTCACGCGCATCATCGGACCGAACTGCCCCGGCATCATCACCCCGGGGGAGGCCCTCGTCGGCATCACCCCGGCGAACATCACGGGTAAGGGCCCCATCGGCCTGGTCTCCAAGTCAGGCACCCTGACCTACCAGATGATGTACGAACTGCGCGACCTCGGCTTCTCCACCGCCATCGGCATCGGCGGCGACCCGGTCATCGGTACCACGCACATCGACGCCCTCGAAGCGTTCGAAGCCGACCCGGAGACCAAAGCGATCGTCATGATCGGCGAAATCGGCGGCGACGCCGAAGAACGCGCTGCCGATTACATCAAGGCACACGTCACGAAGCCGGTTGTCGGCTACGTGGCCGGCTTCACCGCCCCGGAAGGCAAGACCATGGGCCACGCCGGCGCCATCGTGTCGGGCTCCGCGGGCACCGCCCAGGCCAAGAAGGAAGCCCTCGAGGCTGCCGGCGTCAAGGTCGGCAAGACGCCGTCCGAGACCGCCAAGCTCCTGCGCGAGGTCTTCGCCACCCTCTAGGGCCGAAGCGCGACTAGGCGCCACCGCACAACGCGGGGTCATCTACGGTCTGTCCCACTCGCTGGGGCCGGACCGGAGATGACCCCGCGTTGTTTGTTTAAACACGACGGCGGCAGGCCACCTTCCCCGGGTAGGTGGCCTGCCGCCGTCGTGCCCTCGCTGCGGGCGTGGTGCGCTCAGACTTCCGCGCCGGCCAGGACCTCCTCCAGCCGTTCGTAGGCTTCGGTCAATCCGCCTTCCATTCCCGACTGTGCCATGCCGTCCCGGGCCTCCATGCTGGGATAGACGGCATGCGCCGACAGCCGGGCGCGGCCGGCGCCGAGATCTTCGAAGGTGAGGAACTCGATGCTGACCACGTCGGGATAGCCGCCGTATTCGAAGGTCTGGATGGCGAAGCTGTTGTCCCGAACAGTGTGGAAGACGCCGCTGAACAAGTGGGCGACGCCGTCGGGCCCAGTGTGCGTGTAGCGGTAGCTACCGCCGGTGCGAAAGTCGTAATGGTCGACGTCCATTTTGAGCCGCCGGGGGCCCAGCCACTGGGCGACGAGGTCCGGTTCTTTGTGGGCCCGGAAGACCTCGGCAACGGGAAAATCGAATTCCCGGTCGAAATCGATGAAGGGCAGTCCCTCCGGGGCGGTAACTTTCAGGGCGTTGGTCATGATGTGTCCTTTGCCTGCGTGCCGCGTGCCGCGGCAACTGACTGGAGCACGGCGTCAAGGCTGCGGAACTGCCCTTCGCGGACCAGCCGGTACTGGTCGATCCATGCGGTGAGCGCCTCCAGCCGTGCGGGATTCAGATGGACGGGCCGGCGCTGGGCGTCACGGGTGCGCGTGACCAGTTGCGCCTGCTCGAGGACCTGGATGTGTTTCGAGACCGCCTGCTTGGTGATCTCGAAAGGTTCCGCCAATTCATTCACAGTGGCCGGACCCCGGCTGAGCCGGGCAATGATACGGCGGCGGACGGGGTCGGCGAGGGCCAGAAAGGCCGAATCGAGCATGCCGTCGTCACGTTCGTCCACTGTATCCCCACCTCCCGTGCCGGATCCGGCGGGGTTTTTCTGCTGCTCCACCGGCAGTGACTGGTGATCAACCAGTTCATTGATCAACCTCTAGGTTGTTAACGCTACGCCTGGCTTCCGGTCTGCGCAATAGCCCAGCGCGGGGTCACCTCGCGTCCATCCCACACCCCGGGGTGGGCGGGAGATGACCCCGCACTGCGGTGTTCTCTTGATCCGTCGGTCTGTAATTGTTAGTATGTCAGGACAAACTAAGAAAATAGGAATGAATGCCTTTCGTGCGAATCGACGTCAACCAGGGCCGGACCCCGGTGGAGCTCCGGGCGCTCAGCCGGGGAATCCACCACGCCATCGTGGCCGACTATGGCATTCCGGAGCGGGACTACTTCCATGTCCTGACCGAACATCCCGCGGGTCAGATCCTGGCCCAGGACGCCGGCCTCGGCTTCGAGCGGACGCCGGATGTGGTGATGATCCAGATCTTTACCCAGGCCGGGCGCAGCCAGGAGGCCAAGCAGTCCATGTTTGCCTCCATCACGGAGAAGCTGGCCGTCATCGGAGTCGCGGGCGAGGATGTCTTCATTGGCTACGTCGAGAACACCGCGGGGGACTGGTCCTTCGGGTTCGTCGGGCGCAGTACGCCACCGGTGAGCTCGGCGTCCCCGGCAAGTAGCCCGCAGGGGTTGCGCCCACTGCCTGCCACACGGCCCGCGCCGGGGCGGCATTCAGGCCCTCCGTGTCATGTTGTAAACATGTCAGTACAAACCTTTGACAGTACATAGATTCTGGGGCAGAGTAGTGGATGTGGCCCGGCTCACGCCGGCCTCCTAAGCACCGAAGCTCAGGTTGCGCAAAGGTACCGAGTTCACACCAGAAAGGTCCGCGATCACCGTGACCCACGAACTGCTCACGATCGGGCGCATCAGCGTTGATATCTACCCGAACGACATCGGGGTGGATCTGGAGGATGTCACGTCCTTCGGAAAGTACCTTGGCGGATCACCGTCCAACGTGGCAGTCGCCGCGGCCCGCCACGGCCGCCGCAGCGCTGTTATCACCCGCACCGGCGACGACGCCTTTGGCAACTACCTGCACCGCGAACTGCGCAAGTTCAACGTGGACGATTCCTTCGTCACCGCGGTGAAGGAATGGCCCACGGCGGTCACATTCTGCGCGATCAAGCCGCCGGAGGACTTCCCGCTCTACTTCTACGGACGCTTCCCCACGGCCCCGGACCTGCAGATCAAGGCCGAGGAGCTGGACCTGGACGCCATCAGGGACGCGGGAATCTTCTGGTCGACAGTCACCGGACTCTGCCAGGAACCCAGCCGGACCGCCCACCTCACGGCCCACGAGGCCCGGCCCCGTAACGGGCTGCAGCCCGGCCAGTTCACCATCCTGGACCTCGACTACCGGCCGATGTTCTGGGCCTCCGAAGCCGAAGCCCGGGATCAGGTCGCCAGGATTCTCCCGCACGTCACCGTGGCCATCGGCAACGACAAGGAATGCGCCGTCGCCGTTGGCGAAGGCACCCCGGACGAACAGGCGGACCGGCTGCTCGCCGCCGGCGTCGAGATCGCGGTCGTCAAGCTCGGCCCGGAAGGCGTGATGGCCAAGACCCGCACCGAACGCGTTGTCTCCGCCCCGGTGCCGGTGGAAACCGTCAACGGCCTGGGTGCCGGCGACTCTTTCGGCGGAGCGTTCTGCCACGGGCTGCTATCCGGCTGGCCGCTCGCCCAGGTCCTCGACTTCGCCAACGCCGCCGGCGCGTTTGTCGCCTCCCGGCTGTCCTGTGCTGATGCGATGCCGACGCCGGACGAGGTCACCGGCCTGCTCGCCGAACGCGGCCGCCTCGTGTCGGGCACCTACGCCACCGAAGGAGCAACACTGTGAGTGTCAACCCCGCCGCCGCCACCGTTGCGGTGGATGATGATCCCCGCCGCTATGAACACCTGAGCGTCATCCGGCTCGAGGATCCCGACGCGGTCGCCCGTGCTGCGAAGGCCCGCCGACGCCACCCCGGGGTGAAGGCCGGCAAACAGAACTTCATCGTCGCCGCCGACCACCCGGCCCGCGGCGCGCTCGCCGTCGGCAGCGACCCTGTAGCCATGGCCGACCGCCGCCAGCTCCTGGACCGCCTGCAGATCGCCCTGGCGAACCCCGACGTCGACGGCGTGCTGGCCTCCCCGGACATCATGGACGACCTGCTCCTGCTCGGGGCGCTGGACGGCAAGCTGCTCTTCGGCTCGATGAACCGCGGCGGGCTCACCGGCCTGGTCAATGAACTCGATGACCGCTTCACGGGGCACACTGCTGCCGCGCTCGAAGCGCTGGGAGCCGACGGCGGCAAGATGCTCACGCGCATCTGCCTCGGCGACCCGGACACCGTCGCCACCTTGGAAGCCACCGCCAAGGCGATCGATTCTCTCGCCCAGCGAAAGCTCATCGCGATGGTGGAGCCGTTCCTGTCCGTCTGGGAGAACGGCAAGGTCCGCAACGACCTCTCCACCAACGCCGTCATCAAGTCCGTCGCGATCGCCGAAGGCCTTGGCTCCACCAGCGCCTTCACCTGGATGAAGCTCCCGGTGGTGGCCGAAATGGAACGAGTCATGGCGGCCACCACCATGCCCACAGTGCTCCTCGGCGGCGACCCGGACAGCAGCCAGGACGACGTCTTCGCGAGCTGGGAAGCAGCCCTCGCCCTGCCGGGCGTCCAGGGTCTCACCGTGGGCCGGACCCTGCTCTACCCGCACGACGGCGACGTGGCCGGGGCCGTGGCAACCGCCGCCTCGCTGCTGCACCACACCGCATCCACCCGCGCCGCAGAAGGATTGGAGTAACACCCCATGGTTATGAAAACTGCCTCAGGAACACGCAGAATGACTGTCGCCCAGGCGGTCGTCGAATACCTGTCCCAGCAGTACACGGTCGATTCGATCGGCGGCCAGGACTACCGCGAACGGCTGATCCCGGGGACTTTCGGCATTTTCGGCCACGGCAATGTCGCCGGGCTCGGCCAGGCCCTCAAGCAGTACCAGCAGCTCGATCCTACGATCATGCCGTACTACCAGGGCCGGAACGAACAGGCCCAGGCGCACCAGGCGGTGGGCTACGCCCGGCACACCCGCCGGCGCCAGACCTTCGCGATCAGCACCTCGATCGGCCCTGGTTCCTCGAACCTGCTCACCGGCGCCGCGCTGGCCACCACCAACCGGCTGCCGGTTCTCCTGCTGCCGAGCGACACCTTCGCCACCCGCGCCGCGGACCCCGTCCTGCAGCAACTCGAGCAGCCCCACGGCTACGACATCACCGTCAACGACGCGTTCCGGCCGCTGTCCAAGTTCTTTGACCGTGTCACCCGGCCCGAGCAGCTGTTCTCCGCCTTCACCCACGGGCTCCGGGTGCTGACGGACCCGGCCGAGACCGGCGCCGTCACCATCTCACTGCCCCAGGACGTCCAGGCCGAGGCCTTCGACGTGCCCGAGGAATTCCTCGCCGAACGCGAATGGCGCATCCGCCGCCCGGACGCTGACGATGAGGACATCCGCCGTGCCGCCGAAGCCATCCGCGCCGCCAAGCGCCCGCTCATCATCGCCGGCGGCGGCGTCCTGTACGCCTACGCCAACGAGGAACTAGCGAAGTTCGTCGGGCTGACCGGCATCCCGGTGGGCAACACCCAGGCCGGCGTCGGCGTCCTGCCCTGGGACCACAAGTTCTCCCTGGGTGCGATCGGCTCCACCGGCACGACGGCGGCGAACGCCATCGCCGCCGAGGCGGACCTCATCATCGGGATCGGCACCCGCTACGAGGACTTCACCACCGCGTCCCGGACCGCGTTCCAGAACCCGGGTGTGTCGTTCATCAACATCAACGTTGCCGCGATCGACGCCTACAAGCACGGCACCTCCCTGCCGATCGTCGCCGACGCCCGCAAGGCCCTGGTCAAGCTGAACCAGGCCCTCGGCGGCTACCGGATCGGCGCCGATCTCGAACAGCAGATCGCGGCCGAAAAGACCCGCTGGGACGCGACCGTGGATGAGGCCTTTGACACCCGGTCAACCCCGCTGCCGGCGCAGAACGAGATCATCGGTGCCACGCACCGGGCCATGGACGCCCAGGACGTGGTCATCTGCGCCGCTGGATCCCTCCCGGGCGACCTGCACAAGATGTGGCGCGTCCGGGACCCGTTCGGCTACCACGTCGAATACGCCTACTCCTGCATGGGCTACGAAATCCCCGGCGGCCTCGGCGTCAAGCGCGCGGCGCTGGCCGAAGCCGCGGGGGGCGGGGCGCAGCGCGACGTCGTCGTGATGGTGGGGGACGGTTCCTACCTCATGATGCACACCGAACTGGTCACCGCCGTCGCCGAACGGATCAAGCTGATCGTGGTCCTGATCCAGAACCACGGCTACGCCTCGATCGGTTCGCTCTCCGAATCCCTCGGCTCACAGCGTTTCGGCACCCAGTACCGGGCCCTCGACGAGGAACACCACAGCTTCGACGACGGCGACCGGCTCCCCGTGGACCTGGCCCTGAACGCCGAAAGCCTTGGCGTGAAGGTGATCCGGATCGAACCGGGGGAGAAGGCCATCGCGGAGCTCGAACAGGCCGTCCGGGATGCCAAGGCGGCCCCCGAACGCGGCGGGCCGATCGTCATCCACGTGGAATCCGACCCGCTGCTGGACGCCCCCAGTTCCGAGTCCTGGTGGGACGTTCCGGTCTCGCAGGCCTCCGAGCTCGACTCCACCAAACAGGCCTTCCAGACCTACATCGACCACAAGAGCCAGCAGCGCAAGCTGCTCGGCTGACCCCGGCCCTCCGGGCCACCCCGGCATCCAAACCCCCAAGGACATTCTTATGAGCACCCCCACCCTGACCACCACCAAGACCATCCGGCACTTCATCAACGGCGCCGAGTCCGCCGGCGACGGCAGCCGCACCCAGCCGGTCTACAACCCCGCTACCGGCGCCGTCTCCGCGCAGCTGCGGCTGGCCAACCGGGCGGACCTGGACACCACCGTGGCTGCCGCCCGCGCCGCCGCCGATTCCTGGGGCGACATCTCCCTCGCCAAGCGCACCGCCGTGCTGTTCAAGTTCCGCGAACTGGTCGCGGCGCACGTCGACGAACTCGCCGAACTGATCACCGCCGAGCACGGCAAGGTCCTCTCCGACGCCAAGGGCGAGATCGGCCGCGGCCTGGAGGTCATCGAATTCGCCTGCGGCATCCCGCAGCTGCTCAAGGGCGACTACTCGGACCAGGTCTCCACCGGCATCGACGTCTTCTCCTTCCGCGAACCGCTCGGCGTCGTCGCCGGCATCACCCCGTTCAACTTCCCGGTCATGGTGCCGCTCTGGATGGCGCCGATGGCGATCGCCGCGGGTAACGCCTTCATCCTCAAGCCCTCCGAACGGGACCCCTCCGCCTCGATGCTGCTCGCCAAGCTGTGGAAGGACGCGGGCTTGCCCGACGGCGTCTTCCAGGTCCTGCACGGTGACAAGGAAACCGTCGAGGGCCTCCTCACCCACCCGGACGTGGACGGTATCTCCTTCGTCGGCTCCACCCCGATCGCCCAGTACGTCCACGAGACCGCCACCAGGCACGGTAAGCGCGTCCAGGCACTGGGCGGGGCGAAGAACCACGCCATCATCATGCCCGACGCCGATCTCGACAACGCCGCCGACCACCTCGCCGCAGCCGCCTTCGGCTCCGCCGGGGAACGCTGCATGGCCATCTCCGTCGCCGTCGCCGTCGGCGAGGCCGCGGACCTGCTGGTCAAGAAGGTCGAAGAGCGCGCCCTCGCCGTCAAGGTCAACAACGGCACGGTGCCCGACGCCGAAATGGGCCCGGTCATCACCCCGGCGTCCAAAGACCGCATCGTCCGGATCGTCACCGAAGCCGAAGCCGCGGGAGCCGCGATGGTGGTGGACGGCCGCGACCTCGTCGTCCCCGGCCACGAGGACGGCTTCTGGGTCGGCCCCACCGTCCTGGACCACGTCAAGACCGAAATGACCGCCTACAGCGAGGAAATCTTCGGCCCCGTCCTCGTCGTCGTCCGCGTCGAGGACCTGGACGCCGGCATTGCGCTGATCAACGCCAACCCCTACGGCAACGGCACCGCCATCTTCACCTCCTCCGGCGCCCACGCCCGCAAGTTCCAGCGTTCCGTCACCGTGGGCATGATCGGCATCAACGTGCCGCTGCCCGTGCCGGTGGCGTACCACTCCTTCGGCGGCTGGAAGGCCTCGCTCTTCGGTGACAAGCACATGTACGGTCCGGAGGGCGTGTCCTTCTACACCCGCGGCAAGGTGGTCACCTCACGCTGGCCCGAACCCACCCACGCCTCCGGCGCCTCTTACAACTTCCCGTCCAACTGATCCCCACCGCCGCCCTAGCCTCGCAAGCCCGGCCCAACCCAACAACCACCATCGGCTGCTCCGTATCCGCCGCTTTGAGCGTCCAGAACGGCACTTGCGGAGCAATCGATGAGAAGGAATGGCAATGACTGAGAACAAGCTGATCATCGGCACCGCGCCGGACTCCTGGGGCGTCTGGTTTCCGGATGACCCCAATCAGACTCCATGGGAACGGTTCCTCGACGAAGTCGCCGAATCCGGCTACAAGTGGATCGAACTCGGCCCCCACGGCTACCTCCCCGCCGGCCCTGCCCGGCTCGCCGAGGAGCTGAAGGCCCGCGACCTGCAGATTTCGGCCGGGACTGTGTTCACCGCGTTCCACCGCGGCCTGGACCAGTGGGAAACTGCGTGGGAACCGGCCCGCAAGGTCGCCGAACTCACCGCCGCGATGGGCGGGGAACACATTGTGGTCATCCCGGCGATGTGGCGCGACGACGTCACCGGCGAGGCTGTGGAAAGCGGCGAGCTTACCGAAAATGCCTGGGCCGACCTGTTCGCAGGGCACAACCGCCTCGGCAAGACCCTGCTGGAGGACTTCGGCCTGAAGCAGCAGTTCCACTCGCACGCGGACTCCCACGTCGGCGCGCAGGAGGACATCGAGACCCTCCTCGCAGCCACGGACGGCAAGTACCTCAGCCTGTGCCTGGACACCGGGCACGCCGAGTACTGCGGCGCGTCCAGCCTGGAGCTGATCAAGAACTACCCGGACCGGATCGGCTACCTGCACCTCAAGCAGATTAACCCGGACATCCTCAGGAAGGTCAACCAGGAGAACATGACCTGGGCCGCCGCCAACCTGGCCGGTGTGATGACCGAACCGCCGAACGGCCTGCCGGACCTGCGCGCCGTCATCGAGGCCGTCGAGGCGCTGAACCGGCCGATCTTTGGCATCGTGGAACAGGACATGTACCCCGTAGCGTTCGACGTCCCGATGCCGATCGCCAAACGCACCCGGAACTACCTGCTTTCCTGCGGCTCCCGCACCGCCGTCAACTAGCCGTCAACCAGAACTGAGGACAAAACCATGATCAAGACCCTTCGCGTTGCTGTCATCGGCGCCGGCCGGATGGGCGCAGACCACATCCAGCGGCTCAACACCCGCATCCACGGCGCCGAAGTTGCCGCCGTCGTCGACGTCGACCTCGCCCGTGCCCAGGCGGCCATCGAAGGCATCCCGGGCGCCGTCGCCCTCGCGGACGCCGACGAGGCACTCAACAACGGCGACGTCAACGCCGTGCTGATTGCCACCCCCGGTTTCCTGCACGAGGACATCCTGCTCAAGGCCATCGCCAAGGACATTCCGATCCTCTGCGAGAAGCCGCTCACCCCGGACGCCGCGTCCGCGTGGAAGATCGTCCAGGCCGAGGAACAGCTGGGCCACCAGCGCATCCAGGTCGGCTTCATGCGCCGCTTCGACGCCGAATACGCCGCCCTCGGAAAGATCATCCGCGACTCGGAACTCGGCGAGCTGCTGATGCTGCACCACCAGCACCGCAACCCGACCACCCCCGCCGGTTTCACCAACGAGATGCTGATCAACGACTCCGTGGTCCACGAATTCGACGCCATCCGCTACTTCACCGATGAGGAAATCACGTCCGTCCAGGTCCGCCTCGGCAAGGCCACCCGGAACGCCCTGGCCGGCCAGCACGACCCGCAGCACGTGCTGATCGAAACCGAATCCGGCGTCCTGGCCGACGTCGAGATCTACGTCAACGCCAAGTTCGGCTACGAGGTAGCCACCCAAGCCTCCTTCGAGGACGGCATCGTCAGCATCGGCGCCGACAATGGCCCGTACACGCGCAGCAACGGCCGCTGGGGCGGCAGCATCACCCCCGGCTTCGAGGAGCGCTTCGGGGCCGCCTACGACGTCGAAATCCAGTCCTGGGTGGACGCCGCCCTGCGCGGTGAAATCGGCGGGCCGACGGCCTGGGACGGCTACGCCACCGCCGCCTGCTGCGAGGCTGGCGTCGAGGCGCAGAAGAACGGCGAAAAGGTCGCCGTGAAGCTGCACGCCAAGCCTGACCTTTACCGCTAGGACGAACGTGTTGGGGCCCGCGGCCTCGTTCGGCGTTCCTTCCGGTCCCACGCACCACCTGACTGATCCCCAATGGAGTTTTCCCCGTGAAAATCGCACTTGATCCAACGCCCTTCCACCACTCGCACAGCCTGCTCGAGTTTCCCCGGGTGGTGGCGGACCTCGGCTACAAGTACATGCAAATGACCCCGCACGCCGACCTCATCCCGTTCTACAACCACCCGAAGGCCGACGACGAACTGGTCGGCCAGCTGGCCAAGGCCTGCAAGGACGCCGGGATCGAAATCGCCTCGGTGCTGCCGGTGCTGCGCTGGTCCGGCCCGGACGAGGATGCCCGCGAAGCTGCCGTCCGTTACTGGAAGCGTGCCATCCAGATCGCCGTGGACCTCGGCGTCAGCACCATGAACACCGAATTCAGCGGACGTCCGGAGCAGGCCGAGGAATCCGAGCGCGCGTTCTACCGCTCCATGGAGGAACTGCTGCCGATCATCGAGCGCGAAGGCATCGACCTGTTGATCGACCCGCATCCGGACGACTTCGTCGAGGAGGGCCTGGCCGCGATCCGGGTGATCCGGGGCCTGAACTCCAAGCACGTGGGCCTGGTCTACGTCGCTTCGCACAGTTTCCACATGCAGAACGCTCCGCTGGACATCATGCGTGCCGCGGGGGACAAGCTCCGCCTGGTCCACGTCGCCGACACCATGGACCACCATGCCTCGCACGGGCTGCGCTACATCACCAACCCGCCCGGCAACCCGGTCCGGGTGCACCAGCACCTGAAGATCGGCGACGGCGACGTCAACTGGGACGAGTTCTTCGGCGGTCTGAAGGAAATCGGCTTCCTCGACCGGGAGGACACCGTGATGGTCTCCAGCGTTTTCGCCGAGGACGACAACGCCGCCGAGGTCTCCCGCTACCAGCTGGAGACCATGAAACAGCAGATCCAGAAGGTGAGCGTATGACGTCGGCGGCAACCGCCCAACAGCGGAAGGCGCCCGGAAACCACAAACGGGCACTGCGCACCGCGACGATCATCTCCACCTTCGGCGGGCTGCTCTTCGGCTACGACACCGGCGTCATCAACGGCGCCCTGCCGTACATGCAGGAGGACCTGGGCCTCACGCCGCTCACCGAAGGACTCGTGACCTCCTCGCTGCTCTTCGGCGCAGCCTTCGGCGCCCTGTTCGGCGGGCGGCTCGCGGACCGTAACGGACGACGCAAAATGATCATGGTGCTCGCCGTTGTTTTCCTGATCGGCACCCTGGCCTGCACCTTCGCCCCGAACACCGAAGTGATGATCCTGGCCCGCTTCGTTCTCGGCCTTGCCGTCGGCGGCGCGTCCGTCACCGTCCCGGTGTACCTCGCCGAAGTCTCGCCGAGCGCCCGGCGCGGCCGGATTGTGACCCAGAACGAGCTGATGATCGTCACCGGCCAGCTGCTGGCCTTTATCTTCAACGCCTACCTCGGCAACACCTTCGGTGAATCCGGTGGAATCTGGCGCTGGATGCTGGTGATCGCCACTCTTCCGGCGATCGCGCTCTGGATCGGCATGAACTTCATGCCCGAAAGCCCCCGCTGGCTGGCATCGATGGGCAGCTTCGGCGAAACCCTCAGCGTGCTGCAACGGATCCGTTCCCAGTCCGAAGCCCGGGCCGAGTTCGAGGAAGTCAAGGCCATGGCCGTGGAGGACTACAAGTCCAAGATGGGTTCCTGGAAGGACCTCGGCGTCCCTTGGCTGCGCCGCATCTTTGTGGTGGGCGTCGGCCTCGCCGTCATCCAACAGATCACCGGCGTGAACTCGATCATGTACTACGGCACCCAGATCCTCGCTGAGTCCGGCTTCGGCAGGGAGGCTGCGTTGACGGCGAACATCGCCAACGGCGTCATCTCCGTCGTCGCCACCTTCGTGGGGATCTGGCTGCTGGGCAAGGTGGGCCGGCGCAGGATGCTCATCACCGGCCAGCTCGGAACGACGGTGGCGCTGCTGTTGATCGGCTTCTTCTCGCTCATCCTGCCCGAAGGTACCGCCCGCGGCTTCGTGATCCTCGCCCTGACAGTGACGTTCCTGGCGTTCCAGCAGGGCGCGATCTCCCCGGTCACCTGGCTGATGCTCTCCGAGATCTTTCCGCTGAAGATCCGCGGCCTGGGCATGGGCGCCTCAGCCTTCGTGCTGTGGACAGTGAACTTCCTGGTGGGGTTCGGCTTCCCGCAGCTCCTTGCCACGATCGGGCTCTCCAACACCTTCTTCGTCTTTGCCGTGCTGGGCGTCGGTGCCATCGCGTTCGCCGCGAAATACATTCCGGAAACCAAGGACAAGAGCCTGGAACACGTGGAGCACTACTTCAAGAACGTGGCCGACAGATAGACCACCCAGGTAACGGCCACTCAACTAGCTGGCAGTCAGATGGGCCGCCACGAAGCGGGGCCTTGCGCTGAGCAGGGCGTCTGGCGTCGTTGTTACGCGGCTGCGTGCAGCGTCGGGAGCGCAGCAACCAGGGGCGCCAGCTCCGGCACCTCCTGCGCCTCGGCCAGTGCCCGCTCCAGCGTGGCATCATGGCTGGGCCGGGCCTCCTCCAGCAGCTTGATGCCGCCGGGCGTGAGCTCGGTGTAGATTCCGCGGCGGTCATCGGCGCACAGGATCCGGGTCAGCAGGCCCCGGTCCTCGAGCCGGGTGACCAGGCGGGTGGTGGCGCTGGCGCTCAGCGCGGTGGCGCGGGCCAACTGCTGCATCCGCATGTGCCAGCCGTCCTGGCGGCTCAGCGCATCCAGCACGGTGTACTCCACGACGGACAGCTGCGCCACAGCCTGCAACGAGCGTTCCAACTCCGCTTCGATCAGTCCGTGCAGGGCCGCCAGGGTCCGCCAGCCTTGCGCCCGGACCTCGACGGCGTCGTCCTTGATGCCCATCAGTTCTTCCCTTCAGATCGGCCTGCCGCGTCCCGAAAATTGCCGGAACATCAACAGCCCACAAGTTAGTTGCTTGCGCGGTATAGTTGCTTGTGCAACAATAAATAACGCGTCTGCAACTAACAGCCTACGCTTCGACTTTCTTTCCGTACAGTTTTGAAGGAGCTCCGCCATGCCCATAGGCCTGATAGCACTCGCCCTCGGCGGGTTCGGGATCGGACTCACCGAGTTCGTCATCATGGGCCTGCTGCCCGAAGTGGCCGCGGACTTCCAGGTCAGCGAGGCCACCGCGGGCTGGCTCATCTCCGGTTACGCGCTCGCCGTGGTCGTCGGGGCCCTGCTCCTGACCGCCGCAGTAACGCGCTTCGAGCGCAAGCCCGTCCTGGCCGTGCTGATGGTGCTGTTCATCGCCGGCAACCTGGTCTCCGCCGTCGCGCCCGACTATTCGCTGATGATGATCGGCCGCATCATCGCCGCGCTCGCGCACGGCGCCTTCTTCGGCATCGGCGCGGTGGTCGCCGCGAGTATGGTCGGCCCCACCAAAAAGGCCGGCGCGATCGCCATGATGTTCACCGGGCTCACGGCGGCCAACGTCCTGGGTGTTCCCTTCGGCACCATGCTGGGACAGGCCGCCGGCTGGCGGGCCACCTTCTGGGCGATCACCGGCATCGGCATCATTTCCCTCGCGGGCATTCTGGCCCTGGTCCCCAAAACAGGGTCAGGGGAGGTTGCCCCCGGCGGCCTGCGCGGGGAACTCCGGGCCTTCCGCTCCGGCCAGGTCTGGCTCTCCATCCTGGTCACCGTCCTGGGCTACGGAGGAATGTTCGGTGCCTTCACCTACATCGCCTTCACCCTCACCGAGGTCACCGGGTTCTCCGCCTCCACCGTCCCGTGGCTGCTCATCCTCTTCGGCGTAGGCCTCTTTGTCGGCAACACCCTGGGCGGTAAAGCGGCGGACCGGAATGTGGACCGCACCCTGCTGGTCGCGCTCGCCGTGCTGGTGGTGGTCCTCGTGGTCTTCGCCCTCACCGCGGGCAACCAGCCGATGACCATCGCCTCCATGGTGCTGCTCGGTGGCTTCGGCTTCGCCACGGTGCCCGGGCTGCAGATGCGCGTCATGAAGTACGCCACGACCGCCCCCACTTTGGCATCCGGTGCCAACATCGGAGCCTTCAATGTGGGCAACGCGCTCGGCGCGTGGATGGGCGGCGTGACCATCACCGCCGGCCTCGGCTATACCTCGCCCATCTGGGCCGGCGCCGGGATCACCCTGCTGGGCCTGGGGGTGATGGTCTTCGCGGCGGCCGCTGCGAAGCGGCGCGACGCCGGACCTGCCGGCGGCACGCCCGGAACCGGCGGCGCCGGTGCCACCAGCGAACGGAGCAGTGCGGAACTCCAGCTGGCCTAGCTGCCCTGGTTGCACGGTGGATCCAACGACGGCGGCTGCCGTCGTCGTCGTTGGTTCCTGGGCCGCGGACGCCCTGGCGGCGCCCGCGGGCCGGCGCTTCTTTACGCCTCCCATCGCGATAATTACGTGATTACATCCTAATGTCAGGACAAAGTATTGACATGGGTGAGCTAAGTCACCATGATCGGAGTAGGCAATTTTCCGGCGGCTGCAAAGTAGCAGCCCGGAGCTGAAATCAAAGGAGATTCACGGTGGCTAAATTTTCCTGGCGCAAGGCGACCCTGGTGGCGGCTGTTGTGCCCATGCTGGCAATGAGTGCGTGTTCAAGCGCCGGCGGCAAGCCCGCAGATTCCGGCAACGCGGCCGGCGGCGGCCAGGTCGCCGCGACGGAGCGGATGAAGATCGCCCTGATCACCCACGCCGCAGCGGGTGACACCTTCTGGGACATCGTTCGCAAGGGTGCCGAGGAGGCGGCGGCGAAGGACAACGTCGAACTCCTCTACACCTCCGATCCCGAAGCCGGGCGCCAAGCCCAGCTCATCCAGCAGGCTATCGACCAGAAGGTCGATGGGATCGCGGTCACGCTCGCCAAGCCCGAAGCCCTCAACGACTCACTGAAGAAGGCCGCCGCCGCAGGCATCCCGATTGTGAGCCTCAACGCCGGCGAATCAGTCTCCACCCAGCTGGGGGCTTTCACGCACTTCGGCTCGAACGAAAAGCTCGCCGGTGAGGCCGTCGGCACGCGGCTCGCGGCGGAGAACTTCAAGCACCCGGTCTGCGTGATTCAGGAACAGGGCCACGTTGGCCTGGAAGCACGTTGCGCCGGCGTTAAGGCGAAGGTGCCTGGAACGGAGATCCTTTACGTCGAGGGCAAGGACATGACGTCCGTCCAGTCCACCGCCACGGCCAAGCTTCAGGCTACCAATGACGCAGACGTCATCATCGGCCTCGGCGCGCCCATCACCCTGACTCTCCTCAAGTCGGTCACGGACGCCGGCAGCTCTGCCAAGGTGGCAAGTTTTGATCTGAACGCGGATCTCGTCCAGAAGATCGTGGATGGCGCAGTTCTGTTCACCGTGGACCAGCAGCCGTGGCTGCAGGGCTACGGCGCCATCGATGCGCTGTGGCAGAACAAGCGCGGCGGATTCAGCATCGGCGGCGGCCAGTCGGTCCTCACCGGCCCGAGCCTCGTCGACAAGTCCAATGCGGCCGAGGTCCTGACCTTTGCCCAGCAGGGTATCCGCTAACAGCCCGCTGGCCGGGCCGGCTCAGGCCGGTCCGGCAGCAAGGAGATCTATCATGACCATGACCCAGACAAAGACAAAGTCACCGGCGCCCGATGAGCGCGTCGCCAAGCGCAGTCCGTTCCAGAAGCTTCTCGGACGTCCCGAGGTCGGGGCCCTGGTCGGAGCCATCGTCCTCTTCGTTTTCTTCGCGGCCGTTTCCCCGACGTTCACCCAGCCCAATGCGCTGGCAACGATTCTGTACGGTTCCTCCACGATCGGCATCATGGCCGTGGGGGTGTCCTTGTTGATGATCGGCGGGGAGTTTGATTTGTCCACCGGGGTGGCCGTCATCTCCTCGGCGCTGACGGCGTCGATGTTCAGCTGGTACTTCAGCACGAACGTCTGGGTCGGAGTCCTCCTGGCACTGGTGGTCTCCTTGGGCATTGGCTACATCAACGGCTGGATCCTGATGAAGACCAAGCTGCCCAGCTT
This sequence comes from Arthrobacter sp. MP_M4, assembly GCF_035984855.1. Lineage (NCBI taxonomy): Bacteria > Bacillati > Actinomycetota > Actinomycetes > Micrococcales > Micrococcaceae > Arthrobacter > Arthrobacter sp. MP_M4. Next base: position 70,064 of record NZ_JAXCHX010000014.1, read on the forward strand.
CATCGTCACCCTGGCCACCTTCCTGATGCTGACCGGCCTGAACCTGGGCTTGACGCGCCTGATCGGTGGCTCGGTCTCCTCACCGTCCATCGCCAACATGGACGGATTCGCCTCGGCCCGGGCGGTGTTCGCCTCCTCGGTGACCATCGGCGGCGTCGACGTCAAAATCACGGTGTTCATCTGGATCGCGCTCGTCGCGGTCGCCACCTGGGTGCTGATGCGGACCCGGGTGGGGAACTGGATCTTCGCCGTGGGCGGGGACGAAAACGCCGCCCGCGCCGTGGGTGTGCCGGTCAAGGCCACCAAGATCGGGCTGTTCATGGGCGTGGGCTTCTGCGGCTGGATCCTGGGCATGCATAACCTTTTCGCCTTCGACACCGTGCAGTCCGGTGAAGGCGTGGGCAACGAATTCCTCTACATCATCGCCGCTGTCATCGGCGGCTGCCTCCTGACCGGCGGCTACGGCTCGGCGATCGGCGGCGCGATCGGCGCGTTCATCTTCGGCATGGCCAACAAGGGCATCGTGTACGCCCAGTGGAACCCGGACTGGTTCAAGTTCTTCCTGGGCCTGATGCTGCTGCTGGCCACCATCGTCAACCTCATCGTCAAGCGCCGCGCGGAACTCAAGTAAAGGGGCCGGAGAAAATGAATGCCAACGAAATCGACCAGCAAACGCTGCTCCAGAACGAAAAAGACCCCCTCACCCACACCCCCGTCCACCTGCTCTCCCTTGAGGGTGTCGGCAAGCACTACGGCAACATCATCGCCCTGTCCGATGTCACGATGGCCGTGGACAACGGCCGCGTCACCTGCGTCCTGGGCGACAACGGCGCCGGCAAATCCACACTGATCAAGATCATCGCCGGCCTGCACCAGCACGACGCCGGAGTCCTGAACATCATGGGCGAGAATCGGAAGTTCACCTCCCCCCGCGACGCCCTGGACGCCGGCATCGCCACTGTCTACCAGGACCTCGCCGTGGTCCCGCTGATGCCCATCTGGCGGAACTTCTTCCTCGGCTCGGAACTGACGTCCGGCTTTGGCCCGTTCAAGAGCATGGACGTCGAGAAGATGAAGGAGATCACGCTCAAGGAACTCGCCGCGATGGGCATCGACCTCCGTGACGTGGAACAGCCCATCGGCCAGCTCTCCGGTGGTGAACGCCAGTGCGTCGCGATTGCCCGGGCCGTGTACTTCGGCGCGAAAGTCCTGATCCTGGACGAGCCCACCGCCGCACTGGGCGTGAAGCAGTCCGGCGTGGTCCTCCGCTACATCCTGCAGGCCCGCGACCGCGGCCTCGGCGTCATCTTCATCACCCACAACCCGCACCACGCCTTCCCCGTCGGCGACCGGTTCCTGCTGCTTAAACGCGGCAAATCAATCGGCTACTACGACAAGAAGGACATCACCCTCGACGAACTCACCGCCCAGATGGCCGGCGGCGCCGAACTCGCCGAACTCGCCCACGAACTCGAACAGCTCGGCGGACACGGCGACGTGGTCAAGGAAGTCCAGGGCGAAGTGGCCGAGGTGGCCCAGACCACGGGCAAGACCTACTAGCAGCACAGGGGAGCTGGCCCGCCCCTCCGGGCACGGTCCTGCTCTTTCCTGCGCCGGCCAAAGGAAATGCCTCCGGCCCGGGCCGGCCCCGCCCTCACCCAGTTGTGAAAAATTGAAAGGACGAGCCCATGGCTTACCTGAAGCGGAACTCCACCGAACGTCCCCTGCCCGTGCGGATCGGGCTCATCGGCTCGGGCTGGATGGGCGCTTTCCATGCCGAGAGCGTTGCCCGCCGGGTTCCCGGTGCCGAGCTAGCGGCCATCGCTGATCCCAACGTGGAGTCCGCCGAGGCACTGGCCTCTGTCCTGGGCGCCGGCAAGGTGACGGCCGACGCCGCCGACATCCTGGCCGACCCGGAAATCGACGCCGTGATCATCGCGAGCCCGGCGCGTTTCCACTCCTCGCTGATCGCCCAGGCCGCCGCCGCCGGAAAGCATGTGTTCTGCGAGAAGCCGGCCGGCCTGGGGCTCGAAGAGCTTGACGCCGCACTGTCCGCTGTGGAGACTGCCGGTGTGCACTTCCAGATCGGCTTCAACCGCCGGTACGCGGAGGACTTCCAGGCGGCCAAGAGGGACCTCGCCGCCGGCACCGTCGGGACGCCGCAACTGCTGCGCTCCCTGACCCGGGATCCGGGAACGGGAAGCATTCCCCACGCGGCCAGGGTCCCGGCCTGGACCGTGTTCCTGGAAACCCTGATCCACGACTTCGACACCCTGAACTGGTTCAACGAAGGCGCCGAACCGGTGGAGGTCTACGCCATTGCCGATGCCCTGGTGGAACCCGGGCTGCGCGACCAGGGCTTCCTGGACACCGCCGTCGTGACCATCCGCTACAGCAACGGTGCCATCGCGGTGGCCGAGGCGAACTTCAGCGCTCTCTACGGCTACGACATCCGTGGGGAGGTCTTCGGCTCCAAGGGCATGGTGCAGGCGGGCCGGGCCACGGAAACCGCGGCCAGCCGCTACACCGCGGACGGGATGTCAGCCGACACGCCGCGGCTTAACGTGGAGCTCTTCCGGCAGGCGTACACGGATGAGCTCGTCGATTTCGTCGATGCCGTGCGCGAGCGGCGGGACGGCCGCAGTGACAATACAGTGCCGTCGTCGACCGCGTACTCACTCACGCCCGGCGCGGCGGACGCCCGGCGCGCACTGGCGATGGCGCTGGCCTGCATCGAATCGGTCCAGCGCGGGACTCCGGTCACCGTCACTCCGGTCACCGTCAACACGGTCACCGTCAACGAGACGGCTGTCCTCTGATGCGCCTCGCCGTCTGCGCCGAGATGGTTTTCACCGAGTTGCCGTTCACGGAGCGGGTGCGCCGGATCCACGAGGCCGGCTTCGACGTCGAACTCTGGGATTCGCGGACCAAGGACATCGGCGCGCTCAAGGCCACCGGCGCGGTGTTTTCCTCAATGACCGGCTACACCGCCGGCAGCCTGGTGGATCCGGACACGGCCGATGACGTGGTGCGGACGGCAGAGTCGCTCATCCCGACCGCACTGGAGCTCGGGGTGGGCCGGATGGTGGTGCACCCGGCTGAACTTATCGACGGCCAGGCAGCCCGTCCGGTCTACCGGTCCAGCGGCCTCATGTGGTCCACCGGTGCCCGGACCCTGGAGCGGCTCGGCAAGCTCGGCGAGAAATACGGGGTGACGTTCTGCCTCGAGAACCTCAACACCATCCTTGACCACCCCGGGATCCCGCTGGCCCGCGCCAAGGACACCCTGGCGCTGGTGCAGGCCGCCGGGCACCCGAACGCCCGGCTCATGTTGGACCTCTACCATGCCCAGATGGGCGAGGGGAACCTGATCGAGCTCGTCCGGAGCGCCCTGCCGTACCTCGGCGAAATCCAGGTGGCGGATGTTCCGGGCCGCTGCGAACCCGGTACCGGGGAAATCAACTACGCTGCTGTCGCCAGGGCGCTCGCGGAGGCCGGCTACGACCGGACCGTGGGTATGGAGGCCTGGGCCAGCGGCGACAGTCATGCGGCCCTGGAGGCTTTCCGGTCGGCATTTACGGTTCCCGCACTACCCGCGAAAGCACAAGTGTGAAAGACGTCATCCTCGGACTCGCCGGGGTGGGGCGGATCGGCGTCATGCACGCCAACAATATCGCCGCGCTCAACAGTGTCCTCAATCCGCAGGGCATTAACGTCCGGCTCCGGCTCACGGACGTTGCCGAGGACCAAGCCCGGGCTATCGCGGCCGGGCTCGGTGCCGGGTTCCTGCCGTCGGTGGAGGCGCTCCTCGCTTCCGGGCTGGACGGACTCGTCATCGCCACCGGAACCGGGACCCACCCGGAGTTGATCAAGGCCGGGGTGGACTCCGGCGTCCCGGTGTTTTGCGAGAAGCCCGTCGCCCTGAACGTGGCGGACGCCCTGCCCGTGCTCGACTACATCCGGCACCGGAACGCCGTGGTCCAGATCGGGCACCAGCGCCGCTTCGACGCCGGCTACCAGGAAGCCCGGCGTGCCTACCAGGCCGGTGAACTGGGCTGGATCCACTCGCTGCGCGCCGTGACGTGCGATATGGCACCGCCGACGGTCGAATTCCTGGCCAGCTCCGGCGGGCTGTTCCGGGACTGCTCGGTGCACGATTTCGATATCCTGCGCTGGCTCACCGGCCGGGAAATCGTCGAGGTTTACGCCCGGGGCTCCAACAACGGGGACCCCGCCATCGGCGCGGCCGGCGACGTGGACACCGCCCTGGCGCTGGTGACGTTCGACGACGGCACTGTGGGTACGGTCTCGGCCACGCGGTACAACGGGGCTGGCCACGACGTGCGGCTGGAAATCCAGGGATCCCGGAGTTCGATCATGGTCGGCCTGGATGACAAAACGGCCCTGGCCTCGGCCGAAGCCGGGGTGCGGTTCCCGGCCGGCGAGCCGCACCGGACCTTCGCCGAGCGGTTTGCGGCGGCCTACCGTTCCGAGATGGCTGCCTTCGTCGAGCTGATTCTGGGCCGCCGGGACAATCCCTGCACGCCGGAAGATGCCGTGGCCGCTTCCCGCGTGGCCGACGCCGCCCAGGAATCCCTCGCGAGCGGTGTACCGGTGCGGGTAGTTCAGACCGTGGGCGGCTGAACGGACGCTCCATCCCGGGGCCGTCAAGCCGCGGTGCCGTCAGGCGCCGAAGGGCAGCCGCGGGTCGAGGTCCTGGCCGTCCCAGGTCTGGCGGATCCAGCCGTGGTGCGGGTCGTCGCTGATGAGCCAGTCGCGGACCGGGCCGGGGCCCGCCATCACGTTGAGGTAATACAAGTCGTAGCCCGGGGCTGCCATGGCAGGGCCGTGCCAGCCGTAGGGCACGAGGACGACGTCGCCGGTCCGGACTTCCGCGGAGACATCGATGGGGCGCTCGTCCGAGGCGTACACGCGCTGGTAGCCGATCGCATCGTCGGATCCCGGCCGGGCCGGAGCCCCGGGCGTCACCCGGGTCTCGAAGTAGTAGATTTCCTCGAGGCGGGTCTCGCCGGCCTTCTCCTCATCGTGCTTATGCGGGGGGTAGGAGGACCAGTTGCCAGCCGGCGTCAGGACCTCGCACACAATGAAACGGTCCGCCTCCAGCGCGGCGGGGGTCCCGAAATTGTGGACCTGGCGGGAGCAGTTGCCGGCCCCGCGCAGCTCGACCGGCGTCTCCGCGGCCGTGATCAGGCGCGTCGGGTAGGCTGCTTTGGCCGGGGCGGTGGCCACGGCGACGCGTCCGCCGTCGGCCGAATTGATGCTCACGGCCTTGCCGGTCCCCGTGTAGAGGACGTCGCTGGGGCCGCCGAAGACGCTGTCCCGGCCGGCCAGCCGGTACTCCTCGCCGTCGACGGACACCGTGAAGGACCCGTTGAGCGGGACTACGATGCGTTCCTCGTCCGCGGCTGGAAGTTCGACGGCGGCCGCGGCCCGCAGTGTGGCCACCTTCAGCCCGGTGTGGGCCCAGCCCTCCACCTCCAGGGTGGAATCGGAGGTGCCCAGGGATACGTCCCAGGTGCCTTGGGCGGCGGTGCCGAGCGGATAGACCCAGTTGGCCATGAGTTCAGCCCTTTCGTTGTCGCGACGGTGGAAGGCGCGGGTGGACGGGGGAGCGGTGCGGAGGGGGACCAGATGTGCAGTGCCGAGGCGCGCAAGGCCCAACGGCATGCGCTGTCGCCTGTCGCCTGGCGCTGGCGGCCCTAGCGCTGGACCAGCGTCATTTCGAAGCTGTAGGAATCCGCGCGGTAGACGTGGTGGCCGGTCTCCACCTGGCGCCCGGTGTCGTCCACGGCCGTGCGCTCCATGGTGACAAGGGCCGAGCCGGGGGTGGTGTCCAGCAGGGTCGCCTGGTAGTCGTTGGCGATCATGGCGCCGATCCGCTGTGAGGCGAGCCGGAAGTTCACGCCGCCGTTGCGGAGGATCGCGTAGAGGCCTTGTGAGCCCAGGAGCGCTTCGTCGATGGGGGTGATGTCGTCGCGGACCCAGTTCTCCATCAGCGCCAGCGGTTTTCCGCCGACCTTCCGGAGCCGGGTGAAATGGTAGACCTTCGAGCCCGCGGGAATCTGGAGTGCTGCCCGGGTGGCGGCGTCGGCCTCATCGTGGGAGAAGCTCAACACCTCCGTGGTGGGCTTGCTGCCGTTGTTGCTGAGGTCGTCGAAGAGGCTGGACAGCTCAAGGGGGCGCCGGACCTGGCTGGAGACGACCTGGGTGCCGACGCCGCGCTTGCGCACGAGCAGTCCGGAGCGGACCAGCTCGTCCATGGCCTTGCGCATGGTGGGGCGGGAGAGGTTCAGCTGTGCGGCAAGGTCAATCTCGTTGTCGAGACGGCTGCCGGGGGGAAGGATCCCGCCGTGGATCGCGGCCTCGATGCCCTGGACCACCTGGTGGTAGAGCGGCACCGGTGAGGACCGGTCGATGTTGAGATTAAGTTGATTCGCCACTTTTTGCATAACCACTGTTGAAGCGCTCCCTCGTGCCCCGGACCCGGGCCCAAGCAGGGCGGCGGGTCACATTCTCCGGCATATGTTCGCTTGATAGGACATACTGCCTAAGTTCATACTAGCAGGGCCGCTAGGTGCTGGGGAGAGCTGCGACACACCTCAACGAAGGCGCGGAACGGGGCCAGCCGTTCTCCTGCCGGCAGTTCCAGGGCCTCGGGATGCCACTGCACAGACGCCACCCAGCGCTCCGGGTCTTCCAGCGCCTCCACCGTCCCGTCCCCGGCTACCGCTGTCACCACGAGCCCAGCGGCCACCCGCGCGACAGCCTGGTGATGGCCGGAGGCAATCTTAACAGCGCCGGGGGTCCAGGTCGCCGCCGCCTGGAAGGACGACGCCGTCGAGCGACTCAAGCGGCTCTCCGGGCGCCGTGAGCAGCACCGGGTCGCCGCCGCCGTCGCGCACCAGGTCCACGATGTAGTCGAAGAGCGCATTGGCCTCCGCCACCCGGGAATCCGGGGCTGCGGAACTGCTGAGCCGCACGGGAATCCCGATGCGGGGACGTCTGCTGCGGGGGAGGGGCGGAGTTTGCATGATTTATTCTGCACCACAACTGACGCGTCACAGCGCAGGTCTAGGATTGCCGGATGACCAACAGATATCTCGTGTCCCGCAGCCGCTTCATCGCGGCCGCCCCGGAAGCCATCTTTGACGTGCTCGCCAACCCCGCCCTGCACAGCGTGATCGACGGTTCCGACACCGTGAAGGGCGCCCAGCCGCGCGGCCCCGAGCGGCTCGCCCTCGGTGCGAAGTTTGGCATGGAAATGAACATCAAGATGGACTACAAGATTCTCAACACGGTTTGCGAGTTTGAGGAGGGCCGACGGATCGCGTGGCGGCACTTCGGCGGCCATGTCTGGCGCTACCTGCTGGAGCCTGCGGCCGACGACGCCGGCAACCCGGGCACTCTCGTCACCGAGCAGTGGGACGCACGGGAAGTGCGTGCCAGGATCCTCCTGCGCCTGGCCGGTTACGTCCGGCGCCACCCGGCCAACATCGAGCAGACCCTGGCCAAGCTGGACGCCTACATGGATTCCGAAGCCGCACCAAGCACCGGGTCCGGCGCCGCCCCGGACCACACGCGCTAGGGCCCGACTGATGAGCGCTGCCCGCAGCCTGCACGCCAGTCCGCGCACGCTGGAGGTCGAAAGCCTGGACAGCTTCGACCGGCTGGTTGCGGGCGGGGCGACGTCGCTGCAGGGCTGGCATGTCCAGTCCCTTGACCTGCGGGGCCGGGCGGCGCAGCTCAGAGCCGTGCATCCGCAGGGCGGAATTTTCCTCGGCTGCACTTTCGACGGCGGCGTGGAGGAGTCGCTGCGCAGCCGCGGCGCCCTGATCTTTCCTAAGCTCGACGCGGTGCCGTTCAACCCGTACCGCGGGCAGCTGTACACCCCGCAGGAACTGTACGAAGGGATCTCCGACTCCCGCTATGAGGACACTCCGGATGCCAAGGTGTACCAGTGGAGCATCCGGCCGGGACAGCGCCACCGCCTGGACGCCACCCTGGCCGCGGCCTTGCACGACCACGCGATCGGTGATGCCCTCGAGGAGCTGACCCGCTCGGAACTCTGCACCGGCCGGACCATGGTGGGCGTGATGGGCGGACACGCGGCCACCCGCGGTTCGGCAGTCTACGACCAGGCTGCCCTCCTGGGAAGGCTCCTGGCCCGGGACGGCCGGGTCGTCGCCACCGGCGGTGGTCCGGGCGCCATGGAGGCCGCCAACCTCGGCGCCTACCTGAGCAACGCCGCGGAGCCTGACGTCCGGCAGGCATTGGCGGATCTCGCTGCCGTCCCGGGGTTCCGGCCCTCCGTCTCGGCGTGGGCACGCGCCGCGGCCGCCGTCGTCGAACGCCATCCGGAAGGTACGCCGTCGCTGGGGATTCCCACCTGGTTCTACGGACACGAGCCGCCCAACTTCTTCGCCACCCACATTGCCAAGTACTTCGCGAACTCCATCCGCGAGGCCATTCTGCTGGAGCTGTGCACCGGCGGCATTGTTTTCCTGCCTGGTTCCGGGGGTACGGTGCAGGAAATCTTCCAGGACGCGTGCGAGAACTACTATGGCGCGCCCGAAACCATCACGCCGATGGTGCTGGTGGGGCAGGAGCACTGGCTTCGGCGCTACCCGGCATGGCCCCTCCTCCAGAGCCTTGCCGCAGGCCGGGGGATGGAGAACCGGATCTTCCTGGTAGACACCGTGGAGCAGGCTCTCGCCGTCCTGGACGGATAAGCGGGTCAGGACCTAAGCTACCGCGGCGCCGAAAGCCAGGCCCAGCAGGTACGTCACGCCTGCCGCGCCCATGCCGATGGCCAGCTGGCGCAGGCCCCGGGAGGTGGGCGAGGTGCCGGACAGGAGTCCCACGACGCCGCCGGTGAACAGCAGTGCCAGACCCACCAGGCCGGCGGACACCGCCAGCGCCGCGATGCCGGTCATGCCCATTACGAACGGCAGGATCGGAACAATGGCCCCGGAGGCGAAGAAGCAGAAGCTCGACGCCGCCGCGCTCCAGGCGGTGCCGACGGCTTCGTGTTCGTCATGGGCCTCCGGAAGGTCCGGTTGCAGCGAGAGGCTGGGATCGCAGTCGCAGTCACGCAGACCCATCCGCTCCGCAACGCGGTGCTCGGCCGCTTCCCGCGACATGCCGCGGGCCAGATAGACCAGCAGGAGTTCGTTGTGCTCGATGTCCAGTGAGGGTGCTACGGCCAGGGTGATCTGGGTGGGGCGCGTCGCGTCGAGGAGTTCGCGCTGGGATCGCACGGAAATGAATTCGCCGGCGCCCATGGACAGCGCCCCGGCCAGCAGCCCGGCGACACCGCTGAGGAGGACCACGGAGCTGGCCACGCCGGAGGCGGCCATACCCATCACGAGGGAGAGGTTGCTGACCAGCCCGTCATTCGCGCCGAAAACGGCCGCGCGGAAGGTGCCGGCCAGCCGGTTGCGGCCCCGGGTGGCGAGCCCGCGCACCACTTCCTCGTGGATCTGTTCGTCGGCGACCATCGCCGGGGTGGCCGAGGGGTCGCTGGCGTACGGTGAACGGCTTTCGGCCCGCTGGGCGAGCGCCAGCACGAAGACCGAGCCGAAGTGGCGGGCCAGGAAGCCCAGGAACTGGCTGCGGAGCGAGGCCGGGCGGGAACGGCCGGCGTGGTCGCCGAGCAGTTGCAGCCAGTGCGCCTCGTGGCGTCCCTCGGCGTCGGCCAGGGCGAGCAGAATCGCCCGCTCCTCACCGGAGCGGTTCTGGGCGAGGTCGCGGTAGACGGCGGCCTCGGCCCGCTCGTCGGCAAGGTACTGCCGCCACCGCTTGATGTCTGCAGGGCTTGGCCCCCCAGCGGGCTCCGCGGCGTGAGCTGCAGCCGGATGGGCTTCGGCGCGGGGCCCGGGGCGGCGGTCACGGCCGGGTTCGCGGGAATGGGGTTCAGAGTTGAAGGGGTCAGATGGGGCGTGCTGGGACACGGAAGCTCCTGGGCTTGAAAGGGCATGGTTCGGCCCCGTTGCGCATCCAGCGTACCCCGTCATTCCGCGGATTTTCGGCTGGTATTCCTCAGTGCGGAGTTTAGGCAAACCGTAAAAAGCGCCGGCGCCGAGGAGCGGTTGCCGGCCGCTGGAATCCCATGGGGCGGGACTCTTGACCACCAGGGTGCGCGGTGTTCGAATGAGAGCCAGGGCGGGCTCCGCGGAGCCCTTGCCATCACCCCGCCACACGGAGGTTGCAGCATGGACACCACGGGTTCACGTCCAAACCAGCCAGCCAACGATTCCCTCGAATCCGATCCCGCCTACGACTACGCTGAGGACGCGCCCGTCGGTGACGCCGCCGGAACCGAGGAGGAAGAGCTCTTCGAAGAGGCAGAGCGGCTGGTTCCGCTGGGCGAGGAGGATTTCCTGGGCGAGGAGAAACCGGTGGCCACCCTGGAAGGCGAAGAATTCGTGGAGCCGGAGGAAGGCGAATAGCGGTCCCGGACCACTGACCGCACGGGAGGCTTAAACGCCCGACGGCGACGCCCCCGAAGTGGGGAGCGCCGCCGTCGGGCGTTCAGCTTCGCGCTAGTGGGTCAGGGCGGGAGCCTGTTCTTCCTCCACGGCACCGCCGGCAACCCTGCGGTGCCAGTTGGCCATGACCGCGGGATCCGTTGGCTTAGTCAGCAGGGACACCGCGATGTAAACCGCCGCTGATGCCAGCAGCCCGTAGTAGATGGGTTCGTTGGCGTAGATCCCGTCCAGGGGAACCTCGGCGTTGATTTCCAGGATGATCATGGTGCCGAGGGTGATGACCGAGCCCACCGCCATCGAGGCAGCTGCGGCGGCGCCGGTGCCGCGCTTCCAGACGAGGCCGCCGAGGATGGCGACCAGGAGCCCGCCGACGAGAATGTCGTAGGCGATGGTGAGGGCCGCGACCACGTCTTTGGTGATGATGGCGATGACAATCGCGACGACGCCGAGCCCCAGGACCCACATGCGGTTGGCCCGGACGTCGTGTTCCGGGTTGTCGGTATCGGCGGTGTTGATGTTCTTGCCGAACCAGCTGGCGACGAAGGGCAGCACATCGGCGCGGGCCACCGTGGCGGCGGCAATCAAGGCGCCGGAGGCGGTGGACATCATGGCGGCGACGGCGGCGGCCAGCACCAGGCCGCCGATGCCGATCGGCAGGAGGTTGGTGGCCACTTCGGCGTAGACAACGTCCTTGCCGAGGGCCTTGACGTCGATGTCCGGCAGCGCGACGCGGGCGCCCAGACCGATCAGGGCGCCGGCAGCGCCGTAAAGAATGCAGTAAATGCCGGCGGTGGCGCCGCCCCAGCGGGCCACGGTGGGGGTCTTGGCGGTGAAGACGCGCTGCCAGATGTCCTGGCCGATCAGCAGGCCCAGGGTGTAGACGACGAAGTACGTGATGATCGTCTGGACACCGATGCCGTCAATCTGGAAAAAGCTGGCATCCACTCGGCTGCGGATCCCGTCGAGGCCGCCGGCGGCGTTGAGGGTGAACGGCAGCATCAGGGCAAAGATGCCGACCGTTTTGATGACGAACTGGACCTGGTCAGCCAGGGTGATCGACCACATGCCGCCGATCGTCGAGTAGACCAGGACGATGGCGCCGCCGATGGCGATGGCAAGCGCCCGGTCCCAGCCAAAGAGCACCACAAAAATGGTGGCGTAGGCGCCGGTGGAGGTGGCGCAAAGCATCAGCGTGTAGGCGAGCATCACGATGCCCGAGGTCTGGGTGGCGTTGCTGCCGTAGCGCAGGCTCAGCATCTGGGAAACGGTGTAGATCTTCAGCTTCTGGATGGTGCTGGCGAAGAGCAGGCTGAGAAGGAGCACGCCGGCACCGATCGCGACGACGAGCCACATGCCGGAGATGCCGAATTTGTAGCCGAGGCCTACGCCGCCTACGGTGGAGGCGCCACCGAGCACGACGGCAGCCATGGTCCCGGTGTAGAGGAACGGTCCGAGGCGGCGGCCGGCGACGAGGAAGTCGCTGTTGTTCTTGGTGCGGGACTTACCCCACCACCCGAAGGCCAGCATGGCGGCCAGGTACACCACCACGATGGCGATGTTAACGAAACTTGCGTCCATTGGGGGCTCCTTGGAGCTGTTCGGAGCAGGGCTGAACCTGGCGGCACACATGCGGAGTCCGGGATCCAACTGCTTTTGAAGGGTAGGGAACGTTATGCCGGTGGCAGCGTGCCGCGGGTGGGGAGCGCTGCCGCACTAGCGGCGGCTATTGCCTAATAGGCAACACTTGTTGCCAAAGATTAGATGTGATCTCTGTAACAGTCAAGACGCATGACGCGTCGGGGGCAGATCCGGGGTCCCGGAGATGCCGTCCCGCTAGTATGGCTCCAACGATGGGGCCAAGCGGCCGGCCGTGAAAGGTTCCAAAAAATGAAGGCTCTACCAGTTGAACCGAGCAACGTTCCCGTTGCCATCGGTTCCCGGATCCGCGCCGCCCGGCAGTCCCAGCGGCTCACCATCGAACAGGTTGCCGACGCCACCGGTCTGACCAAGGGTTTCCTCAGTCGGGTGGAACGGGACCTTACCTCTCCGTCGGTCGCCTCCCTGGTCACGCTGTGCCAGGTGCTCTCCATCTCCATTGGTGATCTCTTTGCCGCCCCGGAGACCCATCTCACCAAGAAGAACGAGGGCCCGCGGATCTCGCTCGGTGGCGAAGGCATTGTGGAACGGCTGCTCACCGCGCGCTCGGAGCGCCGGGTCCAGATCATCCAGGCCGTGATCGAGCCCCGTGGCCGCGGCGAATCGGAGCTCTACGCCGTCGACTGCGACGTCGACGTGCTGCATGTGGTCAAGGGCAGCATCCGGCTGATCCTCACGAACGAGGAATTCGAGCTCCACGCCGGGGACACCGTCACCTTCCCCGGCCGCGAGCCGCACACCTGGGTCAACCCTACGGATGCCGCCGTCGAGGTCCTCTGGGTCCTGGTCCCCGCCGCGAGCCGTTAGATTCCTCGGCGTGGCCGCGGCTGCGTTCCTTCCCGGCTGACCACCGCCGCGCCGGCTGCAGGAGGCGGCAGACCCGCGCTCCTGCCCGGATACTTGCCTGTGGAACGCCGTCGGTGGTGTTGAAACCCCGGAATTCCGCAGTCGCCCGAAGAAGGGCGGGGGGTAGCCGGTCGGGGCCGAGGCGCCTGAGGCTTATTTGTAAACATTTGATGCACAAGAGGCAACTTCGAGTGTATGATGGCTGTCACACCCGTCGGTCAATCCTCGAAGGAGAGGCTTTCTTTTGGAAGAGCTGCGCATCGAGGCCAATGGCAACCTTGGCCCCATCGATTCATCCCGCATTCCCCGCTACGCGGGAGCCGCCACCTACGCGCGGCTGCCCCGGCTGGACCAGGTCGCCAAGGCGGACGTGACGGTGGTGGGCGTGCCCTTCGATTCGGGCGTCTCCTACCGTCCCGGCGCCCGCTTCGGATCCAACCACATCCGCGAGGCGAGCCGGCTGTTGCGTCCGTACAACCCGGCCTGGGACGTCAGCCCCTTCGAAAACATCCAGGTGGCCGACGCCGGCGACATGGCCGTGAACCCCTTCAATATCAATGAAGCGATCGAGACCATCCAGCAGAACGCCCTGGACCTGAGCGCTTCCGGCAGCAAGCTGCTGACTCTGGGCGGGGACCACACCATCGCCCTGCCTCTGCTCCGTGCCGCTGCCGAACGCGCCGGTGAGCCGGTCGCTATGCTGCACTTTGATGCCCACCTGGACACCTGGGACACCTACTTCGGCGCCGAGTACACCCACGGCACCCCCTTCCGCCGTGCCGTCGAGGAAGGCATCCTGGACACCGAAGCCATCAGCCACATCGGCACCCGCGGCCCGCTGTACGGCAAGAAGGACCTCGACGACGACCACCGTTTCGGCTTCGGCATCGTCACCTCCGCCGACGTCTACTACCAGGGCGTGCTGGAAACCGTCGCCAAGGTCCGTGACCGGATCGGCAACCGTCCGCTGTACATCTCCGTGGACATCGACGTCCTGGACCCCGCGCACGCCCCCGGCACCGGAACCCCCGAGGCCGGCGGGCTCACCAGCCGTGAACTGCTGGAGATTCTCCGCGGCTTCCGCGGCATGAACCTGGTTGGGGCCGACGTCGTTGAGGTCGCCCCTGCGTACGATCACGCGGACATCACCGGCGTGGCCGCCAGCCACGTCGCTTACGAACTGGTGACCTTGATGGCGGACCGTGCGGTGGACGGGGACCGCTTCGGTGCGCCGAACGGTTACGCTGCGCAGGCACTCGGCCAGGATTCCCGCCGTCCGGCAGGGTTCGCGGCCTCCGCGGCCCAGCGGGTGGAGAGCGAAAAGTCCCGGTGACGGGCGTCCGCAACGGCGGCGACCTCGTCGTCGAAACCCTCGAAGCCCTTGGCGCCAAAACGGTCTTCGGCATCCCCGGCCAGCACGCCCTGGGTCTTTTCGACGCCATGGGCCGCGGCAACCTGCACTTCGTTTCCTCCCGGGTGGAAAACAATTCGGCTTTCGCCGCCGACGGCTACTCGCGCGCCACGGGCGAAGTGGGCGTCCTCTTCCTCTCCACCGGCCCCGGCGCCCTGACGTCGCTGGCCGGCCTGCAGGAGGCCTACGCCACCGGCGTCCCCATGGTGGTGATCGCGAGCCAGATCCCGCTCGAAGGACTCGGTGCGCGGCGCAAGGGCATGCTGCACCAACTCGATGACCAGAAGGCCTCGGCCGCCAACGTCACCAAGAGCCAGCGGCTGATTCAGCACGCCTCCGGCATTCCGTCCGCCATCCAGGACGCCTGGACGGAGGCCATTTCCTCGCCGCAGGGCCCCGTTTGGCTGGAAATCCCGCAGAACGTGCTGCTGGATCCCATCATGGTGCCACCGGTGGAGGACGCACTCGCCGAGGCGGCCGACAACCCGCCCCGGATCGAACTGGTCCGCGAGGCCGTGAAGTGGCTTTCGTCGGCGGAACGCCCCGCCATCATCGCCGGCGGCGGCGCACGCCGCGGCCGGGCGGAGGCATCGTTGCTCTCCATTGCGGAGAAGCTGCGCGCTCCGGTGATCTGCACGCCCGGCGGCAATGGCGCGTTCCCGTGGAACCACGAGCTCTCGCTGCAGGCCTGGATTGAGGACCAGCACATGACGGAGCTGCTCGAGGACGCCGACGTGCTGGTGGTGATCGGGTCCTCGCTGGGGGAAGTCACGTCCAACTACTTCACCTTTACGCCGCGGGGCCGGATCATCCAGATCGACGCCGAACCGCGCGTCCTCGAATCCAACCGCCCCGGCCTGGGGATCCGGGCGGACGCCGGCCAGGCGCTCGCCGACCTCGACGCGGCGCTCGACGCCGCCCTGACCGAGCCGCACGGAGCAGGCGCAGGCTGGCACGGCACCCCGCCCGAGACGCTGGTCAAGGAAACCCTGGCCAAGGTCAAGGCCCGGCTGGAATCCCAGGACCTCAGCAAAGAGCTGAAGTTCATGGCTGACATCCGGGACGCCGTTCCCGCCGCCATGCAGACCTTCTGGGACATGACGATCTCGGCCTACTGGGCCTGGAGCTGCTGGGACGCCCGCCAGGGCCAGTTCCACTCCGCCCAGGGCGCCGGCGGGCTGGGCTTCGGTTTTCCCGCCGCGATCGGCGGCGCCGTCGGCCTGGAAACCACGGGCACGCCCGGCAGTTCCGCCCGGGTGCTGGCCGTCTCCGGCGACGGCTCGGCGATGTACTCCATCTCCGAACTCGCCACGGCCAAGCAGCACAATGTGCCGGTCACCTGGCTGATCGTGGACGACGGCGGCTACGGCATCCTGCGTGAGTATATGGTGGGCGCCTTCGGCACGGCTACGGCCACGGAACTCTCACGCCCCGATTTCGTCAAGCTCGCCGAGGCCTTCGGCGTTCCTGCGGTCCGGGTTGCCCCCGAGGATGTCGGGGACGCGCTCAAGGCGGGGTTCGCGGCGGACGGCCCGAACGTCGTCGTGGTCGAAACGCTGCTGAAAATGTTTGCGCCCACCCATCTGGGGGAGCAGGCAGGACCGGTCGTCGGCGGATAGAGCCGAGCCGCCACCACTGCATCATTGCTGCGCGGACCGCCGGGCCGGACCTTCTTTCGAAGGTCCGGCCCGGCGGTCCGCGTTTGGCGTATCTGCCGCAATTCCGGCCGCGCACACCGCTCCGGACCCTCCCCCCAAAAGGTTTAGTTTCCCGAAGTAACCAATTTAGGTATATAGTTGCCTTGGGCAAGCAATCAAAGGAGTGTCCTTCCGTGTCAGTGGAATCCAATGCCGCAGCCAAACTCGTGTACCAGATCTTTGACCTCCAACGCGCTGTCCGGTGCGTTGCCGCCGCCAATGTGCGGGGGCAGGACACCGGTGTAGCACTGCAAGGCGTCTTGCGCTTTGTGGGTGAGGGCGAGTCCCGGGCCACCCACCTCGCTGAACGGCTTGGCGTCAGTGCGCCGGTCCTCAGCCGGCACATCGCCGACCTCGAGGAACACGGCTACGTCATCCGCCGGCCGGACCCCGACGACGGCCGGGCCCAATTAATCGCTTTGTCAGTCTCCGGGGCGCAGAAACTGCGCGTCATCGAGGACCACCGCACGGCGACCCTCCAGGCCCTGCTGCAGGACTGGAGCGAGGATGACGTCGAAGTTACGGCGGGCGTCCTCAAGAAACTTGCTGAGTCCCTCAGGACGTCAGCCCGGGCAACGACGGCCGGACCCGCACACACGACCGAAATTGTTGAGGAGTAGAAATATGGCCAGCCACGCCGCCGCCACAGGGCCGTCCCCGGCCCCGACGGACAAGAAGCCAGGGGCACCCCGCGCATCCCAACCCGCCGCGGAGCCCACGGAAATGACCCACCGGCAGATCATGGAAGCGCTCACCGGGCTGTTGGCGGCCTTCTTCACCGCCATTCTCAGCAGCACGATCGTGGCGAATGCGCTCCCCACCATCATGTCCGAGCTCAAGGGAACCCAGACCGACTTCGCCTGGGTCATAACGGCCGCCCTCCTGGCCAACGCTGCCACCACCCCCATTTGGGGCAAACTGGCCGACCTTTTCAACAAGAAGGTCCTGGTCCAGCTCAGCATCGTCATCTTCGTGGCCGGCTCGGTCATGGCCGGCCTGTCCGAGACCATCCCGCTGCTGCTCACCGCCCGGGTCATCCAGGGCATCGCGATGGGTGGCCTCACCGCCCTGGCCCAAGCCATCATCGGCTCAATGATCCCGCCGCGCGACCGCGGCAAGTACTCCGGCTACATGGGCGGCGTGATGGCCGTCGGCACAGCCGGCGGCCCCCTCCTGGGCGGCTTCATCGTGGACAGCCCCCTGGGCTGGCGGTGGACGTTCTTCGTCTGCGTTCCGCTCGCCGTCGTGGCACTGATCCTGCTGCAGGTGACCCTGAAGATCAAACACGTCAAGCGGCCGGCCAAAATCGACTGGCTCGGTTCCATCCTGCTGACCTCCGGCGTCAGCCTGCTGCTGATCTGGGTCTCCTTCGCCGGCAACCCGGACTACTACGACTGGTGGTCCTGGCAGACAGTAGTCATGGTGGGCGGCGGCGTTGCCCTGCTGGCCCTGCTGGTCCTGGTGGAATCCAAGGTGGCCCAGCCGATCATTCCGCTGAACATCATTTCCGAGCGGACCACGGCCCTGGCGATCCTCGCTTCGGTGGCCGTCGGCGTGGGCATGTTCGGCTCCTCCACCTTCCTCGGCCAGTACTACCAGGTGGCCCGCGGCGCCAGCCCCACGGAAGCCGGCCTGCTGACCCTGCCCATGATCGCGGGCAACCTGATCGGTTCCGTCGCATCCGGCCTGCTGATCAGCCGCACCGGCAAATGGAAGCGGTACCTGGTGGCCGGCGCCGTCCTGCTCATCGGCGGGCTGGGCCTGGCAGGCAGCATGGACCACACCACCGAACTCTGGATGACCGGTACCTACACAGCCATCCTGGGCGTCGGGCTGGGCCTGCTGATGCAGAACCTCGTTCTCGCCGTCCAGAACACGGTCCAGGCCAAGGACATCGGCACTGCCAGTGCCTCTGTGGCCTTCTTCCGGTCCGTCGGCGGCGCGATCGGTGTCTCGGTGCTGGGCGCCGTCCTGGCCAACCGGGTCAAAGCCCTCGTGATCGAGAAGCTCGCCGCCTCCGGCGCCCCGGCGCCGGCAGGATCCTCCGCAGCCACCATGGACCTGAACGACATGCCGGCACCGCTCCGTGACATCATGCGGGCGGCTTACGGCGACGCAATCGCCGAGGTCTTCCTGATCTCGGCCATCGTTGGCCTGGTGGCGCTGGTAGCTGTCCTGCTGATCAAGGAACGTCCGCTGCGCCGCACTGTCGACATCCGGCCTGAACCTGCCGAAAACGCCGGAAACGTTGCCTTCGAGACCACACCGGCCGCCGGCCGCGTCCCGAGCTCGGCCGGCACCGCCGGAGTCGGGGCCGCCACGGCTGCCCCATCTGCAGCCGGCACCGGAGCCGGCAGCGGCACCGGGACCGTGGATTTGGACCGGGAATTTCTCGAGGTGCTCAGCCGGCAACACGCCGAATCCCACGGCCCGGACGCCGCCCGCCCGGAGGCCGGCGTGAGTTCCGGGCCGGGGGAGTCCGACGGCCACCGGGCGGTCGAGAGGGAAAGTGCCCGGCAACGGTCCCGCACCCTCGTCGCCGCGGACCGGCCTGACGTGGCCGACGTCGTCCCCGTGCTGCTCCAGACCCAGCAGTTGCTGGCGCAGCAGCAACTTCAGCTCGTGGCGGCGATCCGGGCGGTCAACGAACAAGCTGCACAGCAGCGGGAAATTGCTGCCCACCAGGCACGCACTGCCGAGGAGCTCACAGCGTTGGGCCGCCAGCTGGCCAAGCAGCGCAAGCTCCAGCGCGCTGCTGCGGATTACATCGCCACGCACGGGCGGCACCGGACAGAGTAAGCGGCAGTACAGGACCGGCAGCAACCAACGCCGGGAACAGCACGCAGCACTGCCCGGGCGGCCGCCTCCACCAGGCGGCCGCCCTTGGCGTCAGCAGTGCAACCGACTTTTTTGCCTCCGATATTCCGCCGAGGCGCGACGTTTCGTAGAGTTGGAACGCTATGGCTGTCAGCCCCGTCTGCTACTACTGGGTGCACCGGGTTGAAGATTCCTCTTCCGGCTCTGTTCCAGCCTCAACTATTCGTTCGTCCTAAGGACTCGTGGGCATGCTCGTCACCCTCATACGGCGCTACTCCAAGCCGTATATGCCATACATCGTTGCAGTCATCTTCTTCCAACTCGCCTCCACCATCGCAGCGCTGTATCTCCCCAGCCTGAACGCCCAGATCATCGACGAGGGCGTTTCGCGCGGCGACACGGATTACATCTGGCGGACCGGCGGCGTGATGCTCGGCGTAGCCCTCGTGCAGGTCGTCACCGCGATCGCCGGGGTTTACTTCGGTTCGAAGGCTGCCATGGCATTCGGCCGTGACCTGCGCCGCGGCGTGTTCCGCAAAGTCACCAGCTTCTCCGCCAAGGACGTCAACGTTTTCGGCGCCCCTACCCTCATCACCCGGGGCACTAACGATGTCCAGCAGGTGCAGATGCTCATGCTGCTGGGCCTGAACTTCATGGTGGCCACGCCCATCATGTGCATCGGCGGCATCTTCATGGCCCTGCGTGAGGACCTCAACCTGTCCTGGCTGGTCTGGGTGTCCGTGCCGCTGCTGGCAGTAGTGGTGGGCTACCTGGTGGTCCGGCTGATGCCCCTCTTCCGGTCCATGCAGACGAAAATCGACCGGCTCAACGGCATCCTCCGGGAGCAAATCATCGGCATCCGCGTGGTCCGCGCGTTCGTGCGCGAGCCGCATGAAGCCGAGCGCTTCGGCGCCGCGAATAAGGAACTCACCGACGTCTCGCTTAAGATCGGCGCCTTGTTCGTGCTGATGTTCCCCGCAATCGGCATGATCCTGCACATCTCCACCGCGGCCGTGCTCTGGTTCGGCGGCCAGCGGGTGGACGCCGGGGAAATGCAGGTCGGCTCCCTGACGGCGTTCCTGCAGTACCTGCTTCAAATCCTGATGGCCGTCATGATGGGCACCTTCATGGCCATGATGATTCCCCGCGCCACCGTGTGCGCGGACCGCATCGGTGAGGTGCTCGACGTCGAACCCTCCATCCACGAGTCGGCCACCCCGGTCACGCCGGCCAGGAAGGCCGGCCGAGTCGAGTTCCGCAACGTCTCCTTCGCCTACCCCGGTGCCGAGGCACCGGTGCTGAGCGGCATCAGCTTCACTGCCGAACCCGGGCAGACCGTGGCGATTATCGGCTCCACCGGCGCCGGCAAGACGTCCCTGCTGTCCCTGCTGCCCCGCCTGTACGACGCCGCCTCGGGGGAGGTGCTGCTCGACGGCGTTCCCGTCACCAACCTGGACCGCGCCGAGATCACCCAGCGCGTGGCCATGGTGCCGCAGCGGCCCTACCTGTTCTCGGGAACCATCGAGCACAACCTGCGCTTCGGCAAGACGGAGGCCACCGACGAGCAGCTCTGGGACGCCCTGACCGTGGCCCAGGCGGCCGGCTTTGTACGCGAGAAGAAAAACGGCCTCGGCTCACGGATTTCCCAGGGCGGCACCAACGTCTCCGGCGGCCAGCGCCAGCGCCTGTGCATCGCCCGGGCCCTCGTCACCGAACCCAAGGTGTTCCTCTTCGATGACTCCTTCTCCGCCCTCGACGTCGCCACCGACGCCCGGCTCCGCCGTGCACTCAAAGCGAAAACCGCTGACGCCACCGTGATCATCGTCGGCCAGCGCGTGTCCACGATCGCCGACGCCGATCAGATCCTGGTGCTCGACAAGGGCCGGATCGTGGACCGCGGCACACATGGTGAATTGTTGCAGAGCTCCAGTACCTACCAGGAAATTGTTGAATCCCAGCTGACCGCGGAGGCCGTGGCATGAGCACCAACCCAAAAGGTACCCGCCCTCCGAAGGCCAGCGGGATGACCGCTACCGGCGCCGCGGCCGCCGGCCCCACCGCAACGAGCGCCGCGGCCACCGAACCGGACGAAGACTTCTACGAAGAGGAGTTCGTCCCCGGTGAGGCCGACGGCGGTATGTTCGGCAGCGTGCCCGCGAAGAAACCCCAGCACTTCTGGCCCTCCGCGAAGCGGCTAATGAGCCTACTGAAACCCGAACGCGCCGGCATCACCGCCGTGCTCGCGATGGTGACGGTCGCCGTCGTCCTCAACGTAGTGGCGCCGCGAATCCTTGGCCAGGCGATGGACGTGATCTTCAGTGGAGTTGTCGGCAAACAGTTGCCCTCCGGCGGATCCAAAGAGCAGTTCGTCGAGGGCCTCCGGGCCCAGGGCCAGGACAACTTCGCGGACATGCTGGCCAGAATGAACGTTATCCCTGGCGCCGGCATCGACTTTCAAAAACTCGCGTTCCTGATCAGCGTGGTCCTGGTGATGTACTTCGTCGCCAACATCTTCCTCTGGCTGCAGGGTTACGTCCTGAACGTCCTGGTCATGCGGGTGGTCCGCCAACTGCGCGACGACACCGAGAAGAAGCTCAACAGGCTTCCGCTGAACTACTTCGACACCCGCCAGCGCGGCGACATCCTCTCCCGGGTCACCAACGACGTCGACAACATCCAGCAGGCGCTACAACAGGCCTTCGCGCAGCTCGTGAATTCGGCCCTGACGGTCATCGGCATTGTCATCATGATGTTCATCGTGTCCTGGCAGCTGGCCCTGATCGCCCTCGTGGCGTTGCCGCTCTCCGCAGTGGCTGCCGGCATCATCGGATCCCGCAGCCAGAAGCTCTTCGCAGCGCAGTGGAAAAACACCGGAGAGCTCAACGGCCAGATCGAAGAGTCCTTCTCCGGCCACGACCTGGTCCGGGTCTTCGGCCGCGACGCCGACATGCTGGCCCGCTTCGACGAGCGGAACGAGGCGCTCTACCAGGCGAGTTTCGGGGCGCAGTTTGTGTCCGGAATGATCATGCCGGTCATGCAGTTCGTGTCCTACCTCAGCTACGTCGGTATCGCCGTCGTCGGCGGCCTGCGCGTTGCCTCCGGCGCGATGAGCCTGGGCGACGCCACCGCGTTCATCCAGTACTCGCGCGAATTCACCCAGCCGCTGGGGCAGATGGCGGGCATGGCCAACATGCTGCAGTCCGGGGTCGCGTCCGCGGAGCGGGTCTTTGAGTTCCTCGACGCCGACGAACAGGACGCCGAGACGGCCACCGAAACGTTGCCGGCCAAGACTGACGGGCACGTTCAGTTCCGGCATGTCACCTTCAGCTACACCCCGGACAAACCGCTGATTGAGGACCTCTCGTTCAACGCCGAGCCCGGGCATACCGTCGCCATCGTCGGCCCCACCGGCGCCGGAAAGACCACCCTGGTGAACCTCGTCATGCGCTTTTATGAACTGCAGGGCGGCAGCATCACCCTGGACGGGGTGGACATCACCCAGTTGAGCCGCGCTGAACTTCGGTCCAAGGTGGGCATGGTGCTGCAGGATGCCTGGCTGTTCGGCGGCACCATTTACGACAACATCCGTTACGGCAAGCTCGATGCCACCGAGGAACAGGTGATGGAGGCGGCCCGGGCCACCTTCGTGGACCGCTTCGTCCGCGCCCTCCCGGAGGGTTACAACACCATCATCGACGAGGAAGGCAACAACGTCAGCGCCGGCGAGAAGCAGTTGATCACCATTGCCCGTGCCTTCGTCGCCAACCCCTCGCTGCTGATCCTGGACGAGGCCACCAGCTCGGTGGACACCCGCACCGAAGTGCTCGTCCAGAAGGCGATGGCCGCCCTGCGTACGGACCGCACGAGCTTCGTCATTGCCCACCGTCTCTCCACCATCCGCGACGCCGACACCATCCTGGTGATGGAGGCCGGCCGGATCGTGGAGCAGGGAGCGCACGCACAGCTGTTGGAGATGAAGGGCGCTTATTACCGCCTGTACATGTCCCAGTTCGCTGGCGAAGACGCCGACCCGGCCTTTTCGGAAAACACGGCAGACGATGCGACGGCGGTACGCAGCTGAGCGCCGCCGGCACCGCGCCCGAGTCCCGGCGCATCGAGGTGCAGATCCCGATGCGCTGGGGCGACATGGACGCCTACGGCCATATCAACAACGTCCAGATCGTTCGCATTCTGGAGGAAGCCCGCATCGCAGCGTTCGGGCCGCCGCGCGGTTCGGGGTTGCCCGGAGTGGAGCCCCCGGCGCCGCTCTTCAGCGAGGTCCCGGACGGGACCCTCGCATTGATCGTCGAGCACAGGATCCGCTATGTCCGAACCCTCGAGTACCGGAACATGCCGGCTGTCGTGCAGTTGTGGGTTGGAGCCATCAAGGGCGCCAGCTTCGACATCCACTACCTGGTGCAGGACCCTGTCACGCAGGAGGACTGCGTCCGGGCCACCAGTCACCTGGCCTTCGTCGACGAGGCCACCGGACGGGTGCAGCGGCTGACTCCGGAGCAGAAAGCTACGCTTAGCCGCTTCACGCCGGTTCCGGCGCAGACAGCCCAACCGGTCCCATCGCCTCTATCTGCTGCCACCGAACATCCCTAAACTGATCCCTTTACGGGCAGTCTGCCCGGCAATGAGGAACCAAGCTCAGAGTCAACAAGCGAGGACACATCATGGCAAACAAACGTGCGAAGAACGCCCGGAAGAAGACCTGGAAGGAACTCTCGCCCATGGCGAAGTTCGGCACCATCACAGCCGCCGCCGTTCAGATTTCACTGCTGATCGCGGCGCAGCGGGACATTTCACGCCGCCCGGCCGAGGAGATCCGTGGCGGCAAATTGCTGTGGCGGCTGGCCACCCTGGTCAACTTCGTCGGTCCGGGCAGCTACTTCACCTTCGGGGTTAAGCGGTCGGAGACCAAGTAGTGGCCCGTTTGAGGTGCCGTTAGCTGGCTTCCTGTTCTCCGGAGCCGGATCCGGCGGGCAGATGGCCCATGGAGCGCTTTCTCGGGCTTCCCGGGGTTGTTGGCGACATGCCACCGGAAGGTCCTTGCCGCCGGGTGGGGATGCTACCTAAGTCACGTCTGCGTATCGCTGGTTGGGTCCCCGTGTAGAAGTCCAGTTGCTCCGGGTCCCTCTTGGTGGACCGGCTATATGTGAGAGGTGGATAGTGACTTCGAGGAGGTCATG
>NZ_JAXCHX010000015.1:0-91803 GCF_035984855.1 Arthrobacter sp. MP_M4
ACGATCCGGGCGTGCTGCCAGGAGATCGTGCCGGCCTGCAGCGCGGCCAGGGTCCGCGGCAGCGCCGTCGTCAACGCCTGCGATTCGGAGACCAGCGCCGCGGCGGTCCCTTCACTGACCGTCAGGGCGCACGCGATCTCGGCGATAACGGCCATCGCCTGGGCGCTGCGCTCCTGAGCGGACCGCCCCGGGGGCGCCAAGGCCCCGGCCGCATGCACGAACCCAGCAGTCAGCAGGACCTTCAACGCCGCGGCCCGGGCCTCAAACCGCGCCACCTCCGTCAGGGCGTCCAGGCACACATCGGCCACCTCAAACAACGGATCGGTGCTACCCGAAGGATCCGTGCTACCCGAAGGATCCGGGCCAAGCGGATTCCCATGCTCCGCTGCGGCGGCCACGGAGACAGCAAACGCAGCCGCGGACTCGGCCAGCGCTGCCAAAGAATCCCTGCTCTCCGCACTCCAAGCTGTTCTGCTTGTCATACGGAAAGCCTAGGGGCAGGCACCGACAATAAGACGAACAGCCTGCTGCCGACTGGGCTGCACTGCGGGGTAACGAAGGGGGAGCGCAGTCATTCCATGTGGTGATCTTTTATGCCGGGATCTTCCATGCTGTGATCGGCCAGGACCGTGATGTCCAGGGGCATGCGGTTGGCGCGGCGGAGGCGTCCGGCCAGGACGTTGCGGACCCCCCGCGTCACCATGGTCCTCTTGGTCAGGTACCGGAATGCAGCGGTGTCGGAAGTTACGAGGTCCAGCAAGGGGCGCGCGGCAGCATCAGGGCCCTGCCCCCACAGTCCAACGACAATCTGCAGTGCGCCCAGTCCGTGCTCGTATCCGGGCTGGGACGTGATGTGCCCCAACATGTCGGTCGTCACCAGGCCCGGGTTCATGCCATGCACCCGGACACCGGTGCTCCGGGTTTCCAGCCGCAGCGTCTCCGTGAACTGGCGGACCCACCGCTTGCTCGACGCATACGCATTTTGCAACGCGACCGGACCCTGATCGCCCTGGCCGTAAACGTTGACGAGATCGCCATGGCCTTGATCGAGGAACACCGGCAGCGCAACCCTGGACCCATGGAACGTGCCGAGAATGTTCGTGCGGACCACCCGGGTGAAGTCGTCCACCGGTGTTGACGCCGTAGGCCCGAAGACACCGGAGGTTCCGGCGTTGTTGACCCAGATGTCGAGCGTCCCAAGGCGCAGGGCCTCGTCGCGCAGAACTTCGACGTCGGCCAGCTCACCGGTGTCACACCGCCGTCCGGACGCCGTGATCCCGTCCGCGCGCAGCCGTTCGACGGCGGCCGCGACGTCGTCGTCGGACCTGGACGCCAGCAACACCGTCGCTCCCGCGTGCCCCAGCACCCGGGCCATGGCGAACCCCAGGCCCCGGCTGGAGCCGGTCACCACAGCCACACGCCCGCGGAGGACGCCATCTTGCGCAGTCATCCTTCTCTCATACGCGCCGCAGCCACATTGAGCAAGAGCCGGAGGGGAAGCAGGGGAGCCGGTGAGCAGGGGAGCAGGTGAGTAGGTGACCATGACGGCGGCCTCCGTTGAGAGCCCGCGTCCTGGTGCCCTTCCACATCTGGACGGAACGGGAGAGCTTCGACAACGCCAATCGAGGACGGCGCACCGGAAGCCAGCCAGCACCTGTGGCTGGACAGAATCGAGACTAAGCGTGGCCAGTTTGCTGGGCATGGCATCACGATAGCCGGGGAGCTAATCAGGAATAACGGCTCTCTTGGCGGTTCCGCGGTTAAGTGCCAAATGCCCGCCCAGGAAGCCCGCCCCTGCCGCGACGGCGTTTCCGGTGAGGCCCAGCCCCGTGCCCAGGGCATATCGGCCGCGTTTGCGTGCGATCAGGGAGCCGAGGAAAAGAAACACGGCGGCATCGGTTCCCAGCGCGTGAACGGCGCCGATCCGGCGATCGGCGCCCGTCATTCCGGCCCAGTCACTGGCACCTGCGAGCGCCGTTGGCCCGGCTGCCGCCAGTCCGGCTCCGACCAGGAGTGTGGCGCTGCGGCGCGCTTGGGATCCTCCCGCCACATCCAGGATGGTCGCGCTGATCCAGCATCCGAGTGTTAGGTCGGTGAGAACCGGATGCACGGAGTGGCCCAGGACGGCGGTGTGGAACGGGCTGCGCCCCGCCCAGCCGAGGATCGGCCCATACACAAGTTCTTGGGCGGCGGCCACCTGGTCCGCGAGGGAACTCCCGGCCACGATCTGCGCCCATCGCTGCGGAGGAGGCATGTTGCTCACGTTCATTTACGGTACGCCGACGCGGTGCGGCTGTATAGGCGCCGGGCTCCCGGTTAATGGTGCGGCATCCGCAGGACTGCGGGCCGGTCCCCAAGGACGAGAACAAGGCCGCCCGCCGCGATCAGCGCCACAAGCCCTCCAGCGATGAGTCCAAACATCACACCCGGGGTCGCGTACCCCAAGCCACTCAATGCAGCAACTGCGGACACGACCAACGCAATAAAAGCGAGCAGGCAACCAACGGCCACCCGGAGCCAGTCGTAGGACAACTTATCGAATCCGTGGTGGCGGGCACGGAGGACAAGCCACACGCCGATGCCGGCGGGTACCTGCCAGCAAGCGATCGCCAGGATTCCCCAGGCGATTGCGGGCACCGCCAGCGGTTTGACTTCCGGAAAGACGGCAACCACGCGCGCAACCGCGGCGGGAAGAACCCACGCCTGCGTGAGGGCGCCGCCGAGCAGCAACGCGACGAGTGCGGCCGTGATCAGCAACAAGGTTTTACGGCTCAACGCGTTCGCCCGCCGCCGCACAGTTGCCGGACATTGCCCGGGTGGTCCGCCGGGACGCCGGCAGCCGCGGTAGCCAGCAGCGCACCGTGCCGCGGTAGTGCTTGAATTCCACGCCGAACCGACCCTCAAGGTCGGTTTCCTCCAGCGGCCTGACGGCGTAGTTCCATACCAGCGAACCTGCCACAGCATAGGCGGCGACCAGCCGCGACTGCAGGATAAGGCCGACGGCGGCGCCCTGGGCGATGCCTGCAACCGCCATCGTATTGCGGATCCAGTGACACGGACCTGCGATGACCAGGTGGTTGGGCATTGCCGCCGGCAGGGGAGTGCCAGCTCCCAGCGTTGACATTACAACTGCCGACCAGATCCCGAGAGCGCTGGCGAGTACCAGAACCGCGCCCCCGATGGGGCCCGTCCATGATGGAAAGGGAAGCTCCACCGCCCAGCGCTGTTCCAGGACCGCTATGACGGCGGGCAGGACCACCAGGAAAAACCCCCAGAACAGGACGATCTGCCCCAAGGTCGAAGCCACGTTGGTCGCGGCAGTCCGGCGGTTGCCGGCTGGGCGGAAGGCGAACGGACCGCGAATGAGCCACTCGGTCGGTACCCGCCCCAGCAGGACCAGGCACAGCGCGATCAGCGATCCTGCCGTGGCCGCGGCCATACTCAGGACTCCCCAGCCCGCCTCGGCAGTGATCGTGGCGTAGACGGCGAGCGCGACGGCGACCCCGCCGGTCCATCCGGTGGTCACTACCGCCGCCGCCCTGACGCTTGACGCTGCCACGGCTGATGCCAGCACGAACAGGGGAATGTCAAAGACTGCCACCGTGGCCGGGTCGAGAGTGCCGAGGGTCGCCGCGCGCGTCTCCGGTGATACGAAAACCGCCAACCACCACAAAAATCCCCCGACGGCCTGAAAAGCGTAGTAAGCCAGACCCCACTGACGCCACCGCGTCGCCGGCCCTGAGCGAATCATCAATGACGGCACCCGCGTGCTCGGGACACCGGCGGTCCTTGTGCCATAAACATTCCGTACCCCCTCCTCGAAGCTGGCCCCATCCTAGCCCGCGGCCACACACGCTCGAAAAGCGCGATTCGGTGCCTTGGCCGCCGTAGGCTGTGACGCAACCACCACGAACATCACATAAAACAGGGGAACCCATGTCGAGCAGCCCGTACGAACCGGACGCCTTTCAAGATCAGGATCTGCAGCCAGTCACGAGGGGGCAGCTCGGCTGGTTCATGGAGGGCATGCGGCACGCACGGCTGGCCACAGTGTTCGGCCTGCTGTCGATCTTCAGCCTGGGCATCCTCTTCGGGCCACTGGCCATCGCCCAGGCCAAGAAAGCCCAGGCTTTCGGGGTGCCCGCATCGGAGGGGAAAGTGCTCGGCTGGGTGGGGATTGGTTTGTTCATCCTGTGGGTGGTGTTCGCCCTCATTTACGTGGCCTTGATCATCACCCTGATTGGGAACCTCCCGGACTCGGCCCGGACAGCCGCCTGACCGGACGGAGTATTTCCGTAATTCCTCTTTCCCGCCGCCGCCCGTCAATCACCGCGATCCGGCTTCTTAGTCATGGACTCGGGCGGCGGCGGAAATTCATTGGTGGGATAAAGCCCGGCCACCTCGAGCATGTAGTTTGCCCACTGCGGCCCGGCAAGCATGTAACCGTCGATGGCCTTGTAAAACTTGCCGTTGACGGTGATGTTCTGGCCGGGACGCTTTTGACCCTCCAAAGCGTCTCCAAAGAACGAGGCAGTGGAGACCCCGGAGGTGTACCCCACCACCCAGGTGGCGCCGTTGGTGTTCGACGTTCCGGTCTTGGCTGCGACAGGGAAACTGCCCTGAACTTTGGGCTTGATATAAACACCGGAGCCCTTTTTTAGGACGTCCTGCAGGACGGAGTTCACCCCGCGGGCAACGGTGGGCTTGATGGCGTCGCGGCAGGACGTCGTCTCGGCAGGAAATTTCTTTCCCGCCGCATCGCTCACCTCGACAATGGCAACCGGCGCGCAATACGTACCGTCATTGGCGAACGTTGCAAACGCGTTGGCCAGCACCAGAGGCGCAACACCAATCGCCCCTAGCAGGTTCCCCAGCTGATGCATATTCACTTGCGCGTTATCCAGGCCGCTGTGGATCCCCACCGCGTCCACTGTCTTCTGGATGCCGCAGAAGTCCAGCTGGGCGGCCTCCGCGAACGTGGCCGTGTTGATCGAGTTGTACAGTCCGTAGTCGACGGGCATGGAACGGTAGTACCCGGCGTCGTTGTTCTGCAGGTCATCTGCCGCGCCGCGGTTCCGCTCCTTCGTGTTGTAGGCGCCGAGAACCTTCCCGCAGCTGGATTTCCACTTGAAGTCGAGCGGATATGTCCGGCGGGAGGCATCCACCTTCTCCGCCATCGACTTGCCCTCCTTGAGCCATTCCGCGAAGGTGAAAGGCTTCATAGTGGACCCGGGCTGGAACCCGCCGGCGCCATTGAGGTCGTTGCCTTCGGCGTCCCTGGAATCGACGTTCAAGTTCAGCTGGGTATCGAACTTGCCCGGCTCGGGTAGGAACACGGTGTTCTGGGCCATGGCCAGGATCTTTCCCGTTCCTGGCCCGATTGAGACCAGCGAAGCGCCCCACTTATCCGGGTTGGCCCCGGCCGTGGCATCGACCTGTTGCTGGGCCGCCGCCTGCAGCCTGCTGTCCAGCGTGGTGGTGATGGTCAGCCCGCCGCGGTACAGCTTCTTCACGCGAGCGGGGAGGTCGACGCCATAGGCCGGGTTGTTGAGGATGAGGTGCGAGACGTAGTCACAGAAGTAAGGCGCCATCTCCGCGCCTGCGCAGCCCTGCTTCCCTGCAGTGATGTGCAGTTCCACCCCGGTGGCGACGGCGGCGTCGTAGTCGGCCTGGGAAATCCTGCCGAGGGTGAGCATGGCGTCGAGGACCTGGTTGCGCCGCTGCATGGCGTTGTCGGGGTAAACCTCGGGATTGTAGAAACTGGGGCTCTTCACCAGGCCGGCGAGGAGGGCGGCCTGCGGCAGGGTCAGATCTTTGGCGCCGGTGCTGAAGAAGTGGCGCGACGCCGCTTCGATGCCGTAGGCATCCCGGCTGAAGAACACAATGTTCAGGTAACCCGCCAGGATCTGGTCCTTGGTGTATTTCTTCTCCAACTCAATCGCGAGCCGCATTTCACGGAGTTTGTCGCCGATGGACTTCTGCCCGTTCAGGACAATCCGATCTCCCTTGTCCGCCGACATTAAAGACTCGTTGAGGACGTTGGTAACGTACTGCTGGGTGAGGGTGGAGGCGCCTTGCCGGCCGCCCTTGGTCAGGTTGGAGGCCAACGCCCGCAAAATGCCTTGTCCGTCAACACCGCCGTGCTCATAGAAGCGCCGGTCCTCGATGGCGACAATAGCGTCCTTCATGAACGGCGATATTTGGTCTAAACCGACGCGTACCCGGTTCTCCGCATAGAACGTGGCGATCGTCCTTCCGTCCGCCGTGAGGACTTTGGTGGACTGCGATGGCGTATCCACCGTCAATTCCGCCGGCAGATTGTTGAAAAAGATGATCGATTGCCTGGCAGCAATGCCGGCACTCGCGACGGCGGGCACCAGGAGGCTGGCGGCAAGCACGCCGCACGTCGCGCTCACGACGAAGTATCCGAAGATCCTCCAGAGGCCAGCGGCAAACTGGGAACCAGTCCGTGCCATGTGCTGACTGTAGCGGGGGACACGGTCCGCGCACTACCCAAGTGAATCGGCGCGAGTGAATCGGCGCGAGTGAATCGGCGCGGCTGGATCGGCTCCAAGTGAATCGGCGCGGCTGAATCGGTGCGGCTGCCACGCGGAGGTTTGTACGAGTCACCGCCGGACGTTGAGTGTCGGAGTCAGGAGGCGTAGCGTGACAATAGTTGTCAACACAACTGTGACGAAGCAGGCGAGAGATCATGGGACTTCTGACGCGGAGGCTGGCGGCCCTCACGGCGGCCGCGGCCCTGAGCGTGACAGGCGGCGCCGTCGCCGCCCCCGCCAACGCCGATCAGCGCGAGACGGTCAAAACCGCGACGGCCACCGGCTATGGGGGTGCTGTGAGCACCGTGGACCCGGAGGCATCCGCCGCGGCGATCGACGTCCTCCGCGACGGCGGCAACGCCGTTGACGCGGCCGTCGCAGCGGCCGCCACCCTTGGCGTGACCGAACCTTACAGCGCAGGGATTGGGGGCGGCGGCTACTTCGTCTTTTACGACGCGAAGACCGGCAAAGTGGGCACCATCGACGGCCGCGAGACGGCACCGGCGGGCATGCCGCGCGATGCGTTCATTGACCCCGCCACGGGTCAGCCGTACCGCTTCACGCCCGAGCTGGTCACCAGCGGCGTCTCCGTCGGTGTCCCCGGCACGCCGGCCACCTGGCAGCGCGCGCTCGACAGGTGGGGGACCGTCAGCCTTGCTGCGGCCCTCAAGCCCGCCATTGATGTGGCGGCCCGTGGCTTCCTGGTAGACGATACTTTCCGGCAGCAAACCCTGGATAACAAGCTTCGGTTCGAAGCATTTGCCTCGACGAGTACCCTCTTCCTCCCGGGTGGTGACGCGCCCGCCGTCGGAAGTGTCCTCCGGAACCCGGACCTCGCCGCGACCTACCGGCTCCTTGCACGTAACGGCACAGACAGCTTTTATGGCGGCCCGCTCGCGGCCGAAATTGCCGCGACCGTCCAGTCGCCGCCCAAGACGGCCACCACCACATTGCCCGTCCCTGCCGGCCATCTGACGACGTCGGATCTTGCCGCCTATCGGTCCCTGGACCAGGCGCCCACGCACGTGAACTACCGCGGTTTGGACGTGTACGGCATGGCGCCGTCCAGCAGCGGCGGCACCACGGTGGGGGAAGCGCTGAACATCCTGGGCCCGTCCAACCTCGCGGAGCAGCCAGCGGCCGGTGCCTTGCATCAATACCTTGAGGCGAGCGCGCTCGCCTTCGCGGACCGCGGTAAGTACGTGGGCGATCCGGCGTTCGGCGACGTCCCCACCGCCGCGCTCACCGATCCGCTGTTCGGCAAGGAGCGCGCCTGCCGGATCGATCCGCTCCAGGCCGCCGTGAAGCCCGTCGCCCCGGGGGATCTCTCAGCGTACGACGGCGTGTGCCCGGCGGCCGCCGCCGCGTCCGCCAACGAGCTGGATACCGAAAACATTTCGACGACCAACATGACCGTCGCGGATAAGTGGGGAAACGTTGTCGAGTACACGCTGACGATCGAACAGACCGGCGGATCCGGCATGGTGGTCCCCGGCCGCGGTTTCCTGCTCAACAACGAGCTCACAGATTTCTCCACCGTGTACGACGAGGTAGACCCGAACCGGATCGAGCCGGGCAAGCGCCCGCGCTCGTCCATGGCGCCGACCATCATCCTCGAGGAAGGCAAACCGTTCCTCGCGCTCGGTTCCCCCGGTGGATCGACGATCATCACCACCGTCCTGCAAACGATCCTGAACCGGGTGGACCTGGGCATGACCGTCTCTGAGGCCATTGCTGCGCCGCGCGCCTCGCAGCGGAACACGGCCAAGGTCACGGCCGAGCCGGAGTTCATTACGGCGTACGGAGACCTGTTGACGCCATACGGCCATCAGTTCACCCCGTCGGGCGACGCCTTCACCTCGGCTGCGGAAATCGGCGCCGCGACTGCCATCGAGTTCAGGCCCGACGGCGGCATGGTGGCGGCCGCCGAGCCTGTGCGGCGCGGGGGCGGATCCGCGATGGTCCTCTGCCCGTCGTCGGGATAGTGCCCTATCCGGCGGTGCGCTCTCCGTGTAAGCATGAGGATTCAGCGACGACGCACGGTGAGGGGACACGATGAAATCCAAGGAACTGCTGCTGGACGCCTTCGGCCGGATCCGCGAAGCAGTGGCCGCCACCCTCGACGGGGTGGACGGGGACGCCCTGCTCCGCCGGCCCGCCGGCAACGGCAATTCCCTGGCGTGGCTGGTCTGGCATCTCAGCCGGGTCGAGGACGCACAGATCGCCGGCGCCTCCGGCCTTGAACAGGTGTGGACCGCGCAGGGGTTCGTTGGCCGCTTCGATCTGCCCCTGCCCGAGCGCGACACCGGCTACGGCCATTCGTCCGAGGAGGTGGACGCCGTCAAGGTCCCGGCGGAGCTCCTGCTGGAATACTACGACGCCGTGCACCGCCAGACCGTGGCGTTCCTCGAATCCCTCGGCGACGAGGATATGGATCGGGTCATCGATACGCGCTGGAACCCGCCCGTCACCCTCGCAGTGCGGCTGGTCAGCACCATCGCCGACTGCCTCCAGCACGCGGGGCAGGCAGCCTACGCGAAGGGCTTGGATCCGGCCCGCACCCTCTAGGAGGCGCCCGCTGCGCCACCCGGGTGGGAGCGGTGAAATTGGGTCGTGCGCACCTTGACACTGACTTTCGCGCCCGCAGACACTGAAGAGTCCACGCTGCTCACGAGATGCAAGGGAACGGAACACATGACCAGCACAGGTTCGTTCGTGATTGTTGTCGGGTTTGACGGTTCCGGGAATTCCCACAATGCCCTCAGGTGGGCCGTTGACGAAGCAAAACAGCGGAACGGCGAAATCCGTCTTCTCACAGCCTGGGCGAAGTCCCCGCTCGCCTGGTACCCGGCGCTGCTGGAAACGGCCGCGGGCGAGGTCGTAACGCAAGATTCCCCCCACCAAGCAGCAGAGACCATGCAGGCTGCTGCCCTGACGTTCGTTGAGAAAGCGGGGGTGTCCGCCACCGGCCTGGTCGTCCAGAATGATTCGGCGGCCTCTGCACTCCTGGAAGCCGCCCACGACGCTGATCTGGTGGTGGTTGGCTCCCGGGGGCACGGCGGCTTTTCCGGCCTGCATGTGGGGTCGGTGGCAACACAAATCATCAATCATGCACCGTGCCCTGTCCTGGTGGTCCGGCCCAAGACTTCCTGAGGGCGACCGCCGGTGCACCGGATCCGGATCCGGGGTGCGGAAGAATGTCCCCATGAGCGAAGCCGGCGATTTCATTGACAGGGCGCTTCAACGCGAGTCATCGTGGAGCCGTGCCGAGGAAGCGGAAGGACGGTTCGGCAGCGGTCACCGATACTACGGCTCGTCCGTCGGAGCTGTGCGTGGGACGGTCCGCGACACCCTGCGCCGGCATCAGGATCTGACGCACGATGACATCACCGCGTTGAGCTCCGAGTTGTGGGAGGTGCCCGTCTTCGAACGCCGCCTCGCCGCCGTCGTGCTCCTGCAGTCAAAGGTCCGCGTGCTGACCAACACCGACCTGACCCGGATCGAGGGCTTCGTGCGCACGGCCCGGGTGGACGCGCTGGTGGATCCGCTGGCGCTCGACGTCGTCGGACCGCTGGTCGGCGGACTCGACGTCGTAGGGAGGGTCCGCGCCGACAGCGTCCTGGACCGCTGGGTGCGGGACCCCGATGCCTGGCTTCGCCGCGCGGCTGTGCTGTCTCCGCTGCCGGAGTTGCGCGCCGGTGCGGGAGACTGGTCCCGGTTCGTCCGACACGCCCGCTCGGTGCTGACGGAGCCACCGGAACGGCGGGACGGCGACGCGGATGCCGCGGGGGCCGTCACCCTGGTGCTCGCCGAGATGGCCAAGCACCGGCCGGAGCTGAATTTCCAGGAGTAAACTCCGCCCCGGCGTTTTCTTAGCCTGCCGGGCGGCGCTCCACCACCGCGTAGGCCTTTTCGTCCAGGAACACCCAATCGGTGACCACCATGAATCCGAGGGCGTCCACGCGGTCATTCAGCACGTGGATGTCGAAGCCCCCATCGCGTGGTTCCGCATCCCAGGTCGAGACGTGGACCTCCCCGTTCTCCAGGACCAGCAGCTCGGTGTTGACGTTGAAATCTTCAGCTGGCTGCGTGCTGAGCTGGCAAATCGCCACACTGTGTCGTGGGACGTTGATGGTGTTCATAGTGGGCCCTCCGCGTCGAGGATACGGTGATGGCATCACCTTACGCCCCGGGCTGAAACGGGAGCCACGCTGCTGGACGGACCATCCCCGCGGCCACCTCGATGTGACAGGCTGTGATCGTTCCGTTACCGTTGATGGGTGCCTGTTGTTTCCGAGACGGGCTCTCCCCAGCCGATTGCCTAACTCTGTCGCGGCCCGGGGACAACTCGCAGCAACGTCCGGCAGAGACGGGGAAACCACATTTTGACCCGCTTTTTTCAGGGGTCTTGGGGTGAAGCCGCACAGCCCGTTACGATCGGGCCCGCGTGCGGCCGGGTGACTCCCATCCGAATCCGACAGCTCACCTCGCAGGCATTGGGAGAGGCTCCTTTAATGACTTTTAGCAATACCCGTGCGCCCAAACGCGTTTCCGCCGGCACCATCGGCCGCCAGGCCGCAGTTCTCGTCGCCACATCAGGGATGGTGCTCAGCGGCGCCATGGCCGCAAATGCAGCCGAGGCTCCCGCCCAGCGCGACTCCGCACCGGCGTCGTCCGTTGACGTCCAGGGCGCGGTGTCCGCGCCGGTTATGGCCGACTCCGCAGTACAGATCACCTTCGAGCGTCCGGCCGTAGTGACCACCCCGGCTCCGGTCGTTGAGGCGCCCAAGCCCGTTGAGGCGCCCAAGCCTGTGGCAGCTCCGAAGGCGGCTGTCGCAGCAGCGGCGCCGGTCCGTGCCGCGTCAGTGGCCCCGGCCGCGGCACCCGCCGCAGCCAAGGCCACCGTCAAGGTTCAGGCTGCCCCCGCCCCGGCCGCGGCACCCGCTCCGGCCGCGGCAGCAGGCGGCGTCAACGCCACGCTGCTGGCCGTAGCCTACGGCCAGATCGGCATCACCCAGGACTGCACCGCCATGGTGGAGAAGGCCCTGAACGCTGCCGGCATCCCGGTCGGTGACATCGGACCGCGGGCTTTCCTGAACTACGGCACGGTCGTCGGCACCCCTCAGCCCGGCGACATCATTGTCCAGTCCGGCCACGTTGCCATCTACGCCGGCAACGGCCAGGCTATCAGCGGCGGCATGAACGGCGTCAACGCCACGATGGCCCACCCGCTGTCCTGGCTGACCGCCACGGGCCCCGTAACGTTCGTCCGCGCCGGCTAGCACCACCGCTTAGCTCTGCGTACAGCAGGCCGGTTGATCGGTTGCCTTGGGGGCAGCTGATCACCGGCCTTCTGCGTCCCCGGCGCCGGGGTCAACGTCGTACCGCAGCAGCACCACGCCGTTGCCGAAGGCACGGGTGTCCAGCAGCTGCAGCGAGGTTGTGTCATCGGCAGCCTGGAACAGCGGCTTGCCCCGTCCCACGAGAACCGGGTGGACGTAGACCCGGTACTCATCAATCAGGCCCAAGTGACGGAAAGTCGCCGCGAGGTCCGAACCGCTTAAGGCGAGGTCACCGCCGGGCTGCTCCTTGAGCGTCATCACCTCATCCACGACGACGTCGCGCACCACCCGGGCGTTCCACTCGGCTTTATCCAGGGTCCTGGAGTAGACAATCTTGGGCATGTCCCGCCAGATCTGTGCGAACTCGACCATCGGGGGAGTGCTTAACGGGTCCTGGTCCGCCGTCGGCCAGAAAGCGGCCATCAGCTCATACATGACACGCCCGTCCAGGAAAGCGCCCATGCTCCGGAGCTCGCTGTTGAAGTGCCGGTGCAGCTCATCATCCACCCGATGCCAGCCCAGGTCCCGCTCCGGACCCTCGATGAAGCCATCGAGGGATACCTGCATCATCAATACCACCTTGCGCATGGCGTTCTCCTTTGCGGCGCTGCGGACTCTTGGCGGACGGGGAGTTTCAGCGTACTCCGGGAACCCCTGCCGGGGCAGGGGAGCATGGAGCGGCCTTCAGCACTGATGGACGGGTCCAAGATTTCTACAAGGTCCGGGCTTGCATTGACGCACGGTTGGGAGAAAGATGTGGGGAAGTTTGGACCATCCACGGACCTACGTTTTCGGAGGTAGAGCATGCCTGCGAGCCCGCCCGTGGCAGTAGACACCGGCTCACACCCGACCCTGTTCCGGGGATGAGAACCTATGCAGTCATGGGGTCCCGGCCGGCACTTCAGCAGCGGCCGACACACGTCCACGTCGGCCCGCCGGACCGGCCGGCGCCTGCCCGGAACTCCTGACCGGTTCCGCCCGCACCTCCTGGTGGTACTGGTGGCCGTCCTCGCCTTAATCTCGGCCGCCACCATTTACGCCACCATCCAGGCCCGGGATCCCGTTTTCGCCGAACCGCCGGCTCCCGCCGCAACGTCAGCGACTGCCGCCGGCGCCGCCCCGACCGTGCCGTCGCCCCCGCCCCCGGCGCCGGTCCCGACGCCGTCCGCCACCGCCGTCGTTCCTCCCACGCCCGCGATTGGTCCGGCGCTGGATGAGGAGATCAACAACGTCATCCAATCCAACAGCGCCTACCGGGTGGGCGTGGCCCTCGTGGATGTGGCGGACGGAGCAGTCCACGAGTATGGGGCGAAGAACAAGTTCGTTGCTGCCAGTACCGCTAAAATTCTGGCCGCGGCGTCGTATTACCATCTGGTGGAAACCGGCAAAGCCTCTTTGGGGGCACGGATGGGCGCGTCCACCTCCGGACAGCAGATCCGGCAAATGGTCCAGCAAAGCAACAACGATTCGTGGGCCTTGATCATGGCCGCGATTGGTGCCCGCGCCCTGACGAACTATGCCGCCACCCTGGACATCCCCTACGACCGGTCGGTCAACAGCCTCACGCCCGCGGAGATGGCGAAAACTCTGACCGAGCTGTACAGCGGCAGGCTGCTCAACGCCGAGAACACCCGGCAGCTGCTGTCCTACATGCAGAAAACCAACTTCGAAACCCTGATTCCGGCCGCCGTGCCCCCTGGGGTCACCGTGTTCCACAAATACGGCCTGCTGAACGGATACCTGCACGACTCGAGCATTCTCGTGAGGGGGGACAAGGCTTACGTCTTTGTGGTGTACACCCAGGGCAGGGGCCTATCGGACATGGCTGCCCGGACGCGAATTATCCACCAGCTCACCACGACGGTCGCCGCCGGGCTCTTCTGACGAAAAAATCCCCGTCCCGGACACCGCCGTGGCTCCCTGACGGCGGGTCCGCCGTCGAACGCTGGAGAGGCGCGCTAGAAGCTCGACGAACTTCCCGACCCGGAGAAGCTGCCGCCGCTGCCGCCGTAGCCGGTGGTGCTGCCGCCGCCGCCGCGGGCACTGCCGACACTGCTCACCCCGGTGTTGAAACCGGAGTTGAAGGTGGGCACCGAGAAGAAGTAGTACGCGGGGTATACGGTGCCCAAAATACTGGGCTCGTAGGTGCGCCCGTATTTGGCCTTGCTGCCGGCCTGTGCGCTCTCCATGTCATCGCGCATGAGGCTGGCCTCCTTCTCGTTCTTGGCAAAAGCTGCAATGACGGTGTCGGAGTGGTTTTTGAGCAGCTCGGACAGATGGGTGCGGGCATCGCGCAGCCGGTCGAGGGCAGTCTCCGGAGTGATGATGCCCTCCGCGAGTTCAGAGGTCCACCGTTCGAGTTCGCGGTGGCTTTCATCCCGGAAGGAACGCAGCGCTGCCGCGGTTGCGGAGTCGGATTGGGCGTGGCGCTTGCTGAGCATCTGTTCGATGGCCGCCAGATCCGCGCGGAAAGGGGCCAGTTGCCGGTCCCAGGCCGGCGCCCACGCGGACCCGCGGTTGAGCAGGGCGTTGGTGTCCGCGATGACGTCGTCGAGGGCATCCAGTTCAGCGGCGGCATCGGCATAGCTGCGGATCAGCTTCAAGTTGGGGCGTTTACCCAGGTCCCGGGACGACATGGCGTGGACCTGGTTCGAGAGGCCGGTGGCCGTGTTGTATTTTGCGAGGAAGGTCCTGTGTTTTTCCAGAACGGTGCTGCCGTAGCGGGACGCTTCCGGGATGGTCTCAGCGTTAAGTTCGGTGACCTGCAGGTCCATGCTGACGTTGGAATAGCTGGCGTCGCCGCGGGCCAGTTCCTTCCGGCTGCCGACCCTGGTCCGCCACCGCACCATCAGCCATGTCCCCGCGCCGGCGACGGCGGCTGCCACGGTGGTCCAGGCGGTGACGAGGAAGGCAGTGGACCGGTACCACGGCTGGTTAATCAGCTCCGCGCCGCGGGTGATCCCGGCGATGGTGCCGTCCGTCCACTGGGCATCGCGATAGAGGTCCTTTGAGGCGTTCTGAATGTCGTCCCGCTGGTCCAGCGAGACTTTGCGGTCCTCGCCCATGTACGTCCCAACATGCCGGCCCACCGGGTCCAGGGCGAAGATGAAAAGCCCGTTCGCCCACTTCTGCCCGTCCTCGCTGATCCACTCCGGATGCTCGGCACGGGCAAACCGCAGGACTTCCTCGTTCAGGTTGTCCGCCGAGGATCCGTTGTACGTATAGATGGCCACTTTGGTGGGCTGGTAGAAATCAATCGCCCGCACCGCCGGCAGTAGGGTGTTCTGGTCCAGCACCCCCGCCTGGTCGGCCACGACGACGTCGACCGGTGTGACGGCCACCGCCGCCGGCCCCGCACTGGTCAGCCCGATCAGAACGAGAGCGAGGACGCCCATGATTTTCCGCACGATTCCCATTTGCCGAGCGTAGTGCCTGCCAGCGGCGGCGTCGATCTCACCGGCGTCGATCTCTCCGGCGTCGATCTCTCCGGCGTCGATCTCTCCGGCGTCGCGGCCGCGCCGGTGGGACGGCGGAGTGAACTAAACGGGTGCCCGGCGCTCTGGCGGCGGCCCTCCGGTGAACCTAGGCTTTTTGTATCGAACAACCAGCACTTGAAAGGGTTCCCAATGAGACTGAGTCACCTCCCCTTGCGCTTGACCACCGGGGCGTTCATTTTGAATTCAGGGCTGAACAAGCGCCGCTTGGACGCAGAGGGTGCTGCCGGTTTGCAGGCCATGGCGGCGAGGGTTTATCCACCAGCCAGCAGCATGAAACCGGAGCTGTTTGGGAAGATGCTCAGCTACGCCGAAATGTCCCTGGGGGCCGCACTTCTTGCGCCGTTCGTGCCCAGCCGCCTCGCCGGGGTAGGGCTCGCGTTCTTCTCGGGGTCGCTGTTCACCATATATCTGAAGACCCCGGGGATGACCTTGGCCGACGGAATCCGCCCCAGCCAGCAAGGCACGGTCCTGGCCAAGGATGTCTGGATGCTGGGCATCGCCGGCGCACTCATCCTGGACCGGAAGGGTGCCGTCAAACGTTCCGGCGGCGCGCCTTCCTGACGTCAGGAACCCCGTCGATGCCGGATATCGGCTGCACCCGACCCACCCCCTTTTAGCCGGCAGTGCGCTCTAGCCGGCAATGCGCTCTAGCCGGCAATGCGCTCTAGCCGGCAGTGCGGGGGGCGAACATGATGATGGAAACGCCAACAAGGCAGATGATGGAGCCAACCACGTCCCAGCGGTCCGGGCGGAAGCCGTCAAAGACCATGCCCCAGGCCAGGGACCCCGCAACGAAGACTCCGCCGTAGGCTGCGAGAATCCGCCCGAAGGTGGCATCGGGCTGCAGGGTCGCAATGAACCCGTAGATCCCCAGCGCGACGACGCCCAGACCGGCCCACCACCACTCGCGGCCCTCGCGGATCGCCTGCCACACCAGCCAGGCGCCGCCGATTTCGGCCGCGGCGGCCAGGACAAAAAGCAATACCGACTTTGCGATGTTCATGGGGTGGCCCTACCGGTCAGGCGTCGGACCCAGAGGTTCATGCCGTGGCTTTCCCGCGCGGATGCCTTGGCGCGAGGACAGCCGGCGCTACGTCGGTCCGGGTCAGTAGTCCTGGACTATGCCGCAGGTGACGCGGCACTGTCGGGGGCGTCCTGGCCGTACTCCGCCGAGATGAGGATGGGGAGATGGTCGGAGGCCCCGTGGGGGAGTGTTTCCACGCTTTCGATATTAAGGCCCTGTGATGTGGCGAAATCAAAGTGGCCCTTAAAGACCTTGTAGCGCGTATAAGTGCGGCGGTCGCTGAGGGTCAGGTCGTAGCCGGCCCCCTTCATTTCCTCCGTGAGGTACTTCGTGAAGAACGGGTAATTGAAGTCCCCCACCATCAGGGACATGAGGCCGCCGCCCATGCTGAGCAACTCCGCGTGCGCCGCGTGGATCTGGTTTCGACGCAGCGAGTTCGACGCCGTGAGGGGAGCCGCGTGGAAGGAGGCGAGGACGAGGTCGTGATCCGTTTCGTTGTCGACCATCCGGGTGCCGATAAGCCGTTCGTGCGCGGGTGACAGCACGCGGTCATGCAGCGACTTCTTCAGGGCAAAAGCCTTGGTTTCGTAGGCCTTGAACCGGTCCCTGCGGTAGTAGATTGCCAGGCCCAGCCGGTTGCCCTTGGTGGAATCCGCCAGGTGCAGGTCCCCGATGGTGTCCGGGAGGTCGTTGGTATCGCATTCCTGGAGGCACAGGGCATCGATCTCAAAAGTGCGGGCCAGATCAACCAGCTCACCGATCGCATGGTGCTTACGCAGGTTGTAGCTGATGACTCGAATCAGGGGAGCACCTCTTCGGTGGATAGTCGCGGAAAATCTCCTTTCGAGTCTACCCAGTCCAACGGACCGGGGCAGATTTCAGTGCGCGATCCTGCGGGCGGACGGAATCAATCCATGGCGCCGGTCGTTGAGCGAGTGGCGGGCGGACACTGGAACGTCCCGGTCAGAGCAGTTCACGGCTACGAGCAGGAGACCCCATCATGGCAAAGGCGATCTGGAACGACGCGGTCATCGCAGA
Source organism: Arthrobacter sp. MP_M4 (assembly GCF_035984855.1). Taxonomy (NCBI): domain Bacteria; kingdom Bacillati; phylum Actinomycetota; class Actinomycetes; order Micrococcales; family Micrococcaceae; genus Arthrobacter; species Arthrobacter sp. MP_M4. The sequence goes on from NZ_JAXCHX010000015.1 coordinate 17,459, forward strand.
GAGTGACAACACGGTCATGGTGGAGGGAAACCATTACTTCCCGTTGACCGCCGTGAAGTCCGAATACCTCGAAGACAGCAACTACAGCACCGTCTGCCCCTGGAAAGGCACGGCCAGCTATTACAGCCTGGTGGTCGATGGCCAGAAGAACCAGGATGCCGCGTGGTACTACGGCGACCCGAAGTCCGGCGCCCGGCAGATCAAGGACCATGTGGCCTTCTGGCGGGGTGTGCGGGTAGAAGCCTAGATGTCTTGACCCGGGAGGTTGGTGACACGCGGGTTAGTACACCTGGACCTCCGCGACCCGGCGCTCTGCGTGCGCCACGGCACCGGCAGACAGGCGATAGTGTGTTCTGGGATTACCAGCCACGCGAAAGGTTCCACCTTGTCTGTTGAACTACCGGTGCTTGCCGACGGCGACTTCTACTACGAGGCCCTGGGCGGCGGGCGGTACCGTTCCACCATCCACGCCCAGGGAGCCTGGAATGTGCACGAACAGCACATGGCCCCCGCCTCCGGCATCATGGCCGATTGCTTGGCCCGGCACGAGCCGCGCGAGGACATGCGGATGGCCCGGCTGAGCTACGAAATCCTGGGCCTGATTCCCGGCGGTGAGTTCGAGGTGGTGACCACCACGCTTCGCCCGGGCCGGACCATTGAACTGCTGCAGGCCGAGCTGACCGCCGGCGGCCGTACCGCGATCCGCGCCACTGCCTGGCGGATGATCACGTCCGACACCTCGTCGATCGCGGCCTTCGAAGATCCCAGGATCCCCGCGCCGGAGGACTGCGCACCGTACGATGCCGCCACCGTCTGGCCGGGCGGCTACATCGCATCGCTGCAGATGCGGATTGCCGACGGGCACCGGGCCGGATCAGGGACCGTCTGGCTCCGCACCCAACACCCGCTCACCGACAAAAAGGACAGCAGCGACCTCGCCCGGCTGATCGGCCTGGTCGATACTGCCAACGGGATTGCTGCCCGCGTTCCCCCGGGCAAGGGCAGCTACGCCTTCCCCAACCTGGATCTGCAGATCCATATGTACCGGGGGCCGGAAGGTGAGTGGCTGGGACTGGACAACGAAGTCACGTTCGGCACGGACGGCATCGGCCTGACCTCCACGGTGCTGCATGACCTTCAGGGCCCCTTTGGCCGCGCCGAGCAGATCCTGACGCTGCGGAAGTCCTAGGACTTCCGCAGGCCCGGCGGTCTGGCAGACGCGAGGGGCGGGGCTGGCTGCCCGGGCAGGGGAACAGCCTCAGTGGAAGAACAGCCAGCCAACCACCGTCGCCAGACCGGTCAGGACGGCGCCCCAGGCAATGTCAGCCACCACGATGACGAGCGGCCAGTTCTTCAGGGTCGCGGCGTTGGTGAGGTCATAGGTGGCGTAGGCGAAGGTTCCCAGTGCGGCGCCGTACCCCAGCGCTGAGAGCCAACTGCCGCCGTCGAGCGCGGGCTGAAGCGCGAAGAAAACGATCCCGGCGATGTACAGGACGTAGAAGACAACGGCGTACCCTAGATGGGGTTTGTCAGCCATGAGGTGCCCCAGGTGGCCCCGGTAGAACCTGCTCATCGACTTGAGCCAGACGGAGTCGATGAGGGCGAACGCGGCGGCTACGACGAGGAACTGCAAAATGAGCATAAGGGAGCATAACAAGATGCCGGAGGCCTCAGGTGCAGCGCGGGCGCTGACCATTTTCCGGCAGGAACACTCCCTTGGCGCCGCCGCTGACCTGGACCTCGCCCTGGAGCTGCTGGGCCGGGTTAAGACCGGCGCGGCGGGCCCCATGCTCCGCCTGTACCGGCCGGCGCCCACCGTGGCGTTCGGGCAGCGGGATACGCACCTGCCCGGCTTCGACGCCGCGGCGCAGGCCTGCCGTGAGCTGGGCTTCGAGCCGCTGATCCGGAAAGCCGGGGGACGCGCCGCTGCGTACCACCAGGGGACGCTGGTAATTGATCATTTGGAGCCGGCCGCAGATGCGATCGCCGGGGCCAAGGGGCGCTTTTCGTTCTTCGGGGAACTGCTGGCCTCCGCGCTGCGGAGCGCCGGCGTCGACGCTGCGGTGGGGGAAATCCCCGGCGAGTACTGCCCGGGCGAATTCAGCGTCCACGGACAGGATCCGCAGTGTCCGCAGCACCAGCTCAAACTCATCGGTACTGCCCAGCGGGTGGTGGCCGGCGGCTGGCTGTTCAGCTCAGTCATCGTGGTGGAGAACTCCGCCCCGATCCGTGCGGTGCTGGAGGCCAGTTACTCAGCCCTCGGACTGGACTGGGATCCGGCCACAGCCGGCGCCGTCAATGACCTCGTTCCGCATCTGGATGTCGACGCCATCGAGGCCGCCGTGATCGAAACGTACGCCCGCTACGCGGCCCTGGACGAGGGCGACTTCAGCGCACTGCTGCGCTGATCCCGTCCCGCGCTTCACCGCGGCACGCAACGGACCTCGCAGCAGGGGCCGTTTTCGTCGCTCACCACGGCCCCTGCTGCGTCTGGAGCCCTAGTGGCCCCGGGTGATCCATTCCCCGAGGTGCGGCGCCTCGGCGCCAACCGTCGTCGGATCCCCGTGCCCGGTCCGCACCACGGTGTCCGCCGGCAGAGTCAGCAGCCGGCCCTTGATGGACTCGATGATGGTGGGGAAGTCGCTATAGGACCTGCCGGTGGCCCCCGGCCCGCCCTGAAAGAGGGTGTCGCCGCTAAAGACGGTGCCCTCGCTCTCCAGCAGGAAGCACATGGACCCGGGGGAATGGCCGGGTGTGTGCAAAGCCACGAGCCGCACGCCTGCCACGTCGAAGCTGTCACCGTCCCCGATTGCATGGTCCGGTTCGGTTCCGGGGAACACGGCCTCCCAAAGCATCCAGTCCGCCCGGTTGAGGTACACCGGGGCGTTGACGCGGCCGCGGAACCCGCCGACGGCGGCGATGTGGTCATCGTGGCCGTGGGTCAGCAGGATCGCGGTGACCTTTCGGCCCGAGACGGCGGTCTCGACGGCGGCGGCGTCGTGCGCCGGGTCGATCACGATGCACTCCGCATCGTCGCCCACGATCCAGACGTTGTTCTCGACGTCCCACGTGCCGCCGTCGAGCGAGAAGGTGCCCGAGGTGACCAGCCGGTCGATCCGGAGCCCGCCGGCAGAGCCGGCGCTCACAGTTCCACCACGGAACGGAGTACCGAACCGGAGTGCATCTTCTCGAACGCTTCCTCGATCTGGTCGATGGTGATCCGTTCCGTCACGAACGCATCCAGGTTCAGCTTGCCCTGCTGGTACAGGTCGATCAGCATGGGGAAGTCGCGCGAGGGCAGGCAGTCGCCGTACCAGGAGGACTTCAGCGAACCGCCCCGGCCAAAGATGTCCAGCAGCGGCAGTTCCAGGGTCATCTCGGGGCTGGGCACGCCCACGAGGACCACGGTGCCGGCGAGGTCGCGGGCGTAGAACGCCTGCTTGTAGGTCTCCGGACGTCCGACGGCGTCAATCACTACATCGGCGCCGAAACCGCCGGTCAGGTCGCGGATTGCCTCGACGGGGTCGACGCCGGAGGAATCCACGGTGTGGGTGGCGCCGAGTTCTTTGGCACGATCGAGCTTCTTCGGGTCGATGTCGACGGCGATCACGGTGGTGGCCCCGGCGAGCGCGGCGCCGGCAACGGCGGCCACGCCGACACCACCGCAGCCGATGACGGCAACGGTGTCGCCGCGCTGGACGTTTCCGGTGTTGATTGCCGCGCCGATTCCTGCCATGACGCCGCAGCCGAGCAGCCCGATGGCGGCCGGGTCGGCTTCGGGGTCCACCTTGGTGCACTGACCGGCTGCGACGAGGGTCTTTTCGGCGAACGCGCCGATACCCAGCGCAGCGGTGAGCTCGGTGCCGTCTTCTAGGGTCATCTTCTGGGTGGCGTTGTGGGTGTTGAAGCAATACTGCGGCTCGCCGCGGCGGCAGGCCCGGCATTCTCCGCAGACGGCGCGCCAGTTGAGCACCACCCGGTCGCCGGGGGCAACCTCAGTGACGTCGGGACCCACGGCGCTGACGACGCCGGTGGCCTCATGGCCGAGCAGGAACGGGAAGTCGTCGTTGATCGCCCCCTGCTTGTAATGCAGGTCGGTGTGGCAAACGCCGCAGGTCAGGATGTCGACGAGGGCCTCGCCCGGTCCGGGATCCGGGACCAGGATGGTCTCCAGAGTGACGGGGGCCCCCTTGGAACGGGCTATGACGCCTTTGACTTTATGGACCATGGAATAGCTCCTCTGCTTGTACTGCGGGTGTAGTCGCAAGCCCATTGTCGCAAGGCTTTGGCCGCGCAACGAGTGTGGCGCAACACGAGACGGCGCGGCCTTGGAGGCCACGCCGTCGTTGTTATCGGTTTATCCGGGTGGAAGGGACGGCCTTCAGGCCGCCAGGCGGCTCTTGACTTCGGCCGCGGAGGGGTTCGTGGCGGCGGTGCCGTCCGGGAACAGCACGGTGGGGACGGTCCGGTTGCCTCCGTTGAGCTTCTCCACGAGGTCCGCCGTGCCTTCGACTTCTTCGATGTTGATCTCGGTGTAGCCGATGCCCTGGGCGTCCAATTGCTTCTTCAGGCGGTTGCAGTAACCGCACCAAGTGGTCGAAAACATGGTGATGGTGCCGGATTCGGGGGTGAAGTCCACGAAGTTCTCCTCAAAGCTGGTTGACGGCGCTGGGTGGCAGCGCCCGTAGCCGACGTAAGTCGGGCGCCACCGTCAATAACCGTAACCCTCAGCCCGCTATTCCCGCGCAGCGTCGCACGGTGGCATGCTGGTGCCATGTGTGGACGCTACGTGATGGCCCGGGCCGTCGGAGACCTGCTGGCCGAGTTCGACGCCGGAGTAGAGGACGAGGTGGCCCTACCGCCGTCGTGGAACGTAGCCCCGACGGCAGACGTTCCGATTCTGCTCGAACGCCTGGTGGACGGCGAACCGGTCCGGCAGCTGCACGTTGCGCGCTGGGGGCTCGTGCCGTCCTGGGCCAAGGACCCCAGGATCGGGTCGAAAATGATCAACGCGCGCAGCGAGAGCGTGCTGGAGAAGCCGGCCTTCCGGAAAGCCACCCGCGCCCGGCGCTGCGCCGTTCCGGCTGACGGGTACTACGAATGGAAGGGCGAGGGCCGCGGCAAACAGCCCTACTATGTGCACCCGAAGGACGGCCATCCGATTGCCTTTGCCGGGCTTTATGAATGGTGGAAGGACCCCTCCAAGACCGAGGATGACCCGGAGCGCTGGCTACTCTCGACCTCGATCATCACCACCGACTCCCCGCCGGAGGGCTACGCCGGCGGAATGCTGGCTGAGCTCACCGCCTTGCACGACCGCGTACCGCTGCCGATGGACCGGGAAACCCTGCAGGCGTGGCTGGACCCCCAGGCCGAGGACGCGGCCGGACTGGTCGACCTGGTCCGCGCCGGCGCCCACGACGTCGCGGAGGGCTGGCGAATCGACGCGGTGGGCACCGCCGTCGGGAATGTGAAAAATGATTCCCCGGAACTGATCAGGCCGGTAGGGAGCCTCTTCTAGCGGAGCACTGCGTTCGTTCCCGCGGAGCACCGCGCCGTGGAAGCCCCCGACGCTGCTGCAGACATCCAAAGAAAATAAGTCGACTCGCAGCTCTTTCTTTGGATACTGTCGTGGACATGCCCACAAATCACCAGGACGACAAAGCTGCCAAGGCCGACCGGGAGCAGCTCGCCGCCGTGCGTGTGGCGGTTGACGAGGTGGACGAGCAAATTGTGTCCCTGATTGGCCGCCGCGAGCGCTTGATCAGGATCGCCGGAACGCTCAAGTCCGACAGCGCAGAGGTTCGGGCCCCCGGCCGGGTGGAGCGGGTTATCGAGCACGTCCGCGCCACCGCGGAGAAGAAGGACATCGACGTCGACCTCGTGGAGAAGACCTACCGGGCCATGGTCGATGCCTTCATCACCCTTGAATTGGAAGTGTACAAAGCCAGTTCCTAGAGAGCTTCCTTCACCGGGACGTTTGCCTGGAAATCGCGGCCGTCACAGTCGCTGAATGCGGTCATGAGGTGGCCCTTGCCCAGGCCCATGACAGTGCTGAGGGGAAAATACCCGGTAATGGTGTTTCCGGAGTGCTCCACGCCTTTGAGGTCAAAGTTCTCCTCCGTTCCGTCGTGGCTGAAGCAGTAGAAGGACACCGCCTCCCCGTTCATGAACTCGATTCCCATGCGTCGCTGGTGGGAATGGTCAGGGGTTGCTGCCACCAACCCCACCACGTAGGCGCCCTGGCCGGGGATGTTCCCCTCGATATCGAACGTCGCCACCAAGGACGAGTCCTCGGCGGCGATGCTTACGTGCTTCAGGAGTGCGTTGTGGGAGCTCATGGCTCAATCCTGCTACCTGGCCTTGCGTCCGTCCACCCCTGATCTAGGTTTTGCGGCGGCACCGTCGTAGACTGACGTTGTTCGAATATATATTCGAATATTGCCGCTTACTTAGATGCAGCTGGCTTTTCAAGGGTGTGGTCCGGGAGGCGCGATGGGCATGTTCAGTGAGTCGGTGGACGTTGCCTGCACCCCCGCAGGCCAGCCCCTGCGGCTCGCCTGGAACGGCAGGGACTACACCGTCTGCGCCGAACCGGTCCGCTGGTATGAGCGCCGCCAATGGTGGGCGGAAGAACAGCGCGCACCCCTGGGAAGCGGGCCGGGACTGGTTGACCATGAGATCTGGCGGGTGCAGGTACGCCCTGCCGCTTCAAGGGACACGGAAAGCCTCACCCTTGACCTGTCCCGGCATGTGGGCAGCGGACGCTGGCGCCTGGTGCGGATCCATGACGCCCTGCTTTCCTTCCGGAAGCCCGAATCGGCGTGAGCTTCACCCATCTTCATGTTTCCACCGCCTTCAGCGCCCACTACGGAGTGTCGTGGCCCGAGGAGCTGGCAGCCGCCGCCGCGGCGGACGGGGCGACAGCACTTGCCTGCACGGACCGGGACGGTCTCTACGGAACCATCAAGCACCTGAAGGCCTGCATGGCAGCGGGTCTGGACCCGATTGTCGGGGTGGACCTGGCAGTCTTTGACGACGACGGCGACCACCGCACCCAGGTGGGCGGGCGCGTCGTGGTGCTGGCCCATGGGCACAACAACGGCGCCGGCTACCGGGCACTGTGCCGGCTGATCTCCGACGCGCATGCCCGCACCACGGGTAAAGCCGGGGGAGCCGTGCCCGTGGCCGTGACACGCGCCGAACTGGCTTCCCGCACCCTGCACCCGGAATCCCTCCAGCCGGTGCTGACGGTGCTGATCGGCCCCGACTCCGACGTCGGGCGCTCCATGGGCGGCAGGCGCTACCTGCGCCCCCGCACCCTTTTCAAACGCTGGCTCGATGCCATGCCGCCGGGAACGATTTCCGCGGAGGTGGTCAGCCAGCTCAGCCCGCCGGGGGAGCCGCTCAGCACCGCCCATGCGGTACGGATGCTTAAACTCGCCGCCGAACACAACGTTCCCGCCGTTCTGAGCAACGCCGTGCGGTATGTCGCCGAGGACGGGGCAGCAACCGCTGACGTCTTGGACTCCGCCCGCACCCTGAAATCGCTCCCCGAACTTAACGCCGCCCCGCTGCTCCAGCCGAACGGGCAGGGCTGGCTTAAATCCTCGGCGCAGATGCTCCAGCTGGGCAAGGAGGTCATGCACGCCGCCGGATACGGCGCCGCGGATCTCAAACACCTCATGGCGCAAACCGCGGCGCTCGCGGACCGCTGCCGAATGGACCCGGTAGCGGACATGGGATGGAAACAACCGGTGGTCCCGGAAGCCGCCGTCATCGGTATCACCGGGGATCCCCTCGCCGAACTCACCCAGCGCTGCGACGCCGGCATCAGCAGGCGGTTCCCGGGGATCACCGGCAAACCTGCCGAGGAACTGCGCGGGCGGCTGGACCACGAACTGCGGATCATCGACAGCCTGGGCTTCGCCGCCTACTTCCTGACCGTGGCCGAAGTCTCCCGGATGATCCAGGACATGGGGGTCCGCGCCGCGGCCCGGGGGTCGGGGGCCTCGAGCCTGGTCAACTACCTGATCGACGTCAGCCAGGTGAACCCGCTGCAGCACGACCTCATTTTCGAACGGTTCCTCTCCCGCGACCGTGCCACGCTGCCGGACATCGACATCGACGTCGAAAGCGCCGAACGGCACAACGTGTACCGGAAGATTTTTGAGCGCTTCGGCTCCGAACGCGTCACGCTCATGAGCATGCAGAACGGCTACCGCGCTCGCGGTGCCGTGCGCGACGCCGGCCTGGCCCTGGGCATGGAGGAAGGCGAGATCGGGGATATCGCCAAACAGCTGTGGCGTTTCTCGGCCCGGAACTTCCGTGAAGCACTCGAGGAGAAGCCCGAACTGAAGGAATTCGCCGGCCGGGTGGAGCAGCGGGACTTCGCCGAAAACCAGCAGCTGGATCTGCTGGTGGACCTCACCGAACGCCTGGACCGGCTGCCGCGCCATATCTCGATGCATCCCTGCGGAGTGATCCTGGGGGATGCCACCTTGCTGGACCGTACGCCCGTCCAACCCAGCGGCGTGGGCCTGCCGATGAGCCAGTTCGACAAACACGACATGGACCCGATGGGCATGCTCAAACTCGATGTCCTGGGTGTCCGGATGCAAAGCGCCATGGCCTTCGCGGTCCGTGAGGTGATCCGGCTGCATCCCTCCAAAGCCCAGGTAGTGGCTGCCGGAGCCCACCCGGCAGGACCGGACGGCACAGGACCTGACTACATCGCCGAGGACGGACAGATAGACCTCAACGCCGTGCCCCTCGACGACGAACCCACATATGAGCTGATCCGGAGCACCCACACCCTGGGCTGCTTCCAGATCGAATCCCCCGGGCAGCGGGAGCTGATTGGCAAACTGGCGCCCCGGGAATTCAACGACCTCATCATCGATATCTCGCTGTTCCGGCCCGGCCCGATGAAGTCAGACATGGTCCGGCCCTTCCTGGAACACCGGCACGGCTTTGCCCCCGAGGTTTATCCGCACCCGGACCTCAAACCCGTGCTGGAGGAGACGCACGGTGTCACTGTCTTCCATGAGCAGATCCTCAAGACCTTCCACGTGATGACCCATTGCGGGCTGGCGCGGGCCGATGAATTCCGCCGGGCCCTCGGCAACGACAAGCTTGAAGGCCAGGTGGAGGAGTTTTTCCGGAAGGAAGCCAGGTCACGGGGATACAGCCCGGCAGTGGTGGATAAAGTCTGGGGAACGCTGAAGGCCTTCGGCAGCTTCGGATTCTGCAAAGCCCACGGCGCCGCCTTTGCCGTGCCCACCTACCAGTCAGCGTGGCTCAAGACCCACCATCCGGAGGCTTTCCTCGCCGGCCTGTGGGAACACGACCCCGGGATGTATCCCAAGCGGCTCCTGGTCGCTGAGGCCCGGCGGCTCGGCATCCCCATCCTGCCCCTGGACATCAACCGCAGCCATGGCGAATACCGGGTGGAACGGGTGGACACCGGCCCGGACCGCGGAAAACTGGGGATCCGGTTAAGCCTGAACGGCATTTACGGGCTCTCCGCTGCGGAGCTGAAACGGATCGTGGCGGGACAGCCCTTTGACTCGCTGGCAGACCTGCGGGCCAGGTCCCGGCTGAGCAAACCCAGTATCCAGCGGCTGGCGCAGCTCGGGGCCTTCGATTCCCTGCACCGGGCCTCCGGTGTAACCGCCAACCGTGCCGACCTGGTCCATCACCTGCAAACCCTGCAGAGCCGACCGCAGCGCAAGGGCATCGATGTGATCGAGGGGCAGTTGTCGCTGCCGCTGGGGGATGTGGAGCTCAAGAATCTCAAGGGCGGGCTGCCTGCACCCACGCTGGTCGATACGGTCCGCGCAGAGCTGGACTTGATGGCCGTGGATGTCAGCGACCACCTCATGGCCAGTCACAAGCCTTTGCTGGACCGGCTCGGCGTCACCACCGCGGACAAGTTGTTGAAATTGCGCAACGGCACCGAAGTGCTGGTCGCAGGCGTCAGGGTGGCCACCCAGACTCCGCCTATGCGCGGAGGCCGCCGCGTGGTGTTCATCAGCATCGACGACGGCACGGGCTGTGTTGACTCGGTCTTCTTCCATGAGGCCCAGGAACAGGCCGGTCCGTTGCTGTTCAGCACCCGGCTGCTGCTGATCCGGGGCACCACCCGCCGGACCGGCCCGCGGGGGATCAGCATCAGCGCCACCATGGCCTGGGATCTGAGCCGCACCGATACCCTGCCGTTCCCGGTACCGGCCTCAGGAACCCCGGCCCACCAGGAACCTCAGCCGCCCGGAGCGTTGGACGGGATCAGGCGAAACCTCGCCATTACCGGGTTTGGTGGCTGAGCGGCGCGTTGGTTGGCCACTTCAGAAACCGATAGCATGGACGAGGCTGGCTGTGGTCCCCGTACGCCACAAGCTACGAAGCCTAAAACTTTGAATAGGAGACACCCGTGTCAGATGCCCAGCAGATCACCCTTCTCGTCGATGGCGAAGAGACCAAGGTGGCTACCGGGACCACCGGCGCGGAACTCTTTTTTGAGCGCCGGGACGTCGTGGTGGCCCGCGTCAACGGAGAGCTCAAGGACCTGGACCAGCCGCTTCCTGAGGACGCCACCGTCGAGGGCGTGACCATCGACTCCCCGGACGGCCTGAACGTTTTGCGCCACTCCACCGCGCACGTCATGGCCCAGGCCGTGCAGCAACTGCGTCCCGACGCCAAGCTCGGCATCGGCCCGTACATCACCGACGGTTTCTACTTCGACTTCGATGTCGAGGAGCCGTTCACGCCTGAAGACCTGAAGGCGCTCGAAAAGATGATGCAGAAGATCATCAACCAGAACCAGAAGTTCGTCCGCCGGGTCGTCTCCGAGGACGAGGCCCGCGAGGCGATGAAGGATGAGCCGTACAAGCTCGAACTGATCGGCCTCAAGGGCGCCGGCTCCGACGCCGACGGCTCCAGTGTCGAGGTGGGCGGCGGCGAGCTAAGCATCTACGACAACGTGGAGCGCAAGGAAGGCACGGCCGTCTGGTGCGACCTGTGCCGCGGCCCGCACCTGCCCAACACCAAGCTGATCTCCAACGCCTTCGCGCTTACCCGCTCCTCCGCGGCGTACTGGCGCGGCAGTGAGAAGAACAAGCAGCTGCAGCGCATCTACGGCACCGCCTGGCCCACCAAGGAAGCACTCAAGGCCTACCAGGAGCGGATTGCCGAGGCCGAGCGCCGCGACCACCGCAAGCTTGGCGCGGAACTGGACCTGTTCTCCTTCCCGGACGAGCTGGGCTCCGGGCTGCCGGTGTTCCACCCCAAGGGCGGCATCATCCGCAAGGCGATGGAGGACTACTCCCGCCAGCGGCACGTCGACGCCGGCTACGAGTTCGTCTACACCCCGCACATCACCAAGGGCCACCTCTACGAGGTCTCCGGCCACCTGGACTGGTACCGGGAGGGCATGTTCCCCCCGATGCACATCGATGCGGAACTCAACGAGGACGGCACCGTCCGCAAGCCCGGCCAGGACTATTACCTGAAGCCGATGAACTGCCCCATGCACAACCTGATCTTCCGCTCACGCGGCCGGTCCTACCGCGAACTGCCGCTGCGACTCTTCGAGTTCGGCTCGGTCTACCGGTACGAAAAGTCCGGCGTTGTCCACGGCCTCACCCGGGTGCGCGGCATGACCCAGGACGACGCCCACATCTACTGCACCCGCGAGCAGATGAAGGACGAGCTCACCAAGACGCTCAACTTTGTGCTCGCGCTGCTCAAGGACTACGGCCTGAACGACTTCTACCTGGAGCTCTCCACCAAGGACCCGGAAAAGTCCGTGGGCTCGGACGAGATCTGGGCGGAAGCCACCCAGACCCTCGCCGAGGTCGCGGAGGAATCCGGCCTGGATCTGGTCCCGGATCCGGGCGGAGCCGCGTTCTACGGTCCGAAGATCTCGGTGCAGGCGCGCGACGCGATCGGCCGGACCTGGCAGATGTCCACCATCCAGCTCGACTTCAACCTGCCCGAGCGCTTCGAACTTGAGTTCCAGGCCGCCGACGGGACCCGCCAGCGGCCGGTCATGATCCACCGCGCCCTGTTCGGATCGATCGAACGCTTCATGGGCGTCCTGACCGAGCACTACGCCGGCGCTTTCCCGGCCTGGCTGGCCCCCGTGCAGGTGGTCGGCATTCCGGTGGCGGAGGCGTTCAACGACTACATGTTCGACGTCGTCGGCCAGCTGAAGGCCGCGGGCATCCGGGCGGAGGTGGACATCTCCTCGGACCGTTTCCCGAAGAAGATCCGCACCGCCTCCAAGGACAAGATCCCCTTCGTGCTGATTGCCGGGGGCGATGACGCCGAAGCCGGCGCCGTGTCCTTCCGCTTTCGTGACGGCAGCCAGGACAACGGCGTGCCGGTGGCCGAGGCCGTCCAGAGGATCGTCGACGCCGTCCGCAACCGGACCAGCTAGCGGACAGGACAGTACCGGGCATGCAAGAAAACCCAGGAGCCGCTCCGGAGTATCCGGGGGACGACGGCGTGAGAGACGACTTTGGCCTGGCCGGGGTGCCGGACGCCTTCCAGCGGCTGTGGACTCCGCACCGCATGGCCTACATCAAGGGCGGGCAAAACCAGTTCGACGCCGGGGACTGCCCGTTCTGCGTGGCACCGGACCGCGGGGATGACGATTCGTTGATCGTCTACCGCGGACGGACCAGCTACGTGGTGCTCAATCTCTTTCCGTACAACCCGGGCCACCTGCTGGTCTGCCCCTACCGGCACATCCCTGACTACACCGACCTGACAGTGGACGAGACAGCGGAGTTTGCCGAGCTCACCCAGACAGCCATGCGCGTGCTGCGCAAGGTCGCCAACCCCACCGGTTTCAACCTTGGCATGAACCAGGGGGTGACCGGCGGCGCTGGGATTGCGGGGCACCTGCACCAGCACGTGGTGCCGCGCTGGGGTGGCGACGGGAACTTCTTCCCGATCATCGCCCAGACCAAGGCCATCACCCAGACGCTGGGCGAGGTACGTCAGCAGGTGGCGGAAGCCTGGCCGCAGGCCAACGACGCGGGGCAGGCGACCGCCGGGGAGACGGATGCTGAATAGGCACGCACGTGGATTCTTCACCGCGCTGTTCTCGCCGCTGGCGCGGTGGCTGCTTCGGATCGGTGTCTCCCCGGACGCCGTAACCATCGTTGGAACGCTCGGCGTCGTGGTCGGCGCCCTGGTGTTCTACCCTCTGGGCCAGCTTTGGTGGGGCACCCTCTTCATCACCGCGTTCATCTTCTCCGACGTCCTCGACGGCATCATGGCGCGGATGCAGAAGACCGGCGGGCGCTGGGGAAACTTCCTGGACTCCACCCTGGACCGGGTCGCCGACGGCGCGCTGTTCGCCGGCGTCGCTGTCTGGTTCTTCACCGGAGGAGCGAATACTCCCATCGCGATCGCCGCCATCGTCTGCCTGGTGCTGGGCATGGTGGTCTCCTACGCCCGCGCCAAAGCAGAGGCCCTGGGATTCTCCGCCAATGTGGGCATCGCCGAGCGTGCCGAACGGCTGGTATCGGTCCTGGTGGTCACCGGCTTCACCGGGCTGGGCCTGCCCTCCGTGGTGCTCCTGGTGACGCTGTGCCTCCTGGCCGCCGCGAGCCTCGTGACGGTCATCCAGCGGATCATCGCGGTGCACCGCCAGTCCCTCGAGGAGCCCGAAGGCTCCGCCACGGAACAGGCCGCCTGAACGCGCAGTTTGCGGCAGGCCGCACGGGTGTAACCGGAATTCTGCCGGGCACATCGGGGGACTAGTATTAGCACTACCGGCCAATGGATCCGGTAATCCGGTGCGTGCGAAGCGGCCTTTGTGTGCCGTCCGCGTCCCGGCGAGGTCATCTATCTACCCATAGGGGTTTTTGTGTCTACACCTGATGTAAGCAGCGAAGCCGGCGCATCCGCCCAGAGCGTTACGGGCAGCAACCGCGTCAAACGCGGCATGGCGGAGATGCTCAAGGGCGGCGTCATCATGGACGTCGTCAACGTCGAGCAGGCCCTCATCGCCGAGGACGCCGGTGCCGTGGCAGTCATGGCGCTCGAACGCGTCCCCGCCGACATCCGCGCCCAGGGCGGCGTGTCCCGCATGTCCGACCCGGACATGATCGAGGCGATCATCGCTGCCGTGTCCATCCCGGTCATGGCCAAGGTCCGGATCGGGCACTTTGTCGAGGCGCAGGTCATCCAGACCCTCGGGGTGGACTACATCGACGAGTCCGAGGTCCTGACCCCGGCCGACTACGCCAACCACATCGACAAGTGGAACTTCACGATTCCCTTCGTCTGCGGTGCCACGAACCTCGGTGAGGCCCTGCGCCGCATCAACGAGGGCGCGGCGATGATCCGCTCCAAGGGTGAGGCCGGCACAGGCGATGTCTCCAACGCCACCACGCACATGCGCCAGATCCGCTCCGAGATCAAAAGGCTGGCGGGAATGGCAGAGGACGAACTCTACGTCGCCGCCAAGGAACTGCAGGCCCCGTACGAACTGGTCAAGGAAGTTGCCGCCACCGGCAAGCTCCCGGTGGTGCTGTTCACCGCCGGCGGCATCGCCACCCCGGCCGACGCCGCGATGATGATGCAGCTCGGCGCCGACGGCGTCTTCGTCGGCTCCGGTATCTTCAAGTCCGGTAACCCGGCCCAGCGGGCAGCCGCCGTCGTGAAGGCCACCACCTTCTTCGATGATCCGGAAGAGATCGCCAAGGCCTCCCGCGGCTTGGGTGAGGCCATGGTCGGCATCAACGTGGACGAAATCCCGCAGCCCCACCGCCTCGCCGAGCGCGGCTGGTAATTCGGGCCTTTGAGGGCGCCGGACGGCGCTGATCCTCTGCGTGCTATTCCCCGCGCCTTGTTGGCAGCTAAGAGGCTGCTCGGGGCGAGGGGCCCCTTTTACGCACTCTGCCGGATCACACCGCCCTTCGCCGTGTGCTCCTGATCGATCGACGACGGCGGGTTACCTTTCTGAGGTGACCCGCCGTCGTCGTTTGCTTTTTAATCAGTTAAGGCCGCGGCGTTTCAGGAGCGGTTCCAGCTCGGCGTCGCGGCCGCGGAACGCGCGGAAGGAATCCAGGGGGTCGCGGCTGTTGCCCCGGGAGAGCAGCTCGGCGCGGAAGAACTCGCCGTTGGCCCGGGTGAGTCCGCCGTTCTCCTTGAACCACTCCACCGTCTCGGCGTCGAGTACTTCGCTCCAGATGTAGGAGTAGTAGCCTGCGGCGTAACCGGCACCGGCAAAGATGTGCTGGAAGTAGCCGGTGCGGTAGCGCGGCGGGATGAGGTGGTGGGCCACCCCGGCGGCGGCCAGCGCCTTCGCCTCGAACTCAAGGACATCCGCGGGGACCTCGGTGCCGTCAAGCACGTGCCAGGCAAGGTCCAGCAGGGCCGCGCCCAGGTACTCGGTGGTCCCGAACCCTTCGCCCCACAGCTGCGCGGCGTCAAGCTTGTCCACGACCGTCTGCGGCAATGCCTCGCCGGTGGCGTGGTGTCGGGCGTAGTTGGCCAGGACTTCCGGCCACATGATCCACATTTCGTTGACCTGCGAGGGGTATTCCACGAAGTCCCGCGGCACTGACGTTCCGGCGAACCGCGGGTACGTGACGGAGGAGAACAACCCGTGGAGGGCGTGGCCAAACTCATGAAAGGTGGTGCGGAGCTCATCGAGGGTCAACAACGTGGGTTCGCCGGCGGGCGGTTTGGAGATGTTCAGGTTGTTGATCACCACCGGACGGGTGTTAAGCAGCCCGGATTGTTCCACGAGGGAGTTCATCCAGGCCCCGCCGCGCTTGGACTCCCGGGTGTAGTAATCGCCCAGGAACAGCCCGAGTTCGGTGCCGTCCGCATTGCGGACCTCCCAGACGCGGACATCGGGGTGGTAGCCGGCGAGGTCGCTGCGTTCGGAAAAGGTGACGCCGTACAGCGTGTTGGCGGCGAAAAACACGCCGTCCTTGAGCACCCGGTCCAGCTCAAAGTATGGGCGCAGTGCCTGCTCGTCCACGGCGTAGCGTTCGCGCTTGACCTTCGCGGAGTAGTAAGCCCAGTCCCAGGCTTCGAGCGGATGCCCGGCGACCCCGGCCAGGGCCTCCGCCTCGGCATCGGCGTTGCGGACCGCAGCCGGAGCGAGCCGGTTCATCATGGTCTGCACGGCCGCGAAGTCCGGGGCGGTCTGCTGGTCCACCACGAGTTCGGCGTAATTGGTGAAGCCCAGCAGGGAGG
The DNA here is from genome assembly GCF_035984855.1 of Arthrobacter sp. MP_M4. NCBI lineage: Bacteria > Bacillati > Actinomycetota > Actinomycetes > Micrococcales > Micrococcaceae > Arthrobacter > Arthrobacter sp. MP_M4. Next base: position 33,683 of record NZ_JAXCHX010000015.1, read on the forward strand.
CCTTCTCGGCGCGGAGCCGCACCGTCTCCAGGACCAGGTCCCGGACATCGAGGGCGCCGCCACTGCTGCCGCGGCCGATGGAGGCCTCGTAAAGCCGCCGGCGGACCTCCCGGTTAGCCAGGGCGGCCAGGGCGGGCTGGTTGCTGGGCTGGATCAGGGTCAGCAGATACTTGCCCTCGTGCCCGGCGACGCGGGCAGCTTCCGCGGCGCTGGCGACGTCGTCGGCAGGGAGTCCCGCCAGCTCGGCGGCGTCGTCCAGGAGCAGCGCGGCGGACTTCATGGCTTCCTTCACCCGCTGGCCGAAATCCGTGCCGAGGCGGGACAGCTCGGCGTTGACGGCCCTCAGCCGGTCCTGGCCTGCGGCGTCGAGCTGTATGCCGGATTGGCGGAATTCCTTCAGGTATTCGTCCACGAGGCGCGCCGATTCGGCATCGAGCTGGTCCACGTTAATGGCTGAGAACCGTTCGAACAGACCCCGGTTGAGGTACACGGCGTCCTGGTGGGCAGAGAAGCGTGGCGACAGCGTGGTCTCGAGGTCTCGGATCGCGTCGGTGGCGTCGGCTGACACGAGAGTGAAGAACGACGCCGCGGCGCGTTGCAGAAGCTGCCCGGACCGCTCCATGGCCAAGGCCGTGTTTTCAAACGTCGCAGGTTCGGCGGTGTCCACGATGGCTTGGATTTCCTCGAGCTGACCCGCGAGGCCCGCTTCCACGGCTTCGGCATAGTGATCGTCGGTGATGTCCGCAAACGGCGGCAGACCGAAGGGCAGGGGACTAGGACTCATCAGGGGATTGGTCATGAAATAACTCTTTCATGTAATGGGAGCAGTCTCAACGGTTTACCAGGCGTGTTCGAGCCGTTGCCCCCGTAGGATGGGCGCCATGCGGACCATCACACCCCGGAGACGCGGCCGGCTGCTCACCGCAGCCGCAGCCGTGTCCCTCATGGCTTCTGTGGCCTCCTGCGGCATCGGTGTCCAGTCAGGCGGTGGCGGGGCAAGCTCCCCGGCAGCCGGCGGAAGCAGTCCCGGTTCGCCAGCGGCGGCGACGGCGGCCCCGCCACCGGGGAGCCCGCCGGGAAGCGATCCGGCCGCGTTCCCGTCGGGCACACCGTCGTCGGGCACGCCGACGCCGTCGGTCACGCCGACGCCGGGTAAGGGGCTAGCCTGCACGGCCGTCCGTTGCACCTCGGTGCTGGTCACCGGCGACATGCTGGTTAACGCCCAACTCTGGGAACAGGCGCGCGCCGACGCCCTGGCGAACGGCGCCAAAGGCCTCGATTTCGGGCCGATCCTCGAGGGCCAGCGCCCGTACATCGAGAAGAGCGACCTCGCCCTCTGCCACCTCGAAACACCCGTGGCAGGCCCCACAGGACCCTTCTCCGCGTATCCCTCGTTCAACGTTCCGCCGCAGATCATTCCGGCGGCCCAGCAGGTGGGGTACCAGGCCTGCACCACCGCGAGCAATCACACCGTGGACCGCGGCACCGCCGGTCTGGTCCGCACGCTGGATGCCCTCGACGCGGCCGGGCTGCAGCACACCGGTTCCTACCGGAGCGAGGCCGACTCGCAGGGCATCCTGATCCTGCAGACCGCCGCAGCCAGGATCGCCGTGATCGATGCGACGTACGGCCTGAATGGTCAAGTCCCCGAGGCCGCCTGGCAAGTGGACATGCTCGACCCCGACGTGATGATCGCCAAAGCGAAGAAGGCCCGCGACCTGGGCGCCGACATCGTGCTGGGCGCCCTGCACGCCGGTGAGGAGTATTCAAGTGTGCCCAACGCCGAACAGCGTACTGTCGCCCATGCCCTGGCGGACAGCGGCGAGTTCACTTTGATCTATGGCCACCACACGCACTCAGTTCTCCCCATCGAGCAGTACAAGGGAACGTGGATTGCCTACGGCCTGGGCAACGCCATCACCGAACTCTCGCCGAACTATGCGGTGAACAATGAGGGCCTCCTGGTCCGGGCGCAGTTCAGCCAGGATGCTGCCGGTAAATGGACCGCCTCCGATCTTGCGTGGGCGCCGTCGGTGATGGTCCGTGGACCTTACCGCTGGTGCTCTGCCGCCTCCGACGCCCCGCAAGGATCCTGCAATGGTGCTGCGGCGGACGCGGCCACCCACCGGCGGACCCAGACCGTCGTCGAATCGATGGGAGCAGCGGCTGCCGGTGCCCACGAACTGCTCATCAGCAAGGAACCCTAGGACCCGGCGGAACGGAACAGGAGGCTTTCGTGGGCAGAACAGCGGTGGCGGGCAAGGGAACCCGGAACGGAACCTTTTCCAACGGGATGGAATATCTGAGCCTGGGCAGCGGGATGAAGACCCTCCTCTTCATCCCGGGCGGGCCGGGCAGCACCGTGCCGCAGGGGATCCTGCGCCGGGCCATCCGCCGGCAGTTTGAGCCTCTTTGTTCGGCCGGATACACGGTCTGGATCGTCACCCGCCGCCGGGGCATGCCACCGGAGCACACAGTCGCGGACATGGCGGACGATTACGCAGAGCTTATCGCCGGGGAGTTCGGCGGGCGCGTGGACATTGTCGTGGCGGAGTCATTCGGCGGAATGATCGCCCAGTACCTGGCGGCGCGGCACCCCGACTCGTTCGGCCACCTGGCCATGGTGGTGGCCGCTGCGGAGTTGAGCGACTGGGGCAAGGACGTGGATTCGCGGATGGCGCAGGCCCTGGCCACGGGAGATACGGGCCGTGCGGGAACTGTCCTCGCCGAATACCTGCTTCCGGGCCGGGGCATGATGTGGCTCCGGCGCCTCATGGGACCGGCTATCAGGCGCTGGCTCCTCAGCGGACGGGACTATCCCTCCCAGGATGTCCTCACCGAGGTCCAGGGCGAAGTGTCCTTCGACTCCCGGGACGTCCTGCCGTTGATCCGGCGGCCAGTGCTGCTGATCTGCGGCGGGTCGGACCAGTTCTTTCCCCGCGAAATTGCCCGGGAAACAGCCGGGCTCATTCCGGACTGCACCCTCATCTGGTACGAGGGCAAGGGCCATGTCCGGGCAGCCTCAAGCAGCCGCATAGCCCGGGACGTCCTCGCGTTCATAGGTCCTGGCTGAACGGCGCTAAGGCTAGGGCGTGGCGAAAATGTCGGTGTGGCCGATCATGGCCTGGCCCGGCTCCCGGCGGGCGGCCAGCCAGCCGTCGGCTTCTTCCGGTGTCAGCTCCTGTGTCTCCACAGCGGCTGCGGCGATGCCGGTGGCGAGTTCGTGCCGGAGATCCGGATCGTCCGGTCCGAGCAGCCAGGGCGAGCCGGCGGTGTGCACGGCGTAACCGCGCGCCTCGAGCAGCCCGGACAGCACAGCCGCGGCGCGCGGGCCGGTAGCAGGACCGAAGCCTTTGTCCCACTGCTGGTGGCCGTTGAACGCGCGAAGCACACGCCCGTCCTGCTGGTGGGGTGGCTGCCATTCCTGCCGGCCGTCGTAGCTCAGGACAGTGTAGAGCGGCAGCCCGGCCGCGCCGAGGGCGGCCGTGAACAGCTCCAGCCACGGCTCCGAAACCAGGTCGAACAGTGCCGCGGCCGTGACCAGATCAGGCGCCGGCGTCAGCATTTGCGCCAGCTCACGGGTGAGGTCAGCCTCGACGAAGCTCACGTTGACGTGCTTATGGTCCTTGCGCAGCCGGAGGAGGGTGCCCTCGGTCCGGCTCTCGTCAGCCCACTCGACCAGGCGGTGCCGGGCCAAAGCCAGCAGCTGCGCGTCGTAGTCCACCAGCCGCCAGGACTGGTGGTCCGGCAGGAACTTCGCGGTGCCCCGCAGATTGGACCCGGAACCGCAGCCCAGATCCACCACGCTGACGTGAGTGCATGCCGCGAAGTGGGCAGCCATCCGCTGTTCCAGATTCGCGTCCCGGGCCTGGTGGTCGGCCGGTTCGCGCAGAGCCAGCCACTCCGGGCTGAAGCCGCTCATGCCGCGTGCTCCGGGAGCAATCGGGCTACGGCGCGCACGGCGTCAGCGACCCTGCCGGCGGTGTCGGACCAGGCCGGAAGAGTCCGCCCTGCCGTCCAGGACCGCTCCCCAAGGCCGGCGAGTTGCTGCGGACTGGTCAAAAGCTGACGGACGGCGGTGCCGAGGGCGAGCGGGTCACCGGGCGGAACCTTGACGGCCGCTTCGTCCGGCACGGTCTCGGCGGCGGCTCCGCCGGTGGTGCAGATAATCGGCAGGCCGTGGGACATGGCCTCGGCCAATGCCATGCCGTAGCCCTCATAGAGGGAGGGCATCAGGAAGAGGTCGCTGGAATGGTAGGCGGCGTCGAGCTCATCTGCCGTCAGGACACCGGCAAAAGTGACCCGCCCGGCAAGGCCGTGGGTCCCGACGAGGGCTGCTACGCGGGTGTGCTCGACCGGGTCCCGGTGCGTCTCACCGGCGATGGTGAGGTGCCAGTCCAGATCAGTCAGCTGGGAAAGTGCCACAGCAAGGACGCCATAGGCCTTGCGCGGGGAGACTGATCCGACGCAGAACAGTTCCGCCCCGCGTGTGCGGCCGGAACCTTCAGCGCGGCGCGCTGGCAGCGTCCCCGGACGGGCGACCGTGATCTTTCCGGCCGGGACGCCGTAGTCGCGGGTCAGCGTCCGGGCTGTCATCGCGCTGGTGGCAATCACGTGCGCTGCCCATGCCAGGGCGTGGCGCTCGGTTGTCTCAAGCAACCGGCGTTCGTCCTCCTGGAGCCCGGATTCCAGTGCCAGCGGGTGGTGGACGAGGGCCACGATCCGATGGCCGGTCCCCTGTCCCAACCTCTCGAGCAGCGTATCCGGGAACGCACCGAACGCCAGACCGTCCACCAGGACGGTGGCCCGGTGGTGAAGCGACCCGAGGAGGCCACTGGTGCGTTCAACGTCAGCTGCCGTGGGAGTCGGCCACGAGCCCGGGAGCTGAAGGTGCTGCACCCGGATGCCGGAGCCAGGCAGGTGCGCCAGGAGGCTGCGATCGTAGGCGTAGCCGCCGGTGGGCGCTGAGAGGTCGCCCGGGATGGCGAAAACCAGTTCCGGATCTGGATCGGCAACCAAGGCGGACTCCATTTCGAGCGACGGTTATGCGACAGACCGCGGGGGGCGGCGCGCGAGACCCATGCTACCCGGATACCCCGCACCGCGCCTTGGCCGTCAGCGCGGGCGGCGGGCGGCGTGATCCCGGGCGAGGGCCGCGTAAGAGTCATCCGGGGCACCCGGGGAAAAGCTGCCGTACTTGCGTTCGACGGCGGTCCGGATGAGGAAGTCCGCCAGGGCAGGGTTTTTCGGAAGAAGGGAACCGTGCAGGTAGCTCGCCACAATGTTCCGGTAGCGGGCACCCTCCTGGCCGTCACTGCTGTTGTTGCCGGTGCCCTTGGCGGTGGACCCCAGGGGTGCGAGGCCCGCCCCGAGGGTGGTCTGCCCGCTGTGGTTCTCGTACCCCAGAACGGTGCCGAACTCGGGGGAGGACACCGCGACGTTGCCAATGAGCCGTTCGTCAGTGCCGTGGGTTTCCACGTCCAGGACGCCGATCCCCGGAATGACGGAGCCCGTCCGGGTTTTGAAGAACTTTCCGAACAGCTGGTAGAGCCCGCAGATCACCAGCATCGGTGTGCCGTCCTCGGCCAGTTCCTTGAGCACGGGCCCGCGCGAGAGCAGGTCATCCTGGATGACGAGTTGGCCGCTGTCCTGTCCGCCGCCGCCAACGATCAGGTCGATGTCCGCCGGGAACTCGTCGCCGACGTTGTATTCGAGCAGTTCCGGGGTGTAGCCGTGCCAGCGCAGCCGCTGTGCCAGCACCAGGGCGTTGCCCCAGTCGCCGTAGATGTTCATATCGCGCGGGTACAGCTGCAGGACCCGGATCGCGCCCTTGCCCGGTGCCGGGGCTTCCTCGGGCGGGAGCTCGTGGCCGAAGGATAACTGCGGTTCGCCGGCGGGGGACTGGGGGGTCAAGAGACCACCTCCACTGTGGTGATTTTGGACAGTTCACGGCGGATTGCCAGCATCGCTGTGTAGGTGCAGAAAATCCGCTTGGGCTTGTCGTTGGCGCCGCTGATGAAGGCGGCCAGCGCCGGTGCGATCTCGGTGTCCACGGCGCGGATCGGGACGTCGTCGTACTGCAGGCGGAGGGCCATGTCGTAGGCGCGGGAGCCGCTCAGCTGCTCTACGCCGACTGCGCGGAGGGTGTCGAACTCCACGTCCCAGAGCCAGGACATGTCCCGGCCGTCGGCGTAGTTGTCATTGATGGCGATCATGGTGGCGTAGCCCTCGGCCGGAAAGGACTTCAGCCCGAGGCGGAAGCCGCTGGGGTTCTTAACCAGCACAAGATCCAGTGGCAAGCCGTCGACCACCAGGCTTTCGCCGCGGCCGAAGGCCGGCGCCACCTGGGACAGTGCCTTCAGCAGTCCCGCATTGTCCGCGGCAGCCGTTTCCCCTGGGACTGTGTCCTTCACTGCAATGGCCCGCGCCAACGTGAGCGCTGCAGCCGCATTGAAGATGTTGTAGACGCCGCGGAGCTTCATCGCCGTGGTAGCCGTGACGCCGTCGTACTCGAAGTCCGCGTCCGCTGCACCAACCCGGCGGAGCACGACGTCGGCGTGCGGCTTGGCGGGAGCCAGCGGCACCGGGCTGCCGGGAGCCGCCCGCATCTCGTCGTCGTTCGGGAACGTGCTCAGCAGCGAATCGTCCAGACCGAAGTAGAGGACGCCGGGACGTGTGAGGGCGGCTGTTTTGAGCGATTCCGCGATTCGGGCGACGCGCGGGTCCTCCCGGTTCAACACCACAGTGCCGGTGGTTTTGGCGGCGATGTGCTGGAGCAGCTGCGCGGTCTTGTCGATCTCGCCAAAGCGGTCCAGCTGGTCGCGCAGGACATTGAGCAGCAGGCTGTAGCGTGGCGGCACCTGGTTGACGAAGTGCACCGCGTGGGCCTCGTCCAGTTCCAGGACCGCGACGTCGGCGTCGAGCCTGCCCCGCCAGTCCACCTCGCCGATCAGCGCAGCGGCCACACCACGGGTGAAATTGCTGCCGGTGCGGTTGGTGAAAACCTTCAGGCCCTGGCTCTCCAGCAGTTCCACCACCATCTTGGTGGTGGTCGTCTTGCCGTTCGTGCCGCTCACGACGGCCACACCGTGCGGCACGGTGGACAGCGTCCTGCGCATGAACCCGGGATCGATTCTTTCGACGACGAGCCCGGGGAGGGCTGAGCCTCCGCCCCTGAGCCGGGAGACCCGGCGGACGAGCTTGCCGAGCGGAACGCTGAAGTAAAACATGCTTTGTAATATATCCCAGCGACGGCAGGGAAGCGGCGCAGGGCCGCGGCGCGGGGGGCTTTCCGGCCACTATGCTGTTCGGATGACCAACCCCACTTCTGTGCCCCCTTCCCGCGCGGGAACAGGCCTGCGAATTGGCGTTCTGGCACTTCAGGGCGATTTCCGCGAACACCTGCACGCGATGGAAGACGCAGGCGCCACGGGCATCGGTGTCCGCCGGCCCGCTGAGCTCGACGGCCTCGACGGCCTCGTGATCCCCGGCGGCGAATCCACCACCATCGATAAACTGTCCCGGGCCTTCGGGCTTCGCGAACCGCTGCGCAGGCATATCCAGGACGGGCTGCCGGTCTTCGGCTCCTGCGCCGGGATGATTCTCCTTGCCGAGGAAATCGCCGACCCCGCGAAAGACCTCGCCGGCAACCCGCAACAAACGTTCGGCGGTCTGGACATCACCGTGCGCCGGAACGCCTTCGGCCGGCAGCGCGAGTCCTTCGAGACCGATCTTGACTTCCGCGGACTCGACTTCAGTGCCACCGCGAACGGGGTGGCCCCGGTGCACGCCGTCTTCATCCGCGGGCCATGGGTGGAACGCGTCGGCGACGGGGTGGAGGTGCTCGCCAAAGTGGAGCCCGCCAGGGTCTCCCACCCCGGGGCGCTGGAAGGGACGGCTAGAATTGTTGCAGTGCGTTCCGGCAAGCTGCTGGCCACCTCCTTCCACCCGGAAGTGACGGGGGAGAAGCGCGTGCACGAATTGTTTATTCGAATGATCAGAGGAGAAGCGTAAAGCATGTCAGGCCACTCCAAATGGGCGACGACCAAGCATAAGAAGGCCATCCTCGACAGCCGCAGGGCCAAGTCGTTCGCCAAGCTGATCAAAAACATCGAAGTCGCTGCACGCATGGGCGGCCCGGACCTCGCCGGCAACCCCGGCCTGGAACTCGCCGTCACCAAAGCCAAGAAGACCTCGGTCCCCGCGGACAACATTGACCGTGCCATTAAGCGCGGCGCCGGCCTCACCGGCGAAGTGGTGGACTACACCGAGATCATGTACGAATGCCGGGGCCCGCAGGGCTCCGCGCTGTTGATCGAGTGCCTTACGGACAATAAGAACCGTGCCGCCTCCGAGGTCCGGCTCGCCATCTCCCGCAACGGCGGGACCATCGCCGACCCCGGGTCGGTCAGCTACCTCTTCTCCCGCAAGGGCGTTGTCTCGCTGCAGAAAAACGGCCTGGGTGAGGACGACATCCTCATGGCCGTCCTCGACGCCGGGGCCGAAGAAGTCAAGGACAACGGCGAGACCTTTGAGATCCACTCCGAACCGACGGACCTGCAGGCCATCCGGGATGCGCTCAAGGAAGCCGGAATTGAGTACGACACCGATGAGGCCGAATTCGTGCCCTCCATGCAGGTGCCGCTGGACCTCGAGGCGGCCAAGAAATTCCTGAAGCTTGTCGATGCCCTTGAAGAGCTCGATGACGTCCAGAACGTGTACAGCAACGCCGACCTCAGTGACGAAGTGCAGGCCGCACTGGAAGCCGAGTGACCCTTCGCGTCCTCGGCGTCGACCCGGGCCTCACCCGCTGCGGGATCGGCGTTGTGGATGTCGAGAAGAACCGCCGCGCCACCATGGTGGCGTTCGGCGTCGTCGGAACCTCTCCGCAGGAGAGCCTGGACCAGCGCCTGCTCGTGATCGCCACTTCCATTGACGAGTGGCTGGACCAGTACGAACCGCACGTGCTCGCCGTCGAGCGGGTGTTCTCCCAACTCAATGTCAGCACCGTCATGGGCGTGGCGCAGGCGTCCGGCGTCGTGATCGCCGCCGCCGCGCGGCGCGGCATCCCGGTAGCGCTGCACACCCCGTCCGAGGTCAAAGCCGCCGTGACCGGCAGCGGAACGTCGAACAAGGACGCGGTCACCAAGCTGGTTACCAAGATTCTTCGCCTCGATGCTCCGCCCCGCCCCGCCGACGCCGCCGACGCCCTGGCGCTGGCGATTACCCACGCGTGGCGGGCCGGGAGCGGCGCGTCGGTGGCTACCACCGGGCCGGGCAGTCTGTCGCTCACCCCGGCCCAGCGGGCCTGGGCGGACGCTGAGGCTAAGGCGCGCCGCGCACGCTGAATGTCCGGCCGTGCCGCCGCAGAACTTGCTAGGGTATTCGTAGATATGTTCGGATAGCCGGGTGTTCCCGGTTTCCCTTTTCAGCTGAATTTTCAGGAGCCCGGCTTTGATCAGTTTTCTCCGCGGAACCGTAGCGCACGTCGGCCTGGCTTCCGCCGTGATCGACCTCAACGGCGCCGGCATGAGCGTGAACGCCACCCCGCAGACCCTCAGCAGGCTGCGCGCCGGCGAGGAGGGAAAGCTCTTTACCTCCCTGATCGTGCGCGAGGACTCCCTCACGTTGTTCGGATTCGGCTCCGACGACGAACGCGAGGTCTTTGACATCCTTCTCAGCGTCAGCGGTGTCGGACCCCGGCTGGCCCTCGCCGTCCTGGCCGTGCACGAGCCCGAGGCAATCCGCGTCGCCGCGCACTCCGGGGACGGCAAAGCCTTCACCAAGGTGCCAGGTATCGGGCCCAAGGTGGCCGGGCGGATCGTCCTTGAACTGGCGGGAAAGCTGGTGCCGCACGGCACGGCCGCCAGTTCCACGGCGCCGCTGGCGTCGTCGGAGTCGGTCTGGAAGCCGCAGGTCGTCGCGGCCATGACAAGCCTGGGCTGGTCCGAGAAGGATGCGACATCCAGCATCGAGAAGTCCCTCGCCGATTACCCGGAGCTGGCCGAGAAGGGCAATGTTGCCGAGATCCTGCGCGCCACCTTGCGCTGGCTGGGCCAGGACGGCGCCCGCGCCGGGAACAGGGCCGGCGCCCGTGGCTGAGCCGTCAGTCGTCGCCGGGGGAGAGGAACCGGAGGAGCGTGTCATCGAAGCCGCCCTTCGGCCCAAGAACCTGCACGACTTCGTGGGCCAGCACCGGGTCCGCAAACAGCTCTCGCTGGTTTTGGAGGCCTCCCGCATGCGGGGCCGCAGCGCCGACCACGTCCTGCTCTCCGGCCCTCCCGGACTGGGCAAGACCACGCTGTCCATGATCATTGCTGCTGAGATGAACGCCCCGCTGCGGATCAGCAGCGGCCCCGCCATCCAGCACGCCGGCGACCTTGCCGCCATTTTGTCCTCGTTGTCCGAGGGGGAAGTCCTTTTCCTTGACGAGATCCATCGGATGTCCCGGCCGGCCGAGGAAATGCTCTACATGGCGATGGAGGACTTCCGGGTCGACATCGTGGTCGGCAAGGGCGCCGGCGCTACCGCCATTCCGCTGGAACTTCCGCCGTTCACCCTGGTGGGCGCCACCACCCGCGCCGGCCTGCTGCCCGGGCCGCTCCGGGACCGCTTCGGCTTCACCGGGCACCTCGAGTTCTACTCAGTTGCCGAACTCGAACTCGTGCTCCGGCGCTCCGCGGGCCTCCTGGACCTGAAGGTCAATTCCGCCGGGTTCAGTGAAATCGCGGGACGGTCCCGCGGGACGCCCCGTATCGCCAACCGCCTCCTGCGCCGGGTCCGCGACTGGGCCCTGGTGCACGGGATTGAGCAAATCGATGCCCGGGCCGCGTCCGCGGCGCTGGACATGTACGAAGTGGACAAACGTGGCCTGGACCGGCTGGACCGCGCCGTCCTCGAAGCCCTCATCACCAAATTCGGCGGCGGACCCGTGGGCCTGTCCACGCTGGCCATCGCCGTCGGCGAGGAAACAGAGACGGTGGAAACCGTCGCCGAGCCGTACCTCGTCCGCGAGGGCCTGCTGGGACGCACCCCGCGGGGGCGGATCGCCCTCGCCCCGGCCTGGACACACCTCGGGTTCGCCGTGCCGCCAGGCATCTTCGCGCAGGACCCGTTGGAGCTCTTCACCGTCGGCGACGACGCAGAGTCGGCGGACGTGGCTGGCGGCGACGCTGATCCGGAATGGATCCGTAACAGTCAATAGACCGCGCCGTAACCTTTTCCCTTTAGACTGGTATGACGCTCGGCACGTTCGGGTCTTCGTTCTGTGCGCGGTCAGTACCCGGCCGCGGTCGGCTCGGCATGATTGCCCGCCAGCCATCCTGGAGCGAAGCGGACGTTGCTGGAAAACCAGCTACGCAAGTACAGAACGGAACTATTCCTGTGTTCGGACTTATCTCTGCCCAGACCCAGCCGCAGGCCGGCGGCGGCATCGACATCATGACTATTCTGTTGTTCGCCATGCTCGGCGTCTTCGTCTTCATGATGTTCCGCCGCAACAAGAAGACCCAGCAGCAGCAGGCCAAGCTGCAGTCGACGTTTGCCCCCGGCGTCGAGGTCATGACCAGCTTCGGCCTGTACGGTCGGATCGTTGAGATTGACGAGGAAGAGAACAAGGTCCTGCTCGAACTCTCCCCGGGCAACACCGCCACAGTGCACCGCCAGGCCGTCACGAAAGTCGTTGAGCCGGTTGCCGCCGCCGAGGAGCCCACTGTCGTCCCGGACGACGCGTCCTCGCTGACCATCGACAAAACGCAGAGCACCGCGCCCGTCAATGATGCCCCGCGGGTGGAGACATCGGAAGAAACCCTGCGCCGCCTCAACGACGAAGGCAAGAAAGACAGCTAGTCTGCCTGTTTGAGCTGTCCCGCGAAGTAACGGCTGCGGGGCCACCGCCGGTGCGGCCTCTCAGGTCCGCACGGCGGTTTTCCCGTAAACAATAGAAAGATCGACAATGGCACGAACTGGCCCCAAAAACTCAGCCCTCAGGGTGCTGGTCTGGCTCGGCGTTATCCTCGCCGTCCTGACCGCGGTCCTGGCCGGCGGCACGATGGCCGGCCAGGCGAGCTGGGCTCCCAAGCTCGCCCTGGACCTTGAAGGCGGCACCCAGATGATCCTGGCGCCCAAGGTTGAAGGCGGTTCGGACATCAACGAAGAACAGCTCAACCAGGCCGTGGCGATTATCCGTCAGCGCGTGGACGGATCAGGTGTTGCGGAAGCGGAAATCAGCACCCAGTCCGGACGCAACGTCGTCGTCAGCTTGCCGGGAACACCCTCCAAGGAAACCCGTGCGCTGATCCAGGCGTCCGCCGACATGAACTTCCGGCCCGTCCTCCAGGCCGGCCCGGGCGCAGTTGTCCCCACCGAGTCGCTGACTCCGGAGGACCAGCTGCCCAAGCCCACGGCGGAACCCACCAACGGCAGCGACGTCAACTGGGTTACCCCCGAGATTTACAAGAAGTTTGAGACGCTCGACTGCGACAACCCCTCGCAGGACAAGCAGGAACGCTCCGACCCGGCCAAGCCGCTGGTCACCTGCGAACCTGCAGCCGACGGCCGGCCCGCGGTGAAGTACATCCTCGGCCCGGTCGAGGTCAAGGGATCGGACATCGCGGGTTCGTCCTTCCAGCTCCAGCGCGGCGCCCAGGGTGCCGTCACCAACGAGTGGGCTGTGAACATCCAGTTCAACGAAGAGGGCACCGCCAAGTTCAAGACGGTCACCGAGCGGCTGAACGAGTTCTATGTCGCCGCCGGCGGCGCCAGCGGCTCTGATCCCAAGGCGCAGTTCGCCATTGTCCTGGACGACCAGGTCATTTCGGCCCCGCGGTCCCAGGCTGTCATCACCGACGGCCGCCCGCAGATCACCGGCGGATTCACGGAGCAGAGCGCCAAGGCCCTTTCGGACCAGCTCCGCTTCGGCGCCCTGCCAATCAGCTTCGAAATCCAAAGCGAACAGCAGATCTCGGCAACTCTCGGCGGGGAACAACTCCGGATGGGCATGCTGGCGGGTCTGATCGGTCTGCTGCTGGTGGTCGTGTATTCCCTGTTCCAGTACCGCGCCCTGGGCTTTGTCACGGTCGCTTCGCTCGTCGTCGCCGGTGCCCTGACCTACCTTGCTATTGCCATCCTCGGCTGGACCGAGAATTACCGGCTGTCCCTCGCCGGCGTCGCGGGCATCATCGTGGCCATCGGCCAGACGGCGGACTCCTTCATCGTTTACTTCGAACGTATCCGTGACGAACTCCGTGAAGGCCGCGGCCTCGTGTCGGCCGTCGAGAACGGCTGGAAGCGCGCCAAGCGTACCGTCCTGGCCTCCAAGGCCGTCAACCTGCTGGCCGCCCTGGTGCTGTACTTCGTGGCCGTGGGCAACGTCCGCGGTTTCGCGTTCACCCTCGGCCTGACCGCAATCGCCGACCTCATCGTCGTCTTCATGTTCACCCATCCCACCCTGCAGCTGCTGGCCCGCACCAAGTTCTTCGGGGAAGGCCACAAATTCTCGGGCCTGGACCCGAAGCGCCTTGGTGCGGCGCCCCTCTACCGGGGCGCCGGACGGATCCGCACGCCGGAGGACAAGCCGGCCACGGCCCCCCGGGGCAAGAACACCGGCGCCACAGCTGAGGCCCAACGCCGGATGACCATTGCAGAACGACGCCTCGCGGAACGCCAGGGCCAGGATCAACAAGGACAACTTGCCGGCTCCTCCAAGAGCACATCCAAGGAGGGCAACTAAATGGCCGTCAGTTTCGCCAATTTCGGCAATGAGCTCTACACAGGCAAGCGCTCCTACGACTTCGTCGACTCCAAGAAGATCTGGTTCCTGATCGCAGGCGTCCTGGTGGCGCTCTCGATCCTGCTTCCGGTGGTCAAGGGCGGCTTCAACCTCGGCATCGAGTTCCGGGGCGGTTCGGAATTCACCGTCTCCAACGTCAAAACCACCGACGCGACCGTCGGTGAGAAGGCTGTCACGGACGTCGTTCCCGGCAGCATCCCGCGGGTGGCGAACGTCGCCGGCAGCACAATGCGCATCCAGACGGACAAGCTGACCGAGGATGAGACGCTCCAGATCAAGGCGGGCCTGACCCAGGCGTACGGCGTGACGGACAACGAGGTGACATCGAACTTCGTCGGCCCCACCTGGGGTGCTGACGTCACCAAGCAGGCGCTGCTCGGCCTGGCGATCTTCGTTGCCCTCGCCGCGGTGCTCATGGCGCTCTACTTCCGGACCTGGAAGATGTCGCTCTCGGCCCTGGTAGGCATGCTTGTGACAATGTTCATCACGGCCGGCGTCTACGCCCTCAGTGATTTCGAGGTCACGCCTTCGGCCATCATCGGCTTCCTCACCGTCCTGAGCTACTCCCTGTATGACACCGTGGTGGTCTTTGACAAGATCCGGGAGAACACCGCGGACCTGCAGGCATCCACCCGCCGGACCTTCGGTGAGGAGGTCAACCTGGCCGTCAACCAGACCCTGGTCCGCTCCATCAACACCATGATGGTTGCGATTCTTCCGGTCGGGGCCATCCTCTTCATCGGCGCGGGCCTGCTGGGTGCCGGCACCCTCCGGGACCTGTCGCTGGCCCTGTTTGTGGGCATTTTGATCGGCACGGCCGCGACGATCTTCATCGCGGCGCCGCTCTATGCCTGGCTGCGCCAGGGCGAACCGGAGCTGGTCAAGCAGGCCGCGCGCGTGCACCAGCGCCGCGCCCATGCTGCTGCGAAGTCCGACTCCGCGGCATCGCCCGCCACGGCCTAGCCGCAGCGGCCCCCTGCGGGGCCGGCCACCGGCCCGGTTCATCCGGGTTCGCCGACGGGCCGGAGAGCGTCCTTCGTGACGCTCTCCGGCCCGTCGCCGTATCGGCGCCGGTTATCGATGTATCCTGCCGCGGAATAGACTGGAAGAATTAAACGGGTTTGGAGAGGTGTTCCATTGGAAGAACGTTCGACGCCGGTGCCGTCAGCTCCGGCGGATATGGCTCCCGGCCAGGGCTCGCAGACTGGTGTGGAGGCTCCCGGACGCGCGGATCCGCCCGTCCCGGTCGACAGCTCCGGCGCCCGCCCCACCTTCCCCGGCCGCCGCGAACGGACCCGATCCCGTCTTGCGCGCCTGACCGGCCGCGGCGCGCCCGCGTACTCGCCCATCCTTGAGCCGCTGCTGCGCACCGTGCGGGCCAACAATCCCAAAGAAGATTTCGACCTCATCCAACGTGCCTTCGTCGTGGCGGAGAGCTGCCACCGCGGACAGAAGCGTAAAAGTGGTGACCCGTACATCACCCACCCCGTCGCGGTGGCTACCATCCTCGCCGAGCTGGGACTCAGCGGGACCACCCTGGCGGCGGCGCTCCTGCACGACACGGTCGAGGACACTTCCTACACCCTGGAGGATCTCAAGGGCGAATTCGGGCCTGAGGTCGCCATGCTGGTGGACGGTGTCACCAAGCTTGACAAGGTCAGCTTCGGCGAGGCTGCCCAGTCAGAGACAGTGCGCAAAATGGTCGTGGCCATGGCCAAGGACATCCGGGTCCTGATGATCAAGCTGGCCGACCGGCTGCACAACGCCAGGACCTGGCGCTTCGTCTCGGCTGAATCCTCGGCGCGCAAGGCCCGGGAAACCTTGGAAATCTTCGCCCCGCTGGCGCACCGGCTCGGCATGAACACCATTAAGTGGGAACTGGAAGATCTCTCGTTTGCGGCCCTGTACCCGAAGGTTTACGAGGAAATCGTGCGAATGGTGGGGGACCGGACCCCCGAGCGTGAGAAGAACCTCTCCGTGATTCGGAACCAGATCACCGAGGACCTGCGCGCGGCCAAGATCAAGGCCACCATCACGGGCCGTCCGAAGCACTACTACTCGATCTACCAGAAGATGATCGTCCGGGACAAGGACTTCGACGACATCAACGATCTCATGGGCGTCCGCGTCCTGGTCGACTCCGTCCGGGATTGCTACGCAGCACTGGGCGCCATGCACTCCCGCTGGAACCCCCTTCCCGGGAGGTTCAAGGACTACATCGCGATGCCCAAATTCAATATGTACCAGTCGCTGCACACCACGGTGATCGGCCCGGGCGGCAAGCCGGTGGAAATCCAGATCCGCACCCACGAAATGCACCGCCGCGCCGAATATGGCGTCGCCGCGCACTGGAAGTACAAGGACCAGCCGAACCGTGCGGCGGCCGGGCCGGGAAGCCCCCGCGACGGCGACATGGGCTGGCTGCGGTCGCTGGTGGACTGGCAGCAGGAAACCTCCGACCCCGGTGAGTTCCTTGATTCCCTGCGCTTTGAAATCAATGCCCGGGAAGTCTTTGTTTTCACCCCGAAGGGTGAGGTCATGGCTTTGCCGGCCGGTTCCACGCCGGTGGACTTCGCCTACGCCGTCCATACCGAGGTGGGCCACCGGACCATTGGCGCCCGGGTCAACGGCAAACTTGTCCCGCTCAACAGCGAATTGAACCACGGCGACTGGGTGGAGATCTTCACTTCCAAAGCCGAAGGGGCGGGCCCCAGCCAGGATTGGCAGCATTTCGTCAAGAGCGCGCGGGCGCGCAACAAGATCCGGCAGTGGTTCAGTAAGGAACGCCGCGAAGAGTCGATAGATCGCGGCAAGGAACTGCTGACAAAGGCGATGCGGAAGCAGAACCTGCCGTTGCAGCGCCTGATGACCCACGATGCCCTCGCAGCGATCGCCGAGGACTTCAAGTACGTCGACATATCTGGTCTCTACGCCGGGGTGGGCGACGGCCACACGTCCGCCCAGTCCGTCATGGAACGCCTCGTCGAAAGCCTGGGCGGCAACGACACTCCCGAGGATGACCTCACTGAGGTCTCGATTCCCACGCAGGTCTCCAAGGCCCGGTACTCCGATTCGGGCGTCGTGGTCCGCGGAGTGGATGACGTGTGGGTCAAGCTCGCCCGCTGCTGCACTCCGGTTCCACCCGACCCGATCCTGGGTTTCGTGACCCGCGGTTCCGGCGTCTCAGTGCACCGGACGGACTGCACCAACGTCAGTGGCCTTTTGGAACAACCGGACCGGATCGTGGAGGTGGAGTGGGCTCCAACTCAGTCGAGCGTCTTCCTGGTCGAAATCCAGGTCGAAGCACTCGACCGCAAGTCGCTGCTCTCGGACGTGACCCGGATCCTGTCCGAGAACCACGTCAACATTCTGGCCGCCAGCGTGCACACGTCCACGGACCGGGTGGCCATCTCCAAGTTTGCTTTCGAGATGGGCGACCCCAAGTACCTGAGCCATGTGTTGAGCGCCGTCCGCCGCATCGACGGAGTCTTCGACGTGTACCGGACCACCGGCAACCGGAGGCGCAACTAGCCTGGAGGCGCCGGGCCGGCCTGCAACGACTCAAGTTTCGCCAGGGCGAGCTTCTTGTGCGGCACCCTGGGCGTCGCTTCGACGGCACGGATAAGCAGCCGCAGACTCAGCCCCAGTTCGGGGGTGTCCAACAGCGTCCGCAGGGCCGGTACAGCGCGGGCAGAGTCCACGTGCAGCGCCAGGTCCACGGAGGTCCGCAGCGGGCTCGTGACCAGCAGCCCGCCCAGACTGACGACGTCGAACGGCCCCAGGCGCACCTCGTGGAAGGTGCAGCCGCGGGTGGAGCGCAAGCTGGAGATCCGCCGGTTGGCGTCCACGAGGAGGGCGAGCCGGTCCGGTTCGGCGGCGCATCCGTAAATCCACGCGGCAGTCATCCTGCCCGCGACCACCCGCTGGCGGATGGCCGGACTGACGAGGATGGCGGCGGCGCGGGCCCGGAGCCGCGGAGTGGGGCTGGTGCCCGGCGGCAGGTAGCCGCGCTGGTAGAGCTGAACCAGGACGCCGTCGAGCGCCATCGCCTGAAGTTCGGGCCAGGAGAAGAGCTCCCCGGGGGAATACAGCTCAGGCGGACCCTGCGGGAACGCCGGCGGGTAGGGTACCTGCGGGCCGGAAACAATGACCATTCAGCCATCCTGTCCGGTCCCCGAAAAAGCGGACAGGCCCCGTCCCGGTCATGTGGATAACCGGGATGGGGCCTGCGGCCAACATCGTGTTACGTGGACGATCCGTGGCTAGGAGAGCTCGCTGGCTGACTTTTCGAGCTGCTCCAGCCACGCCTCGCGTGCCTTGAGGGCTTCCTTGGCGGCCTTGATCTTGCGCTCGTCGCCGGCTTTCTCTGCCTTGGCCAGGTCATCCCGGAGTCCGGCAATGGCAGATTCCAGCTGCGACAGTGCGCTGTTGGTGCGTGCCTTCGTTTCCGGATTAGACCGCTTCCAGTTCTCGTCCTCGGCGTGGCGAACGGCGTCTTCGACCTTCCGCAGCCCGGCCTCGACGCGACCCATGTCGGCGCGCGGAACCTTGCCGGCTTCCTCCCACCGGTCACGGATGGACTGGAGTGCCTTCTTGGTGGCGCTGAGGTCCTTGATGGGAAGCAGCTCGCTGGCTTCCACCAGCAGGGCCTCCTTCACTGTGAGGTTCGCCCCGTACTCCTGATCGATTTCCTCATTAGCGGCCTGCCGGTTGGTGAAGAAGACGTCCTGCGCGGCGCGGAACCGGGCCCAGAGTGCGTCGTCGTCCTTGCGGCTGGCGCGCGGTGAGGCCTTCCAGTCATCCATCAGCCGGCGGTACTCACCGGCGGCGAAACCCCAGTCAGTGGAGGCCGAGAGAGCCTCCGCTTCGGTGATCAGCTTTTCCTTGGCAGCCTTGGCTGCCGAGTTGGTGCTGTCCAGCTGGGAGAAGTATGCGCGGCGGTGCCGGTCGAAGACCGTACGGGCGGCGCGGAACCGCTTCCACAGGGAGTCCTCATTGCTGCGGCCGAGCCGGACACCGCTCTTCTGTGCGGTCTTCCAGCTCTCGAACAATTCATTCATCCGGGCGCTGGAGGTCTTCCACTGGATCTGGGCCGGGTCGTGCCCCGCGATCTCTTCAGCTTCGGTGACGATCGCTTCGCGGGCGGCCAGTTCGGCGGCGCGTACGGCGTCGTGTTCGGCCCGCTCCGCCTTTTCAAGGTCGGTCATCTGCCCGGCCAGCGTGTCGAGGCGGGCCTCGGCGGCGCGGAGATCGCCCACCATGTTGTGGCCCGCGAGCTGCTCGCGCAGGTGGGTCACCGTCTTCTGCATGTCTGCGGCGGGCGCTTTGGAGCCCACGCGCTGTTCCAGCAGGACGATCTGCGCCACGACGTCGTCGTACTTCCGGGCGAAGTAGCCCAAGGCCTCGTCATTGCTGACCCCCGGGTATTGGCCCACGGGGTGCTCTTCGCCGTCGACGGTCAGGAACACCTGGCCGTCGCCTTCAACGCGGCCCCAGCGTGCGGCCTCAGCCAGCGACGCAGCCGAAGACACCGACGCCGGCGCGGCGGCCGGAGCCGCCGGGGAAAGCTTGGCCTTGGGCCGGGCGGCGAACGCAGCCGGTGAGGGCGCGGGACGGGCAGCGGCGGGCGCAGGAGCAGCGGCAGGGGCCTCAGGAGCAGCGGGCGGCGCCTCAGCCGGATTCTCCGGCGTGCCGGTGGACTCTGCATCGGCGGCGTCGGCTGTAACGGCCCCGGTCGAAGGCTCCGCCTCCGGCGCGTCCGGCACGGGCCCGGTTGCTGTTTCCGGCTCCGCCTCCGGTGCCGCGGCCGTGGGTGTGGGTGTGTCGGTTGCCTCGGTTATTACCGTAGCCTCGGCTTCGGTCTCGTGGGCAGCTGCTGCTGACACTGTTTCGTCGGATTTCTGACTGTCTGTCACCGCTAGAAGTCTTTCGCTTGGAGGGAAATACCGGGGCCGCTGCCGCAAGGGCGACGGCTGGTTACTTCAGAGAGAACGAGTCTATCGTGACTGGTTCGGCGGGGGCGCCGTCTGTGGCGTTATCGCCCGGTTTGAGTCCGGCTGCCGCGATGTTGGTCACGACCTCCAGGCCCGAGGTCACCTTGCCTACCACGGTGTAGCCGCCCGCGGCGTCGGCCGGAATGACGGTGTCCTTGTAGACGATGAAGAACTGGGTTCCGTTGCCGTAGGCATTTCCGCCGCTTCTGGCGACCGCGATGGTTCCGGCCGGGTAGGTGTTGTCCGCGGGGGTGTTCTCCAGCGGACCCCAGTTGTAGCTCGGATCGGTACTCCCGTCACCGGCCTTGGAACCGCATTGCAACACCCCGAACGTCTCGGCAGTGGTGAGCCGGTGGCACGTCAACCCTGCATAAAAGTTCTGGTCCGCGAGGGATTTGAAGACGGCGGCGGCCTGGGGCGCCGTGGTGCCGTCCAGTTCGACACCGAGGGTGCCCGTGTTGAGCTTAAGTTCACCGGTGAACGTCTGGCCCGCCGCAGTCTCCGGTTTCGGGATGTTTTCCGCGTTGCTGGGGGAAGCCGACGGCGTGGCGGAGGGCGGGTTCAGCCCGGCTTGGGCGGCGGCGAATTCTTCCTCGGTGGGATTGGCGGAGAAGACGGTCAGCTGCAGCACGAGTGCGAGAACAAGCGCCGCCGTTCCTGCGCCGACGGCAAGGATGGTGTCGCGCTTTCGGCGCGTGTCCTGCTCCTTGCGCAGCTCGCGCTTCGCCTCCATTTGCTGGACGCGCCGCTTGGCTTCGCGGGCGCTCCGTGAACTGGCCGCCAAAAGTCCTCCTGGGGTAGGGCCGAACCCGGGCGGCGCGGGGCGCCGTCGCAGGTTCAGCGGAAAAGCTGCCGGCGAGCCGGCCGTGCCGGCCGCATTGGAAGTTGCGGGCGTGGAAAGCATAAACTGACTGCCGCACACAGTTTATGCACGACCGGCCTTTCTGCCGCACGTCTGTTCCCCGTTTCGGACGCTCCGTTCAACTCCAAGGCCGCGAAGGGAACTCGGGCCGGTTTTACCTGAGGAGAAAACCCACCATGGCACGCACCGCCTCCCTGTCCGGATTCCCCGAGTGGCTTCCCGAGGAGCGGCTGGTGGAGCTGCATGTGCTGGACACGCTGCGCCGGGTTTTCGAACTGCATGGATTTTCCTCCATCGAAACCCGCGCCGTGGAAACGGTGGGCCAGCTGCTGCGCAAAGGCGAGATCGACAAAGAGGTGTACGGGCTGAGCCGGCTGCAGGAGGACGACGGCGCAGAGCCCGGGTCGCAGAAGGGTGATCCGCATGCCTTGGCCCTGCACTTCGACCTCACCGTACCCTTTGCCCGGTATGTCGTGGAAAACGCCGGCTACCTCGCCTTCCCGTTCCGCCGATACCAGATCCAGAAGGTCTGGCGCGGTGAGCGTCCGCAGGAAGGCCGCGCCCGCGAGTTCACCCAGGCGGACATCGATATTGTGGGCGACGGAGATCTGCCGTTCCGTTACGACGTCGAGATCGCGCTGGTCATTGCCGAGGCCCTCAGCGCCCTGCCGATCCCGGATTTCCTGCTTCGGATCAACAACCGCAAACTGGCCGAGGGTTTCTACAACGGCATCGGCCTCACTGACACCGCCGGCGTGCTGCGCAGCATCGACAAGCTGGAAAAAATTGGTGCCGCCAAGGTGGCAGAGCTACTCAAGTCCGAGCTTGGCGCCACCGACGAGCAGGCCCGGTCCGCCCTCAAGCTGGCCTCGATCCGCACCGGGGACACCTCCTTCGTGGCGCAGGTCCGGGCCTTCGGGGTCAGCAACGAGTTGCTGGAGGAGGGCCTGACCGAACTGGAGCAGGTCATCGCGGCCGCCGTCCAGCGGGCGCCGGGCAAGGTGGTCGCCGACCTCAGCATTGCCCGCGGACTGGACTACTACACCGGCACCGTCGTGGAAACCGTTCTGGTGGGCCATGAACAGCTTGGTTCGATCTGCTCCGGCGGACGTTACGACGCCCTCGCCAGCAAGGGAAACCGTAAGTTCCCCGGCGTCGGGCTCTCCATCGGCGTCACCCGGCTGGTGTCCAGGATCCTCAGCCAGGAGCTCGCCACGGCAACCCGGTCCGTGCCGACCGCCGTGCTGGTGGCGCTCAGCAGTGATGACAGCTGGGGTGCGGCGCAGGACGTCGCCGCGGAGCTCCGCAGCCGGGGTATCGCCACCGAGGTGGCGGCCAAGGCGGAGAAGTTCGGCAAGCAGATCAAGTTCGCTGACCGCCGCGGTATCCCGTTCGTCTGGTTCACGGACGAGGAGGGCAAGCACCAGGTCAAGGACATCCGCTCCGGGGAACAGGTCGACGCCGATCCGGCCGCCTGGGCGCCGGCCGCCGAGGACCTGCACGTCAGGGTACTGAAAGCCTAGGCGGTTCGCCGGAGCCGGCGCCTCAGCACCAGGTAGCGCCCCGCCACGCCCGTGGCCAGCACCGCTGCCATCCCCAGCGCGGAGGCCGGCGGCAGGGTTGCGGCCAGGAGCAGGCAACCGACGAAGCCCAGGACATTCAGCCAGCGCGGCGCGTGCCGGGGACGCTCGGACAGGGTGAAGGCGGCAGCGTTCGTCACCGAGTAGTAGACCAGCACGCCGAAGCTGGAGAAACCCACCACGGTCAGCACGTTGGTGGTCAGCAGCAGCACCAGCACGGCGGCCGCGACGGCCAGCTCGGCCAGGTACGGAACCGGGTGCGTGCCGCCCACCCGGGCGAGCGGTGCCGGCAGGTCATGCTCCCGCGCCATGGCCAGGGTGGTCCGGCCCACTCCGGTGATCAGCGCCAGGAGCGCGCCAAGGCACGCGGCGGCCGCCCCCGCCTGGACTACCGGGGCGCCGGCGCTGAGCTGTGAGCTGGTGACGGCGTCCAGCAGCGGTGCCGAGGAGCCTGCGAGTTGTTCTGCCGGCAGATGCCACTGCAACAGCAGCGCCAGTCCAAGGTAGATGGTGAATGCCGTTGCCAGCGCGGCGAAAATGGCCCGTGGAATGGTGCGCGCCGGATTCCTGACCTCTTCGCCCAGGGTTGCGATCCGGGCGTAGCCGGCGAAGGCGAAGAACATCAGCCCGGCGGCGGGCAGCACCCCCCAGCCGCCCGCCGCGGCCGCGGCACCATCGCCGGGGGACGCAGGATGCGGGCCAAGGATGGCCGCAGCCACCACGAACGCCAGGGTAGCGAGCACCACGGCCAGGAGTATCCGGGTGAGCAGCGCCGTCCGGGTCACGCCCAGCAGGTTCACGCCGGTCAGGACCACGACGGCGGCGACGGCCACCGGCGTCGCGAACTCCGGCGCCACATAGTGGCCAAAGGTCAGGGCCATCGCCGCGCAGGAAGCGGTCTTACCGGTCACGAACCCCCAGCCCGCAAGAAAGCCGGGCCACTCGCCCAGCCGGATCCGTCCGTAGACGTAGGTGCCGCCGCTGGACGGGTACTTGGCTGCCAGCTGGGCCGAGGCCACCGCATTGCAGTAGGCGATGACCCCGGCCAGGGCGACGGCGCCGGCCAGCAGGGAACCGGCCAGGGCGGCCGCCGGTGCGAAGACCACAAACACGCCGGCGCCCAGCATGGAGCCGAGCCCGATCGCCGTGGAGTCGAGAACGCCCAGGCTGCGCGGCAATTGCCGGGCGCCGCCCGCGTCGGGGGCCGGCGTGCTTTGGGGGCGGCTTGCCATGGCGGGAGGGGCCTTTCCAGCGGGTAAACTCGTACGGGATCGTTGCTGTTAGCGATCTTATAAAACATGAGTTCTGATTTCCCTCTGTCTTCTTCAGAAAGGCGTGCTGTGCTGCGCACACATGACCTCGGATCCCTTCGCTCCGAGCACATTGGACAAACTGTTTCCCTCGCCGGCTGGGTCGGCCGGCGTCGTGACCACGGTGGTGTCGCTTTCGTTGACCTGCGCGACGCCTCAGGCGTGGCCCAGGTGGTGGTCCGTGAAGAGGAAGTGTTCCACGGGCTGCGCAACGAGTTCGTGCTGCAGGTGACCGGCACAGTCTCCCGCCGCCCCGAGGGCAACGAAAATCCCGCGCTGGCTACTGGCGAGATTGAGGTCATGGCCGAGAAGGTCACTATCCTCAACACTTCCGAGCCGCTGCCGTTCCAGATCGACGAGCACGTGGAAGTCGGCGAGGAAGCCCGCCTCAAGCACCGCTACCTGGACCTGCGCCGCCCCGGTCCCGCCCGCAACATGCGGCTGCGCTCCGAGGCCAACCGCGTGGCACGTGAGCTGCTCCACCAGGACGGCTATGTCGAGATCGAAACGCCCACGCTGACGCGTTCGACGCCGGAAGGCGCCCGCGACTTCGTGGTCCCCGCACGCCTGGCGCCGGGCTCCTGGTATGCACTGCCGCAGTCACCCCAGCTGTTCAAGCAGCTCCTGCAGGTTGGCGGTTTCGAGAAGTACTACCAGATTGCGCGCTGCTACCGCGATGAGGATTTCCGCGCGGACCGCCAGCCGGAGTTCACCCAGCTCGACATCGAAGCCAGCTTCGTGGAGCAGGATGACATCATCAAGCTCGGCGAAAGCATCGTCCAGGCACTGTGGAAGCTGATCGACGTCGAGATCCCGACGCCGATCCAGCGCATCACCTACCACGACGCGATGGCCCGCTACGGCTCGGACAAGCCCGACCTGCGCTTCGGACTGGAGCTCACCGAGCTCACGGAGTTCTTCAAGGACACCAACTTCGGCGTCTTCAAGGCACCCTACGTTGGCGCCGTCGTGATGCCGGGCGGCACGTCCCAGGCCCGCCGTGCGCTCGACGCCTGGCAGGAATGGGCCAAGCAGCGCGGCGCCAAGGGCCTGGCGTACGTCCTGTTCAAGGAAGACGGCGAACTCGCCGGTCCCGTCGCCAAGAACCTGACCGACACCGAGCGGGCCGGCCTGGCCGCGGCTGTCGGCGCGAAACCGGGTGACTGCATCTTCTTCGCCGCCGGGGAGAAGACGCCGTCGCGTGCCCTGCTGGGAGCCGCCCGGGTGGAAATAGGCCACCGCACCGGCCTGATCAACCCGGGCGACTGGGCGTTCTGCTGGGTGGTGGACGCGCCGATGTTCGAACCCGCCGCGGCTGCCGTCGCGTCCGGCGACGTAGCTGTGGGCGCCGGGAAGTGGACCGCGGTGCACCACGCGTTCACCTCGCCCAAGCCTGAGTTCATGGACAGCTTCGATAAGGATCCCGAAGCCGCGCTGTCCTACGCATACGACATCGTCTGCAACGGCAACGAAATCGGCGGCGGCTCCATCCGAATCCACCAGGGCGATATCCAGGAACGGGTCTTTGAGCTCATGGGCCTGGACAAGGCGGATGCCGAGACCAAGTTCGGCTTCCTGCTCGAGGGCTTCAAGTTCGGCGCCCCACCCCACGGCGGCATTGCGTTCGGCTGGGACCGGGTGGTGGCGCTGCTGGCCGGTGTCGAGTCCATCCGGGACGTCATTGCCTTCCCTAAGTCCGGCGGCGGCTACGATCCGCTGACGCAGGCTCCTGCTCCGATCACGGCGCAGCAGCGCAAGGAAGCCGGGGTGGACTTCAAGCCCGAGGCCAAGAAGGCGGACGGCACCAAGTAAGCTCACATGATCATCAGGAAAGGCTCCCCGGGCAACCGGGGAGCCTTTCCTGTCGGATCTGCTGTTCTGAAAATCCCGCGGGAAGGCCGGACGATGCGCCGGACGGAAAGGCCCCGTGGTAGCGGAACCACAGGCGTCCTTCAGCGATTCCACGGCGACTGGGATGGCACGTCAGCTGCCCGGCTTGGCCGGCGAAGGGGGGCCAGAGCGGGGCTTCGACGTTGCCGTTCCGCAATTCCTCGCGGGCCCGGCGGCGGCGGAGTGTGGGCCGGTGGAGCCGGGGAAGGGTGAGCCGCAGGAAGGGCACGTCCAGCCTCACGATGGTGCCGGCAGGTCCGCATCGCGGGGACAGCTGGACCGTTAGGGCCCGTCAGGTCCTTGCCGCCAGGCGGAGTTCGGAGAATTTCTTTCCGGAGCGGCCGCAGTTTCTGCGGTCGATTACCGGTGCCGCCGTACACTCGATATATCCAGTCGATCGAAATACTAGCGGACACATGGGGCCGGACGAACACCCACGTGTTCTCCTGAACCGGATTCTGGCTTCGCGGGCGCGGGGCCGGAAGATCGACCGACTGCATGGGGGAGAAATGATGAAGAAGGATTCAACAGGGCGGCAGATTTTGTGGGCGCCGACGCGGCAGGCGGCACCCGCGCCGGTTAGGCGCCCGGCCGGAACGTACAGGTTCAGCGACCGCTTTATTAAAACGGCGACCACCGTCCTAGTAACTCTTATGCTGGTCTCGGTCATCGCCGGGTTCATCATCGGGCCGCTCAGCGACACTGTCGATGGCGAGGCAGGAGACGCGCTCGGTATTACTGCTGCGGTGCTGGTGATCGGCGGACTCGTGGTGCCACTTCTTCTCGCGGCAGTCCTCGGCGGCGAAGCTATCCGGGCCGGTGCCGGCATCATCGGCTTCTTCCTCATTGCCGGCTTGTTCGCTGCGGTCGCCGGAGGCACAGAGCCGGGCCTGGAGTTGCTTGGGCCGGCCTGGACACCCTGGGCGTTTTGGGGCGGTGTCGCACTGATGGCCCTTTCGGTCATAGCCTTCTGGATCGTCGGCTGGATCGCGCGGGTGCCCATGTGGCTCCAGGCCCCCTTCACCGGCTCGCCACGCGTCGTCGTGCGTGGCTTGAGCGATAGCCCGACGGACGTCGTCCTCCCGAACGATCTGGACGAACGCCGGCCGTGAGGCGGTCCTGCGCCGTTTCGACGGGTAGCGGCGCATTCGATGTAAACGCACGTCGAGCCGGGCGCGCAGCCGTCGAAATGGCAGCGGGGGAACTTACGACGGCGGGTCCGTCACCAGGATCCGCACCGCACACAGGTCCGCAGCCGCCTTTTTGAGCACGACTGCCCGGGGGTCCGGAACGTCCAGGAACTGCAGCCTCGGTTGCGCGGCATATTGCTTCAGCACCGGTTCGGCGAGGACCTGTTCGGCCAGGGTCCGGTCGCCGCCGGGCGCCACGTAGTCGATCCGGTGCTCCGCGAAGATCCGGGCGGCGTGGGCCGCGACAGCCTCCACCAGGGCATCGGCCTGGTTGGCCCGGCGCCGGGCAAACCGTTGCTGGGACCAGCCTCCGGCAGCGGTCCGGGACTGCACATGGCGGGTGCCGGTTTTGCTGGCGAGGACCTGCCCCTCGGACACTACTGCCACGGAGTAGCCGCCGCGGCGGACCAGTACCGCCCCGATACGCCGGGGCTGGGACGCCAGGGATGCGAGCCGGTCGACGGCGTCGCTGCCGCGTCCGGGCCGCCCGTCCGCCGGCCAGGGCGGCCGAAGCAGGGCCACCGCGCCGTCCGCAGCCCGCAGCTGCAGCCCGCCGTCGAGCTCCTCCTCGGTCAGCCCCCCGTGGCTCGCCGCAAAACGCTGCACCCAGCCCGGCAGCCGGGCGCCGGAGACGAATGCCACACGGGTTTCGGGGCTTGCCATGGCGGAGTCTCCGTTGGAAGGGTGTCGGGGCGGGCAGGAACTAGAAGTAGCCTATCTATGTGGATGATCTCTTTGGCGCAGGACGGGACAGCGGCACCGCTCCCGAGGACGACGGCGACGCCGAAGAGACGCCCGATGCAGGCTCCGCCCGCCGCGGGGCGTCCCCGCGCAGCCCCTTGGCCGTCAGGATGCGGCCGCGGACCCTCGACGACGTGGTGGGCCAGCAGCACCTGCTGGGGCAGGGGTCGCCGCTGCGCCAGCTGGCCGCAGGCACCGACGCCACCGGCCCCGCAGGACCCAGCTCGCTGATCCTCTGGGGACCGCCCGGCACAGGCAAGACCACCCTTGCCCACGTCATCGCCAAGGGCCCCGGCCGTAAATTCGTGGAGCTTTCCGCCATTACCGCGGGCGTCAAGGACGTCCGCCGTGTCATGGATGAGGCTCTCACCGCCCGTGACCTGTTCAAGACCACCACGGTGTTGTTCCTGGATGAGATCCACCGGTTCAACAAGGCGCAGCAGGATGCGTTGCTGCCCGGGGTCGAAAACCGCTGGGTGGTCCTGGTCGCCGCGACCACCGAGAACCCGTCCTTTTCGGTGGTCTCGCCGCTGCTCTCGCGGTCCCTGCTGCTGACGCTTAAACCCCTCACCGATGCCGACGTCGAGGGCCTGCTGCTGCGGGCCGCAGCCGACCACCGCGGCCTCGGCGGCAAAGTCGAACTCAGCGGCGAAGCGCTGGGCCACCTGGTCCGGCTCTCCGGCGGGGACGCCCGCCGCGCGCTGACCGCGCTCGAGGCGGCCGCCGGTGTCGCGTTCGGCGACGCGGACGACGCCGGCGGCGTCGACGGAACTGGGGCCGCGGATACGCCAGTGAAGATCGAACTCAAGCACACGGAACGAGCCCTTGACGTCGCGTCGGTTCGCTACGACCGTGCCGGCGACCAGCACTACGATGTTGCCAGCGCGTTCATCAAGTCCATCCGGGGTTCGGACGTCGACGCCGCCCTGCACTACCTCGCCCGGATGCTCGAGGCGGGGGAGGACCCCAGGTTCGTGGCCCGGCGCATCGTCATCTCCGCCGCTGAGGACGTCGGCATGGCAGATCCGACAGCGCTGCAGACCGCCGTCGCCGCCGCCCAGGCCGTGCAGTTGATCGGCATGCCGGAGGGCCGCATCATCCTGGCCGAAGCGGTGGTTCATCTCGCAACCGCACCTAAATCCAATGCCGCCTACCTGGGGATCAACCAGGCGATCGCCGATGTCCGGGCCGGCCTCGGCAACGGCATCCCCGCCCACCTGCGCGACGCCCACTACCCGGGTTCCAAACAACTCGGCCACGGGCAGGGCTATAAATACGCCCATGACGCGCCGCATTCGGTGGCCGCCCAGCAGTACCCGCCGGATGATCTGGTGGGCCGGAACTACTACGAACCGACCGCCAACGGCGCCGAACGGGACATCTCCACCCGGCTTGAGCGGCTGCGCAGGATCATCCGGGGCAAGTGAGCGCCGTTCCCGGCATGGTAAAGTTGTTCGTTGTCTGGCAAGGCACGGACGCTCAATCCACCACATTTCGGCTTTCCGCCGTTGAGATGGGTTTGCCCTGTGCCCAGTAGCAAAAGGCAGCGGTTGGCCGATGCTCTCCATGATGGAGGCCAGTAACACTGACACACCGCAGATATTGGAAGGACACAAGTGGCTAACAACACTCGTGCTCGCCGGACAGCACGCCTCTCGCGTGCACTCGGCATTGCTCTCACCCCCAAGGCCGCCAAGTACATGGAGCGCCGTCCGTACGGCCCCGGTGAGCATGGCCGTGCCCGCAAGAAGCAGGACTCCGACTACGCCGTACGTCTGCGCGAAAAGCAGCGCCTGCGCGCCCAGTACGGCATCCGCGAAGCCCAGATGACCCGCGCCTTCGAAGAAGCCCGCCGCACCAAGGGCCTGACCGGTGAAAACCTGATCGAACTGCTCGAAATGCGTCTCGACGCCCTCGTGCTGCGCGCAGGTTTCGCCCGTACCATCGCTTCTGCACGCCAGCTGGTTGTGCACCGCCACATCATGGTTGACGGCATCCGCGTTGACCGCCCGTCGTTCCGCGTCTCCGAGGGCCAGTTGGTCCACGTTCACAGCCGCAGCGAGACCATGGCCCCGTTCCAGGTTGCAGCAGCCGGCGCCCACCGCGACGTCCTGCCCATGGTTCCGGCCTACCTGGACGTCAAGCTTGACGCCCTGCAGGCACGCCTGGTCCGTCGCCCCAAGCGCTCCGAGGTCCCCGTGACCTGCGAAGAGCAGCTCGTCGTGGAATTCTACGCACGCTAGATCCAACGCGACACCTTACAAAGAAGCCCGTGGCAAGCGCCGCGGGCTTCTTTGTATGTAAGGTACTTGGGGGAGTTCTGCGGCCGCCGGCTGTATCAGCCGGCGGCGCCCGCAGGGACACGACGCAATAAGGAGATGAACGACTATGACTGGTGGCGATATTGCCGGCCTGATCGCGGCCGGAGTGTTTGCACTGCTGGTCCTGCTGCTCGCCGTGCCGATTCTGAAGCTCGGGGGAGTGTTCGATGAAGTGCGGACCTCCATCCGCTCCATCAGCGACGGCGCCACTCCACTCATGGACGAGGTCACGGCAACCGTGTCCACCACCAATGAGCAGCTGAAGAAAGTCGACGGGATCGCGAACAACGTCTCCGACGCGTCCGCCAATATCTCGGCGTTGTCCTCGCTTGTGGCCGCCACTGTTGGGTCGCCGCTGATCAAGGTTGCCTCCTTCAGCTACGGCGTGCGCACGGCGTTCGCCGCCCGCAAAAAGCCCGCTACCGGCCGCCGCAGCCGCTGAACCCCGCTGGAGACCTGACATGAAGCGAATCATCTGGATGGGCATCGGCGTCGCCATCGGCGTCATCGCGTTCCGCAAGATCACCGAAGTGCAGTCCACCCTCGGCCCGGAAGGCCTCAACCGGGCGGCGGGCCGGCTCGCCGACGGCCTGTACGACTTCGCCGACGCTGTCCGGGAAGGCATGACCGAACGGGAGACCGAACTACGCGCTGCCCTCGGCATTGACGCCGGCCTGGAGAAAGCCATCGTCCTCGGCTCCGCCGGCAAGGATGCAGTCCGGCGCTAGCCGGGAGAGAATTGAAAGACGGCGGCGCCCGCCACGGGCCCGCCGGTGCGGACCAACGCCGGACCACCGTTCCGCACAACCACGCGTGAACCACGACCACCGCGAAGAACAATCACCGCGAAGCACAACCACCGTGAATATTGAAGGGTACGTAATCAGCTCATGAAGTCGCAGGAGATCACCAAGCGCTGGATCG
This sequence comes from Arthrobacter sp. MP_M4, assembly GCF_035984855.1. Classification (NCBI taxonomy): domain Bacteria; kingdom Bacillati; phylum Actinomycetota; class Actinomycetes; order Micrococcales; family Micrococcaceae; genus Arthrobacter; species Arthrobacter sp. MP_M4. The sequence continues at coordinate 64,283 of NZ_JAXCHX010000015.1, forward strand.
ACTTTTTTGTCAGCAAGGGCCACACGCCGGTCCCCTCGGCGTCCCTGGTCTCCAGCGACCCCTCCCTGCTGTTCACCGTGGCCGGCATGGTTCCATTCATTCCCTACCTGACCGCCCGGGAGGAATCCCCGTACAAACGCGCCACCAGCGTCCAGAAGTGCATCCGGACCGGCGATATTGAGGAAGTGGGCAAGACCGCCCGGCACGGCACGTTCTTCCAGATGTGCGGCAACTTCTCCTTCGGCGATTACTTCAAGGAAGACGCCATCAAGTTCGCCTGGGAGCTGCTAACCACCGGCGTCGGCGACGGCGGCTACGGACTGCCGCCCGAGCGGCTCTGGGTCACCGTCTACGAAGAGGACGACGAGGCGGAGCAGCTCTGGCTCACCAACACCGGCATGCCCGCGGCGCGGATCCAGCGGATGGGCAAGGCGGACAACTACTGGTCCACCGGCCAGCCCGGCCCGGCCGGCCCCTGCTCCGAGATCTACTACGACCGCGGCCCGTCCTACGGTGTCGAGGGCGGCCCCATCGCCGACGAGAACCGCTACGTGGAAATCTGGAACCTCGTGTTCATGCAGTACCAGATCGACAACGTGCGCTCCAAAGTGGACTTCGACATCACGGGCGAACTGCCCAAGAAGAACATTGACACCGGTCTCGGCATGGAACGTCTGGCGATGATCCTGCAGGACGTCGAGAACATGTACGAGACGGACCAGGTCCGCCCGGTCATTGACAGGGCCGCGGAGCTCTCCGGCCGGCCCTACACTTCGGCCGAGACCCCGGAGGACCCCCACCACACTGATGACGTCCGGATGCGCGTGGTCGCGGACCATATCCGTTCCTCCCTGATGTTGATCGCCGACGGCGTGACCCCCTCCAACGAGGGCCGCGGCTACGTGCTGCGCCGCCTGATCCGCCGTGCTGTGCGCTCCATGCGCCTGCTCGGCGTCGAAAAGGCCTGCCTTCCGGAGCTGCTGCCCGCCTCACGTGACGCCATGAAGGGCGTCTACCCGATCGTGGAGACGGACTTCGACCGGATCAGCCGCATCGCCTACGCCGAAGAGAAGGCGTTCCTGCGCACCATAGCCTCCGGCACCGCCCGGCTTGAGGACGCTGTCAAGGAATCCCAGGCCGCCCACCGGCCGCTCTCCGGCGCCGACGCCTTCGCCTTGCATGACACCTACGGGTTCCCGATCGACCTCACCCTGGAAATGGCCGAGGAAGCCGGGCTCAAGGTCGACGAGCCCGAATTCCGCAAACTCATGCTCGAACAGCGCCAGCGCGCCCAGGCCGACGCCAAGGGCAAGAAAGGGTCCCACGCGGACCTCAGCGCTTTTCAGGATCTGCTCTCCGCCGGTGAGACCGTCTTCACCGGCTACACCGAACTCGCGGGCGAGTCCACGGTCCGCGGCATCCTCGCCGGCGGTCGCAAGGTTTCGCAGGCGTCCACCGGTGAGGAAATCGAGCTGGTCCTCGCCGAGACCCCGTTTTACGCCGAGGCCGGCGGCCAGGCAGCCGACACCGGCCTGATCACCGGCGACGGCTTCGTTGTCGAAGTCCTCGACGTCCAGCGCCCCCTCAAGGGCCTGAGCGTGCACAAGGCAATTGTCCGCGAGGGTGAAATCGGCTCCGACTCGCAGGTCCTGGCAGCTGTGGACCGCGAACGCCGCCACGCCGCGGAGCAGGCCCACACTGGCACGCACATCGTGCACGCGGCCCTGCACCAGATCCTCGGTCCCGAAGCGCTGCAGCGCGGCTCCTTCAACAAGGCCGGCTACCTGCGCTTCGACTTCGCGTGGGGCGAGGGCCTGAGCCCTGCCACCCGCTCCGAGATCGAGGAAGTCTCCAATATCGCCATCCGCAACAATTACCGGGTGGAGACCAAGGTCATGGGTCTCGCCGAGGCCAAGGCTCTCGGGGCCATGGCCCTGTTCGGTGAAAACTACGGCAACGAAGTCCGGGTCGTGGAGATCGACGGCGCCTGGTCCCGTGAACTCTGCGGCGGCACGCACGTCGGGAACACCTCCCTGATTGGCAGCCTCTCGCTGCTCGGGGAGCAATCCGTCGGGTCAGGAAACCGCCGCGTCGAGGCTTTTGTCGGCATGGATGCCTTCCGCCACCTCGCCGCGGAACGCGCCCTGGTCACGGAACTCACTGACATGCTCAAGGTTCCCTCCGGTCTGCTCGCGGACCGGATCGCCGCCACCTTGACCAAGCTCAAGACTGCCGAGAAGGAACTTGAGCGCATGCGCAAGGAACAGCTCACGGCAGCGGCCGGACAGCTCGTGGGCACAGCCAAGGACGCGGCCGGCATCAAGGTCATCGCGCACGACGCCGGCCACGTCAGCGGCGCGGACGACCTCCGCGGCCTGGCCCTTGACCTGCGGACCCGCCTCGGCTCCGAGCCGGCCGCGGTCGCCGTCGCCGGTGTCAGCAACGACCGCCCGGTCATCCTGATCACCACGAATGACGCCGCCCGGTCGGCCGGAGTCAAGGCTGGTGCCCTGGTGCGTCTGGCCGCCGGCATCCTCGGCGGCGGTGGCGGCGGCAAGGACGACGTCGCCCAGGGCGGCGGCACCGACGCCACCAAGGTCGGCGAGGCCCTCGCCGCCGTCGTGGACGCCATCACCCGGCGATAACGGACCAGCCATGAACGACACGGCCGTACCCGGCGGGTACCTCCACGGCGTTAAACTCGGGGTCGACGTCGGCACTGTGCGGGTGGGCGTGGCAGTCTGCGACCGTGACGGCATTCTGGCCACGCCGTTGCGCACCTTGGATCGGAATGCGAAGAAGAACTCGGACGTGCGGATCCTCGCGGCCCTGGCCGAGGAACTTGGCGCCGTGGAGATCATCGTAGGGTTGCCCCGGACGCTGAAAGGCGAGGAGCACGCCTCGGCGCGGATGGCCACGGATTATGCGCAAATACTGGCAAGTAGACTACGGGAGATCGGTGCTGAGGTTCCGGTGCGGCTGGTGGACGAGCGGCTCAGTACGGTTTCCGCCCACCGGCACCTGCACGAAGCTGGCATGAGCAGCCGGAACCACCGTAAAGTGGTTGATCAGGTTGCGGCCGCAGGTATTCTGCAACACGCGATCGATATGCAAAAGGCCAGGGGGACGGAGATTGGAATCCGCGTCTACGCGGATGCCACACCGGGGCCAACCGGGGACGGCGCACAGGCCGGCCCGGCACTAAACGAGCATTCTGCGTCACGCATTTTGCCCAAAATGGAAGGCTAACGTGAGCCCGGTCAACAGTGACGACTCCTCCGGCGATGCATTCGACGACGCCGAACGAGGGCTGACGCGCAAGGAGCCCAGGGCCCAGGAGACGCGCCACGGCACTGACGGCCATTCCGCTGACGGCCATGACGCTGAAGGTTACGGCACTGAAGGTTACGGCATTGCAGGTTACGGCACTGCAGGTTATGACACTGTCCAGCCGCTGGAGCCCGGGACCGGGGCGGGTACCCCTGCTCCCGGTACGCCGGATCTGCCTCCGGCGGACCCTACTGTGCACGAAGTGACCGCAGAAAGCCACGCCGGGTACGACGCCGCCGGGTACCCTCTCGATGAACACCCCGCGGACGGCCATCCGCTTGATGAACTCCCGCATGATGAACACCCCGCGGACGGCCATCCGCTTGATGAACTCCCGCATGATGAACACCCAGAGGAAGATGGCCGCGTTGTGCTGGCCGAAGGTGCCGCAATCCGAACGTCCAAGAGCCCGTCCAGGAAGGTCCGCCGCAGGCGTCGCATCTTTGCGTTGTTGCTGACCCTGATCGTTTTTGTGGTGGCAGTCGCTGTCGGTGCGCAGTTCCTCAAGCCCTTGCTGGGCGGGGACACCGTAGCTGATTATCCCGGCCCCGGAACCGGTGAAGTGCTCATCACCGTTCCGCCGGGCTCAGGGCCGAAGTCCGTGGCCACGGAGCTGCAGGCGAAGAAGGTCGTGGCCAACGCCGACTCCTTCCTCAAGGAGTTCCTGGCCTCCGGCGGGGCGCTGGCCCCCGGGGACTTCACCATGCGCAACGAAATGAAGAATTCCGACGCCGTCGCGGTGCTGCTGAACAAGGACCAGGAAAAGGTCATGTACGTTGCCCTCAGCGCCGGCCTGCGCATCGGCGAATCACTGCAGGCCATCTCCGAGGGCACCGGCGTGGCGGCGTCCGACCTCAAGGCACTTAACGAATCGCCCGCGCAATTCGGCGTCCCGGCCAAGGCCAAGAACCTCGAGGGCTTCCTGGCCCCGGGCGAGTACCGGTTCCCGCTGGGCACACCCGCCAAGGACGTCCTGCAAAAGCTCGTAACCACCACGCTGGACGAGCTGAAGTCCCAGGGCGTCACCGATCCGGCAAAACAATACGACGCCGTCACCGTTGCCAGCATCGTCCAGGCCGAGGGCGGCCAGGCGGAATACGGCGATGTGGCCGGCGCCATTTACAACCGCCTCAAGCCTGACAACACCGAGACGATCGGCCTGATCCAGTCCGATGCGACGGTAACCTACGGGCTCGGCATTAAGAGCTTCCACATCGACGAAGCGCAGAAAGCCGACAAGTCCAACCCCTATAACACCTACGCAAACCCCGGCCTGCCGGTGGGACCCATCGGTTCGCCGGGCAAGACCGCGATCGACGCGGCCGCCAACCCCAAGGTGAACGATTACCTTTACTGGGTGACCATCAACCTGGACACCAAGGAGACCCTGTTCTCCAAGACCCTCGCGGAGCACAACACGAACGTGGCCAAGTACAACGCGTGGTGTGAGGCGAACGCCGGCCGCTGCGTATGATGCCCCGGGCAGCCGTGCTCGGGCACCCGATCAGCCACTCCAAGTCCCCGGCCCTGCACCGTGCAGCCTACGATTTTCTCGGCGTGGCGCTGGATTACGCGGCGGTTGACGTGACCGAGGACGCCCTGCCGGGCTTCCTGGCCCGGGTCCGGAACGACCTCCGGCAGGGGAAGAGTTGGCGCGGCCTGTCGGTCACCATGCCGCTGAAGTCCGCGGTGGTCCGGGAACTCGATGAGGTGCGCGGCGTGGCCCGCGACCTCGGCGTCGTGAACACGGTCGCGTTCGAACCCATCGGCCCCGTAACCGGCCCCCTCCGCCTGATCGGCTACAACACCGACGTCGCCGGAATCGTCAACGCCCTCCGCCACGCCGGCGCCGCTTCCGCGCCCACCGCCGTCGTCCTGGGCGGCGGCGGGACGTCCGCCGCCGCCATCGCCGCGCTGAAGATCCTGGGTGCGCCGCGAGTTGACGTTTTCGTCCGCGATGTCAGCCGTGCCGCGGAGGCCCGGGCGGCTGCCGCCGCCGTCGGCCTCCCGGTCCGGGTTCTTCCAATGGCCGGCGTCGCAGCGGCAGCAGCCGGGGCCGACGTCGTAATATCCACCCTTCCGCCAAGGGCAGCGGACCCGCTGGCCGCAGACCTGGCGCAGGCGTTCGCACACCGCGCGGGCGACACCGACGCAGAAACCGCACAGGCCCGGCCCGGGGTTCTGCTGGACGTCGCCTACGACCCGTGGCCCAGCCGGATCGCTTCCGCCTGGCAGGAGGCCGGCGGCGCCGTCGTGCCCGGGCTCGAGATGCTCATTTACCAGGCCGTGGAACAGGTCCGGCATTTCACCGGCCTCGGGGACGCCATGCCCCCGGAGGTCATAGATGTGATGTGTGACGCAGTCGGTGCGCCCCGACGGGTGTTCTAACCGCCTTACATGGCAGGATGGATTTTATGCTGCGTTGGTTGACTGCCGGAGAATCCCATGGGCCGGCCCTGGTCGGAATTATTGAAGGCGTGCCCGCCGGTGTTGAACTCACCAGCGCGCAAATCGCCGATTCGCTGGCCCGCCGGCGGCTCGGCTACGGCCGCGGAGCGAGGATGAAATTCGAACAGGACGCCGTCACGATCCTCGGCGGAGTCCGCCACGGAACTACCCAGGGCGGCCCGGTCGCCATCCAGGTGGGCAACACCGAATGGCCCAAGTGGGAGCAGATCATGTCTGCTGACCCGGTGGACCCGGACATCCTCGCCAACCAGGCCCGCAATGCGCCGCTGACCCGGCCCCGGCCCGGCCATGCTGACTTCACCGGCATGCAGAAATACGGCTTTGACGAAGCCCGGCCCGTGCTGGAGCGCGCCAGCGCCCGGGAAACGGCGACCAGGGTGGCCCTTGGCACAGTCGCCTCCGCCTTCCTTGGACAGCTCGGCATCGAGCTCGTCTCCCACACCGTGTCGATTGCCAGCACCTCAGTGCCTGAAGGCCGGCCGCTGCCGGTTCCCGGCGACGTCCTGGCCCTCGACGCGGACCCGCTGCGCTGCTTTGACCGGGAAACCTCCGACGCCATGGTCGCCGAGGTCGATGCCGCGCACAAGGAAGGCGAAACCCTCGGTGGAGTCGTCGAGGTCCTCGCCTACGGACTTCCGCCGGGGCTGGGCAGCTACGTCCATTGGGACCGCCGCCTCGATTCACGGCTGGCGGCTGCCTTGATGGGCATCCAGGCCATCAAGGGTGTCGAAGTGGGCGACGGGTTCCTCACGGCGTCGCGCCGCGGGTCGGCCGCCCATGACGAAATCGTCAAAGACGCCGACGGCAGAATTATCCGCACGTCCAACCGCGCCGGCGGCATCGAGGGCGGCATGAGCATCGGTGACGTCCTGCGCGTCCGCGCCGCCATGAAGCCGATCGCCACGGTGCCCCGGGCCCTGCGCACCATCGATGTCAGCACCGGCGAGGCCGCCAAAGCCCACCACCAGCGCTCGGACGTTTGTGCGGTTCCCGCAGCCGGCGTCGTGGCCGAGGCCATGGTGGCCCTGGTCCTGGCCGAGGCGGTCACCGAAAAGTTCGGCGGCGATTCCGTGCAGGAAACCGCCCGCAACATCAAGGGTTACCTGGACAACATTCCGGCGTCCCTGGACTCGATCGGGCAGTAGTGCCGTCCGACATGCCGGCCCCGCCGGCCAGGACGGGTGCCCGGCCCATCGCACTGATTGGACCCATGGCCGTCGGCAAGTCAGCCATCGGACGCCAGTTGGCGTTGCAACTGGGAGCCTCGTTCGTGGACACCGACGTCGTGGTGGTCGCCGCACACGGATCCATCGCCGACATCTTCGCCAGCCGTGGTGAGTGCACGTTCCGTGAACTCGAGGCCAGGGCCGTCGCCCGGGCCATCGAAGACGCACTCGGCAGCAACACGGTGATCTCCCTTGGCGGGGGCGCCGTGCTGGACTCCGGCACACAGCAATTGCTGGAGCACTGTACCGTGGTCTACCTTGAATGCGATGCGGACACCGTGGCGGAGCGCATTGCCAGGAACGCCAGCCGTCCCTTGCTGGCAGGGGACGCCATGGAGCGTTGGAAGACGTTGTTCGCCACCCGGCGGCCGGTCTATGAACGGCTCGCCGACGTGGTGCTGGACGTGCGGAGCGGGTCCGTTCCGGACATCGCGCACCGGCTGGAAGATGCGCTGCGCGGGTTCGCCACTGCGGAAACCGCAGCCGGACCCGCGGCGGCGGCAACAAAGGAAGTTGAAAAGTGATCACCGAATCAACCGTTATCAGCGTCACTGGGCAGACCGTTGCCGAGAATTACGACGTCGTGGTGGGCCGCGGCCTGCTGGCGCGCCTTCCGGGACTGCTGGGGGAGCGGGTCAAACGCGTCCTCGTTATCCACCCGCGGGCGCTGCGCCTCACCGGCGACACGGTCCGGGAGGAGCTCGCCTCGGCCGGATTCACGGCCCTCACAGCGGAGATCCCGGACGCGGAAGAAGGCAAGCACATTGAGGTGGCGTCCTTCTGCTGGCAGGTACTGGGCCAGAACGACTTCACCCGCTCCGACGCCGTCGTCGCAGTCGGCGGCGGGGCGGTCACGGACCTGGCCGGCTTCGTGGCTGCGACATGGCTGCGCGGCGTCAAAGTCATTCACATGCCCACCTCCCTGCTGGGGATGGTGGACGCGGCCGTCGGCGGCAAGACCGGCATCAACACCGCCGAAGGCAAAAACCTTGTGGGCGCCTTCCACCCTCCCGCCGGTGTCCTCGCGGACCTCGACACCCTGGAGACCCTGCCCCGGAACGAGATGATCTCCGGCATGGCCGAGGTCATCAAGTGCGGCTTCATCGCCGACCCGGCCATCCTCGACCTGCTCGAAAAAGACCCGGCTGCCGTCACGGATCCCCGCTCGGACGCTGTGCGGGAGCTCATCGAACGGGCCATCACTGTCAAGGCACGGGTGGTTTCGGAGGATTTGAAGGAAACCGGCCAGCGCGAAATCCTCAATTACGGCCATACCCTGGGCCACGCAATCGAGCTTGCCGAGCGGTACTCGTGGCGCCACGGCGCCGCCGTCTCCGTCGGCATGATGTTCGCCGCGGAACTGGCGCGCAGTGTCGGCCGTCTCAGCGACGCCGACGCCGACCGGCACCGCAGCATCCTGGAAAGCCTCGGGCTGCCCATCACCTACCGGCGCGACCGGTGGCAGGCGCTGCTCGATGGCATGCGCCGGGACAAGAAGTCCCGTGGCGACCTGCTGCGCTTCGTGGTGCTCGACGGCGTGGCCCGCCCCGGCATCCTCGACGTTCCGGATACCTCGCTGCTGTTCGCCGCCTACCAGGAGATCGCCTCCTGATGGCCCCGGTCCCAGGCGGCACCAGTGATTGGCCGGACGCCGGATATCCCGGGATCAAAATCAATCCGGAGAGCCTCGTGCCGCAGATCGTCAACCCGGACGCGGTCGCCACCGCGCTGGCAGCTTCGACCGACCCCGGTGACCTGATTTTTGTCCGCCTCGTCGAAGGCCATCCCGCTGAGGCCGCCGAGCTGCTCGCCGAAGCCCGCTACAGCGATCCCTCCTCCCTGCGCCTGCGCATCTTCGAAGCCGACGTCCTGCGGGTCTCGCACCGGCTCGACCGGGCCGTTGACCTGTTCCGCCAGCTGCTGGCAGAAACGCGCGGGACACCGGACGAGGCCGTCATCCGCCAGCACCTCGGCCAGTCCTACTTCGCCAGCGGCAACCCGGGCGCCGCCGTCGAAAATTTCACGAAGGCCCTGGACCTCCGCGTGGCCGGGTCAGCCGACGCGGCACTGATTTACGCCGCCACGGTGGCGCTGCAGCGGGCGCGCTACGTCCTGGAACTCGACGCCTGAGCCGCCCGGGCCGGGGCCCCGGCCCGGTAGGTTGGGGCCCGTCCGGCAGCGGAACGCCAGAACCGGTAGAATGGTTCTTGGATTTTTGATAAACACGCGCTGGCGGGCCCGACGGCATGCCTGCCTGGCATAAGCGGCTGGTGGCTAGAACCAGTCAACAATGAAACTAAGAGGGAATTGTGGCAACCACTAACGACATCAAGAACGGAACCGTCCTGAAGCTGGAAGGCCAGCTTTGGAACATCATCGAGTTCCAGCACGTCAAGCCCGGCAAGGGTGGAGCGTTCGTGCGCACCAAGATGCGCAACGTGATGTCCGGCAAGGTCGTCGACAAGACCTTCAACGCCGGACTTAAGATCGAGACCGCCACGGTGGACCGCCGTGACTACCAGTACCTGTACCAGGACGGCGCCGACTTCGTCTTCATGGACACATCCGACTTCGACCAGCTCACCGTTTCCGGTGCCACCGTCGGTGACGCTACCAACTTCATGCTCGAAAACCAGATGGTCAACATCGCCATCCACGAGGGCAACCCGCTCTACATCGAACTGCCCCCGAGCGTCGTCCTCGAAATCACCTACACCGAGCCGGGCCTGCAGGGTGACCGTTCCTCCGCCGGCACCAAGCCCGCCACGCTCGAAACCGGCTACGAAATCCAGGTGCCGCTGTTTGTCGAGAACAACACCAAGGTCAAGGTGGATACCCGTGACGGCAGCTACCTTGGCAGGGTCAACGACTAGTGAGTGCACGCGGTAAAGCCCGCAACCGGGCTCTGGATGTTCTCTTCGAAGCGGAGCAGCGCTCGGTGTCGGCACTCGATGTGCTGAAGTCCCGCCGGGAGGTGACGGACCAGATCGTCAATCCCTACACCCTCGACATCGTCGAAGGAGTTCTCTCCCACCAGGTGGCCATCGATGAATTCCTCGAAACCTACTCGCAGGGCTGGACGCTGGAGCGGATGCCGTCGGTGGACCGCATCATCCTGCGCATCGGCACCTGGGAGCTGCTTTACAACGACGACGTCCCCGACGGCGTTGCTGTCAGCGAGGCCGTGGCGCTGGCCAAGACCCTCTCCACAGACGAGTCCCCGCAGTTCATCAACGGGCTGTTGGGCCGGCTCCAGCAGCTGAAACCCTCACTGCTCGCCTGACGACCCGCCACGCTCCACATGAACCCCGCCCGGGTGTCCCGGGCGGGGTTCCTGGGTTCGCAGGGAACATGCGTTCCAGGCTCCATCCGCCGGGGTCAGCCGAGGACGGCGGCCCGGAGTCCACCGATCCCGGCGAGCTGGTGCTGCTCGTCGAGCTGATGCGCCGGGACGTCGCGGCCGCTGAGGATCCGCTGACGCGTGAAGGCGAGGTCGGTGGCGGAGCGGAGCAAGGCTTTCATCTGCGGGCCGCGGCCGATGGACCTGGCCCAGCGCAGGGCCGCCCGCCGGCCGCCGGCAGTGGCCAGCATGTCCACCTCGGCGGCGGTGAACCAGCCCGCCGCCGCGTACTCCTTAAGCCGCTGGCGGGTCAGCCGCCGCTCCGCCACCCGCAGCAGCACAATAACCACCACCGCCAGCAGGAAGATGGGGACCTGGACCAGCAAGTACTGTGCCAGGAAGTCCCGGCCCATGCTGTTCCAGCCGCTGTGCAGCAACATCGCGGGAACGAGGCCCACGACGAACGCGAGAAGCATCAGGCCGGTGCCCCCGCGGCGCGCGGCGAAACCCAGGATGAGTCCGGTGGTGCCCGTGAAAATGGCGTGCGCGAAGGGGGACATGACCCCGCGCAGGAAGAACACCACGGCGAGGTCCGTTCCGGGGTCGCTGGACACGGCGATAGCCCGGCCAAAGTAAAGGATGTTCTCGGTGAACGCAAAACCGGCCGCGATCGTGAAGGCAAACACCACCCCGTCCACCGGCCCGTCGAAGTGTTTCCGGGCGAGGAGCAGGAGCAGCAGCAGGCCCAGTGACTTGGCGAATTCCTCCACCACCGGTGCCTGGACCGTCACGGCGAACGTCGTGGAGTCCAGCCCCGACGCGGGTCCGGCGATCAGCGAGAAGTAGGGTTGGAGCAGGATCGTCACGGCGATGGACACCACCGATCCCCAGCCAAAGGCGAATAACAGCAGGGGCTTGGGCTCAGGCTCCCACCGGTCAATGAAGCGCACTGTCAACAGCACGGTGGCCAGCGGAATCAGCGAAGCGATAAAGCCGATAACAAAACCGGACCCGCCGGTGCTGCCCAGCAGGAAGGGCAGCACCAGGAACAGGCTCATAAACGCGAGGAAGCCGCCGCCCACCACGAGCCCCACGACGCCGGCGGACCCGCGCCGGCGCTGGACCGGCGGGAGGACCGGCGTCACGGCGGCGGGACGCACCGGTTGGAACGGACCGCCGTCGGGGGCCGGAGCCTGCCGGTAGTACTCCGGCTGGACGTGCCCCAGCCACGTTGGATTCGCCTGCTGGGGCAGCGGCCGCCGGCTGCCGGGGGAGTATCCGGGGTGGTTCTGCCCGGGGCGCGGCTCATTCGTGGTCATGGTTTGAGCCTATGTCCCTGTGAGGTTAAACGCATGTCGGCGGGGCCGGGCCGCAGGTGTCGCTGTGGTAATTTGGAACCGCAAACAATCCTTTTTTAATTCCGTCCCGTGAGGCGGGGAAAGGGGAGACGAGCGTTGACTTCTGCTCCAGAAGCACCGGTTCCGGCCAAGGTTGTACTCACCCGTGTAGTACTGAACCAGGCGGACATCGACCGTGCACTCACTCGTATCGCCCATGAGATTCTCGAGTCCAACAAGGGCTCCCAGGACCTGGTCCTGCTGGGTATTCCGCGGCGCGGGTACCCCCTCGCCGTCCGGCTCGCAGCCAAGATTGCCGCCGCCGACCCCACCGTGGATCCCGCCGCGATCGTCGGTCAGCTGGATGTGACCATGTTCCGCGACGACCTTTCCCACCAGGCCACGCGGCCGCCGTACCCCACCCTGCTGCCCCGCACCGGCATCGATAACAAGGTGGTGGTGCTGATCGACGACGTCCTGTATTCCGGCCGCACCATCCGGGCCGCCCTCGATGCCATCATCGACCTCGGCCGTCCGCGGATCGTCCGGCTGGCAGTGTTGATCGACCGCGGCCACCGCGAACTGCCTATCCGCGCCGACCACGTCGGAAAGAACCTCCCCACCTCCTCCGTCGAGAAAGTCCGGGTCCGGCTGGCCGAGACCGACGTGATCGACGGCGCCCCCGTCAACGAAGTGGTCATCGAGGCCACCGCGTGAGGCACCTGCTCTCCACCGAAGACCTGAGCCGGTCCAACGCGATCCGCATCCTCGACACCGCCGAGGAAATGGCGGCCGTGGGCGAACGTGAGGTTAAGAAACTTCCCACCCTGCGCGGCCGGACCGTCGTCAACCTCTTTTTCGAGGACTCCACGCGCACCCGCATTTCCTTCGAAGCCGCCGCCAAGCGGCTTTCCGCCGACGTCATCAACTTCGCTGCGAAGGGATCCTCCGTCTCCAAGGGCGAGTCCCTCAAAGACACCGCCCAGACGCTGTCCGCGATGGGGGCGGACGCCGTCGTCATCCGGCACTGGGCCTCCGGCGCCCCGCACCGGCTCGCGGCGACGGACTGGATCGACGCCGCCGTCATCAACGCCGGCGACGGCACCCACGAACACCCCACCCAGGCACTGCTGGACGCCTTCACCATGCGCCGGCACTGGTCCAGGCTGGCCGGCATCCCCTCGGCCGGGGCAGACCTCACAGGCATGCGGGTCGCGATCGCCGGTGATGTGCTGCACTCCCGGGTGGCGCGCTCCAACGTGTGGCTGCTGCGCACCCTCGGCGCCGAGGTCACCCTGGTCGCCCCGCCGACGCTGCTGCCGATCGGCGTTGAAAAGTGGCCGTGCACCGTCAGCTACGACCTCGACCTGACCCTCGCCCGCGGCGTCGATGCGATGATGATGCTCCGCGTCCAGGGCGAACGGATGAACGCCTCGTACTTCCCCACCACCCGCGAGTACTCCCGCCGCTGGGGCTTCGATGACAACCGGCTCCGCGCCCTGGACAGCCTGGGCCTGAAGGACACCATCATCCTGCATCCCGGGCCGATGAACCGCGGCCTGGAAATTTCCTCGAACGCGGCCGATTCGCCCCGCTCCACGGTCCTCGCGCAGGTCCGCAACGGTGTGTCCATCCGGATGGCGGCCCTGTACCTGCTGCTCTCCGGCGACACCCGCGAACCGGCTTCGACCTCCCATGCCCCCTCCGCAGAGCACACCTCCGCCCACGCCACCAAGGAGAGCCACTAATGGCACCACAGCACCAGGACGCAGCCGCCGGCGCCTATCTGATCCGCGGCGCCGCCATCCTCGGCGGAGCCCCCGAAGATCTCCTGATCCGCGACGGGATCATCACCGAACGGGGCGGGAACCTCGACGCCGGCAATGCCACAGTCCTTGAGGCGGCCGGACTGGTGGCCCTGCCCGGCATGGTGGACATCCACACCCACCTGCGCGAACCCGGCCGCGAGGATGCCGAAACCGTGGAGACCGGCACCCGCGCCGCGGCCCTGGGCGGTTACACAGCCGTCCACGCGATGGCCAACAGCACCCCGGTCGCGGACACTGCCGGCGTCGTCGAGCAGGTCCTCACGCTGGGCCGCGCCGCCGGCTGGGTGGACGTCCGCCCGGTGGGTGCCGTCACTGTGGGCCTCGCGGGGGAGCAACTCGCCGAACTCGGCGCGATGGCGGACTCCCGCGCCCGGGTCCGGGTCTTCTCCGACGACGGCGTCTGCGTCAGCGACCCCGTCCTGATGCGCCGCGCCCTGGAATACGTCAAGGCGTTCGACGGCGTCGTTGCCCAGCACGCGCAGGAACCGCGGCTGACCGCCGGCGCGCAAATGAACGAAGGCGTGGTCTCCGCCGTCCTCGGCCTCACCGGCTGGCCCGCCGTCGCCGAGGAAAGCATCATTGCCCGCGACGTGCTGCTCGCCCAGCACGTCGGGTCCCGCCTCCACGTCTGCCACGTCTCCACCGCCGGGTCCGTGGAGATCATCCGCTGGGCCAAATCCCGGGGTGTCAACGTAACCGCCGAGGTCACGCCGCACCACCTCTGGCTCACGGACGAGCTCGCCCGCAGCTACGATCCCGTCTACAAGGTCAACCCGCCGCTGCGCACCGATGCCGATGTCCAGGCGCTGCGGGCCGCCCTGGCGGACGGCACCATCGACGTCGTCGGCACCGACCACGCCCCGCACCCCAGCGAGCACAAGGAATGCGAATGGGCGCAGGCCGCGATGGGCATGACCGGACTGGAAACCGCGCTGTCCGTGGTGCAGCACACCATGATTGAAACCGGCCTGATGGGCTGGGCCGACTTCGCCCGGGTAACCTCCGCCGCGCCGGCCGCGATTGGCAGGCTCACCGACCAGGGCCGCCCGCTAACTCCCGGCGAACCCGCCAACGTCATACTCGTGGACCCGGCTGCGCGTTGGACCGTGGACCCTTCTAAGATGGCAACCATGGGCCGTAACTCACCGTTTGCCGGCCGGGAACTTCCCGGCAAGGTGGTGGCGACGTTCTTCAGGGGCCACCCGACCGTTCTCAACGGAGCACTCAACACCCCCTACCGGTGGCTCCCGGAGACGACAGACCTGCCCGGCGCCGCAACGGCGGGGTCCCACTGATGGTCAAGGAACTCTCCCTGCTCCTGGTCCTGGTCCTGGTCGGCGTCGCGTTGTTGCTGATCTGGTTCGGCTGGCGGAACCGCCTGCGCCGGCAAGCCGACGTCGACCCGCTCCCGGAGGTCCCGGCGGAACTGGGCGCGGCGCTGGCAGTCGCCGACGGCCAGTACGTCGCCACCACCACCGCCGGTGACTGGCTGGACCGCATCGCGGTCCACAACCTGGGTTTGCGCACCAACGCCGAACTCAGCATCCACCCCCAGGGCGTGCTGTTCGAGCGTTCCGGCGCCGGACCGGTCTTCATTCCGGCCGCCCGCCTCACGGGGGTTCGGCGGGAAAGCGGCATGGCCGGCAAATTCGTCGAGAAGGACGGGCTGCTGGTGATCAGCTGGATGCTGGGCACCCGCGAACTCGATTCCGGCTTCCGCACCCGCCACGCCAGCGACAACACCCACCTCCTCACCACCCTGCAAAATTTGATCCCCGCGGCCCCCCAGGCCAATGCCGAAAGTGGAAAGTAACTTACGTGACGGACTCCAACGCAATGACATCAGAGGCAGCAGCCTCCACCCCGGCGGCCCTCGTGCTCGAGGACGGCCGGATCTTCCGGGGCAGTAGCTACGGCGCCACCGGAACCGCCCTTGGCGAGGCGGTTTTCGCGACCGGCATGACCGGTTACCAGGAAACCATTACGGACCCCTCCTACGCCCGCCAGCTGGTGGTCCAGACTGCCCCGCACATCGGCAACACCGGCGTGAATGACGACGACGCCGAGTCACGCCGCATCTGGGTGGCCGGGTACATCGTCCGCGAAGCAGCCCGGCGCCCGTCCAACTGGCGCTCCGAAGGCAGCCTCGACGACGAACTGGCCGGGCAGGGGGTTGTCGGGATCCAGGGGGTGGACACCCGCGCCATCACCCGGCACCTGCGCGAGCACAAGACCATGCGCGCCGGGATCTTTTCCGGCGACGCCGTCCGCGCCACCGACAAGGAGCTCGTGGACGCCGTCCTGGCCAGTGCCCCGATGGAAGGCGCGCGCCTGGCTGAGGAAGTCAGCGTCGATGCGGCGTACACCGTGGAGCCCAAGGACTGGGGCTGGGACGGGGAACCGCGCTTCACCATTGCCGCGATTGATCTTGGCATCAAGCGCATGACGCCCATCCGCTTCGCCGAACGCGGCGTCCGGGTGCACGTGCTGCCGGCCACCGCCACGCTGGCCGACGTCCAGGCGGTCCACCCGGACGGCTTCTTCATGTCCAACGGCCCCGGCGACCCCGCCACCGCGGACAACCAGGTCAGCTTGCTCCGGTCAGTGCTGGACGAAAGAATTCCCTACTTCGGCATTTGCTTCGGCAACCAGATCCTGGGCCGGGCCCTCGGTTTTGGCACCTACAAGCTGCGCTACGGCCACCGCGGCATCAACCAGCCCGTGATGGACCGCCGCACCGGCAAGGTCGAAATCACCTCCCAGAACCATGGCTTCGCCGTCGACGCCCCGCTGGACGGCGCCACCCAGGCCCCGGAAGAACGCTTCGGCCGCGTCGAGGTCAGCCACGTGAGCCTCAACGACGACGTCGTCGAGGGCCTGTCGTGCCTGGATATCCCCGCCTTCTCGGTGCAATACCACCCCGAAGCGGCCTCCGGCCCGCACGACGCCGCCTACCTTTTTGACCGCTTCATCCAGCTGATGGCTGACACTTCTGCAAAGACCGAAACCGGCGCCAAGACTGCCACCGAATCCAAGACTGAGGACACCAAGTAATGCCCAAGAGAACTGATCTTAAGAGCGTTCTGGTCATCGGTTCCGGCCCGATCGTGATTGGCCAGGCCGCCGAATTCGACTACTCCGGCACCCAGGCTCTGCGCGTCCTGAAGGAGGAAGGCCTCCGCGTCATCCTCGTCAACTCCAACCCGGCCACCATCATGACCGACCCCGAGTTCGCCGATGCGACCTACATCGAGCCGATCACCCCCGAGGTGGTCGAAAAGATCATCGCCAAGGAACGCCCTGATGCGATCCTGCCCACCCTGGGCGGCCAGACCGCGCTGAACACCGCGATCGCGCTGGACAAGAACGGCGTGCTCGAAAAATACAACGTCGAACTGATCGGCGCCAACATCGCGGCGATCGAACTCGGCGAGGACCGGGAAAAGTTCAAGGGCGTCGTGGCACGCTGCGGCGCTGAATCTGCGCGCAGCCACATCATCCACACCATCGACGAGGCCCTGGTTGCGGCCGAGGACCTTGGCTACCCGATGGTGGTCCGGCCCTCCTTCACCATGGGCGGCCTCGGCTCCGGCCTCGCCTACGACGAGAATGACCTCCGGCGGATCGTGGGCCAGGGCCTGCAGTACAGCCCGACGTCCGAGGTTCTGCTCGAAGAGAGCATCCTGGGCTGGAAGGAATACGAGCTCGAGATGATGCGCGACAAGAACGACAACGTCGTGGTGGTCTGCTCCATCGAGAACTTCGATCCGGTCGGCGTGCACACCGGGGACTCGATCACGGTCGCGCCCGCCCTGACTCTGACGGACCGCGAATACCAGCGCCTGCGCGACATCTCCATCGCCGTGATCCGTGAAGTCGGCGTCGACACCGGCGGCTGCAACATCCAGTTCGCCGTCGAGCCGGACACGGGACGCGTCGTCGTGATCGAGATGAACCCGCGCGTCTCCCGCTCCTCCGCGCTGGCCTCCAAGGCCACCGGCTTTGCGATCGCCAAGATTGCCACCAAGCTCTCCCTCGGGTACACCCTGGATGAGATCCCGAACGACATCACGCAGAAGACGCCCGCGTCCTTCGAACCGACCCTGGACTATGTCGTGGTGAAGGTTCCCCGGTTCGCGTTCGAGAAGTTCCCGGCGGCAGACCCCACCCTGACCACCACCATGAAGTCGGTGGGTGAGGCCATGGCCATGGGCCGGAACTTCACCGAGGCCCTGCAGAAGGCGCTGCGGTCCCTGGAGCAGAAGGGTTCGCAGCTGGACTTCAGCCCCGTCCCGGAAGGTGACGTGGCAGAGCTGATCGAAAAGTCCAAGCGGCCCACTACAGAGCGTTTGCATCAGGTCCAGCGCGCGATGCTCGGCGGCGCCACTGTTGAACAGCTCTTCGAAGCCACCAAGATCGACCCCTGGTACCTGGACCAGCTCCAGTTGCTGAACGAGATCTCGGTGGAGATCCGGGCCGCCGCGGCCCTGACCCCGGAAATGCTCAAGCGCGCCAAACGCCACGGCTTCTCCGACGAGCAGATCGGCGCCCTGACGCACAACTCCGAGGACGTCGTCCGCGGCGTCCGGCAGGCCCTCGGCATCCGGCCGGTGTACAAAACAGTGGACACCTGCGCCGCCGAATTCGCCGCGTACACCCCGTACCACTACTCCTCCTACGACGAGGAGGACGAGGTGGCACGGCACGCAAAACCGTCCATTATCATCCTGGGCTCGGGGCCCAACCGGATCGGCCAGGGCATCGAATTCGATTACTCCTGCGTGCACGCCTCCATGGCGCTGCGCAAGGCCGGCTACGAGACCGTGATGGTCAACTGCAACCCCGAGACCGTCTCCACCGACTATGACGTCTCCACCCGGCTGTACTTCGAACCGCTGACCCTGGAAGACGTACTCGAAGTCATCGCGGCCGAAGAACGCACCGGCGGCGTGATGGGCGTCTTCGTCCAGCTCGGCGGCCAGACCCCGCTCAAGCTCGCCCAGCAGCTCGCTGACGCCGGTGTCCCGATCCTGGGCACGTCCCCGGAAGCGATCGACCTCGCCGAGCACCGCGGAGCCTTCTCCCAGGTCCTGGACAAGGCCGGGCTCATTTCGCCGAAGAACGGCACCGCCGTGTCCTTCGAAGACGCCAAGAAGATCGCCGACGAGATTGGCTACCCGGTGCTGGTCCGCCCGTCCTACGTCCTGGGCGGGCGAGGGATGGAGATTGTCTACGACGAGCCCAACCTTTCCCGCTACATCGCCAACGCCACCGAGATCACCGCGGAGCATCCGGTGCTGATCGACCGCTTCCTGGAGGACGCCGTCGAAATTGACGTCGACGCTCTTTACGACGGCACCGAAATGTATCTGGGCGGGATCATGGAACACATCGAGGAAGCCGGCATCCACTCCGGCGACTCAGCTTGCGTGCTGCCGCCGATTACGCTCGGCAACAACGTCCTGGAACGGGTCCGCACCGCCACACTGGCCATCGCCGAGGGCGTGGGCGTCCGCGGACTGATCAACATCCAGTTCGCTCTCGCCTCCGACGTGCTCTATGTCCTGGAAGCCAACCCGCGGGCGTCCCGCACCGTGCCTTTTGTGTCCAAGGCAACCGGTGTGCAGATGGCCAAGGCGGCGGCCCTGATCGGCACCGGCGTGAGCATCAACGAACTCCGCACCACGCACAAGATGCTGCCGGAAACCGGCGACGGCTCCACGCTGCCGCTGGACGCGCCGGTCTCAGTGAAGGAGGCCGTGCTTCCGTTCAGCCGCTTCCGCACCCCGGAAGGCAAAGTGGTGGACTCGCTGCTCGGGCCGGAAATGCGGTCCACCGGCGAGGTCATGGGCATCGACAAGCACTTTGACACCGCCTTCGCCAAGAGCCAGGCAGCCGCGAACAACGCACTGCCCACTGAGGGCAAGATCTTCGTCTCTGTGGCCAACCGGGACAAGCGCTCGGTCATCATGGGCGTCAAGCGCCTCTCGGACCTCGGCTTCGAGATCGTTTCCACCGGCGGCACCGCCGATGTGCTGCGCCGCAACGGCATCCAGGCCACCCCGGTCCGAAAGGTCGCGGAGGGCTTCAGCGCCGAGGGCGAAGGCACCATCGCCGACCTCGTCATCGCCGGTGAGATCGACATGGTGTTCAACACCCCCTCGGGCGGCGAAGCCCGCAGCGACGGCTACGAACTGCGCGCCGCCGCGACGTCGATCGGGATTCCGTGCATCACCACCGTGGCCGAATTCAACGCCGCCGTCCAGGCCATCGAGGCGCTGCGCACGTACGAATGGTCGGTCACGAGCCTGCAGGAACACGCCGCGGCACTGGCGGCCTCGCAGGAGCGGGTAGCCCAGGAAGCCGCCGCGCATGCCTGAGGCAGCCGCTGCTGCGGCCAGCCGGGAGTCCTTCGGCTCCCGGCTGGGCCGGGCCATGGCGGACCGCGGCCCGTTGTGCGTGGGCATTGATCCACACCCGGCGCTGCTGCAGCGCTGGGGACTGGGCGACGACGCCGCGGGGCTGGAGCGTTTCTCGCTGACTGTCCTGGAGGCCGTGGGTTCGCTCGCTGCCGCGGTTAAGCCCCAGGTGGCGCTGTACGAACGTCACGGCTCCGCGGGCATCGCCGTGCTGGAGCGCACCCTCGCCGCGGCGGCGGATGCCTCCGTGCTGACTATTGCCGACGCCAAACGCGGTGACATCGGGTCCACCATGGCGGCCTACGCCGATGCCTGGTTGCGGGACGGGTCCGCGCTGGCCGCGGATTCAGTCACGCTCAGCCCGTACCTGGGCTTCGAATCGCTGCGTCCGGCGCTGGACCTCGCCGCGCAGACCGGGCGCGGTGTCTTTGTCCTGGCCTTGACGTCCAATCCGGAAGGCGCTTCGGTCCAGCACGTCGGCGGCGCGGACTCGGTCGCCCGACGGATTGTGCAGGCGGCTGCAGAGGAGAACCGCCGGTACTTCGTTGATCAGGCCGGCGGGGACCTGGGGTCCACGGGTCTTGTCGTCGGCGCGACCGTCGGTTCCGCGCTGGCGGACCTGGACCTGGACCTTGCCGCGGTGCGGGGCCCCATCCTGGCCCCGGGCCTTGGCGCGCAGGGCGCCACCCCGGCGGACCTCCGGCGGACCTTCGGTGGCGCCTACGGCCAGGTGCTCGGCACGTCCAGCCGCGACATCCTCAACGCCGGTCCCCGGGTCCAGGACCTGCGGGACGCTGCCGGCCGCAACCTTGACGGTCTGCGCGGGGCCTGAGGGGAATTCCGGGGTGGTTCGCGGTCAAGGCTGAACTTTTCCATTGATTTCTGCCCGGCCCAGACGGTAGGTTCAGGACAGGTCCGTGGTACCAGCCGCGGTGCTGCTTGGCCCCTCCGGACGGGTCGTGGGTGCGCTCCGTCCGACAACGCAGGGAGGCATGCAATGAGTTTGCGACCCCTCACTCCGCAGGAGCGGGCCGACGCCCTCGGTAAGGCCGCCGCGGCCAGGACCACCCGGGCCGATGCCAAAGACCGGCTGAAGTCAGGCACGCTGACCATCTCGGAGCTGCTCAGTGCCGGCGCTACCGACGACGCGATAGCCCGGATGCGGATCGTGGAACTGCTGGAGGCGTTGCCCGGCATTGGCAGGGTGCGTGCGGCGGCGATCATGGAGCAGTTGGGCATCGCCGCATCGCGCCGGGTCCGCGGGTTGGGAATTCACCAGCGCCGGGCGCTGGTAGATTTCATAGAAGACAAACAGCCCGGTCCGCCGCGCTGACTTCAAACCCGCCTAAAGGAATATGTGAGCAAGAAACCGGGACTGACAGTCCTCGCCGGCCCGACGGCTGTTGGCAAAGGCACCGTGTCCACCTACATCCGGGACAATTATCCCGGCGTCTGGCTGTCCGTCTCGGCCACCACCCGCCCGGCGCGTCCCGGCGAAGTTGACGGCGTCCACTATTTTTTCAAGTCGGCCGAAGACTTCGATGCCTTGGTGGAGGCCGGAGAGCTCCTGGAGTGGGCAGTGGTCCACGGACGCAACCGCTACGGCACGCTGCGCAGCACGGTGAATGCTGCGATTGCCGATGGCCGCTCCGTGCTTCTGGAAATCGACCTGCAGGGTGCGCGGCAGGTCAAGGACGCCGTTCCGGACGCGCAGTTCGTCTTCCTCGCACCGCCGAGCTGGGACGAAATGGTCCGCCGACTGGTGGGCCGCGGCACGGAAACAGCGGAAGAACAGCAGCAGCGGCTGGAAACCGCTAAACTAGAACTTGCCGCTGAACCGGAGTTTGACCACACCGTCATCAATGATGACGTTCGACGGGCAGCGGACGAGCTTGTTTCACTCATGGGGCTGACCCCGAACCCGTAGCTAGGCGCCGGGACGTATCGGCCCGTTTAGAATTTGGAGAATTCGTGTCCACGAACCTTGAAGGCATCATCAACCCGCCGATCGACGAGCTGCTGAAGGCCGCCGACTCGAAGTACGGACTGGTGATTTTCGGCGCCAAGCGTGCCCGCCAGATCAACGCGTACTACGCCCAGCTGCACGAGGGCCTCTTTGAGTACGTCGGCCCGCTGGTCGACACCAAACTGAATGAGAAGTCCCTCTCCATCGCCCTGCGCGAAATCAACGAAGGCAAGCTCGTCTCCACACCGATCGAACCTGCAGAGTAATTACGCAGGCGGAGCTCACGTGCGCATAGTCCTCGGAGTCGGGGGAGGGATAGCTGCCTACAAGGTGGCGTCGCTCCTCCGGCTTTTTACCGAAGCCGGCCATGATGTCACCGTCATCCCCACGGAGGCTGCGACGCGTTTCGTCGGCGTCGCCACCTGGGAGGCGTTGTCCGGGCATCCGGTCAGCAACAGCGTTTTCGACGACGTGCATGCCGTAAACCACGTCCGCCTGGGACACGAGGCCGAGCTGATCGTGGTGGCTCCAGCCACCGCCGACCTGCTGGCGCGCGCCGCCACCGGGCAGGCCAGCGACCTTCTCAGCAACACCCTCCTGATGGCGGGAAGCTGCCCGGTCCTGATGGCCCCCGCCATGCACACCGAAATGTGGCAGCACCCGGCCACCCGGGCCAACGTGGAGACGCTCCGCAGCCGGGGTATCACCGTGCTCGAGCCCGCGTCCGGACGGCTGACCGGTAACGACTCCGGTCCTGGCCGGCTGCCCGAACCCCAGGCCATCTTCGACGCCGCGCTGGCCCTCGCCGGTGCCTCCGCCGTCCCCGCGACCGCGCCGCCGTCGGACGACCCGTTGTCCGCGCCCTTGCGGCCGCTGGCCGGGCTCACCGTCACGGTCAGTGCCGGCGGTACCCGCGAACCGCTGGATCCGGTCCGGTTCCTCGGTAACAGGTCCTCCGGCAAGCAGGGCGTGGCACTTGCCACGGCCGCCCGCGACGCCGGTGCCAGGGTCCGTCTGCTGGCCGCCCACATGGATGTTCCCGCTCCGGCCGGCGTCGACGTCGTGAAGGTGGGGACCGCACTGGAGCTGCGCAAAGCGGCGCTGCACGCCTCTGTCGACTCCGACGTCATCATTATGGCGGCCGCCGTCGCGGACTTCCGCCCGGCGGATGTCTCCGGCACCAAGATCAAGAAGCGCGACGACGTCGCCGATCCCGTCATCTCACTGGTCCGGAACCCGGACATCCTGCGTGAGCTTGTCGAGGTCCGGGACGCGGCTTCCCGCCGCCAGCTGATTGTCGGTTTCGCGGCGGAGACCGGCGACGCCGACGGCGACGTGCTGGAGTATGCTGCTGCCAAGCTGCGCCGCAAGGCGTGCGACCTGCTGGTGGTCAATCATGTGGGCCAGGACAAGGTGTTCGGCGAAGACACCAACTCCGTAGTCATCCTTTCGCGGTCCGGCTCCGAAGCCCAAGAGGCGTCGGGTTCAAAGTCCGACGTCGCGGCTGCCGTGATAGACCGCATCAGCGCCGAACTCAGCCAGGTAGTCCCGCCGGCCTGAGCCCGGGTGAGCGGCGTCTCTTTAATTCAGGGACACATGCTGCCGGACGTCCGTTTTCCAACCAGTAAGGTAGTTGAGTGACTTTACCGCTGCACATCCCTGACTTCCACGGGTCCACGCCCGCCTCGCTCCGGCTCTTCACGTCCGAGTCGGTGACCGAAGGCCACCCCGACAAGATCTGCGACCAGATCAGCGACGCGATCCTCGACGCCCTGCTGGCCAAGGACCCCGAGTCCCGGGTGGCCGTGGAGACGCTGGCCACCACCGGGCTGGTCCACGTCGCCGGCGAGGTCACCACGGATGCTTACGTTGAAATACCGCAGATCGTCCGGGAAACCATCCTCGGCATCGGCTACGACTCCTCGGCCAACGGCTTCGACGGCGCCCGCTGCGGTGTGTCCGTCTCGATCGGCCAGCAGTCCAACGACATCGCCGGTGGCGTCTTCAACTCACTCGAAGCCCGCGAGGGACGCCAGGAGGACGACTACGACCTCCAGGGTGCCGGCGACCAGGGCCTGATGTTCGGCTACGCCAGCGATGAGACCCCTTCCTACATGCCGGTTCCGATCTGGCTCGCCCACCGGCTCTCGGAGCGGCTCACCGAGGTCCGCAAGAGCGGGGAACTCGGCTACCTGCGCCCCGACGGCAAGACCCAGGTCACTGTCGGCTACGACGGCGACCGGCCCGTGTCCGTCGAGACCGTCGTCATCTCCAGCCAGCACGCCGAAGGCGCGAGCCTTGACCAACTCCGCTCCGATCTCGCTACGCACGTGGTGGCCCCGGTGATGGCGTTGTCCAACCTGGATTACTCCCGCGCCAAGAACATCCTGAATCCGGCCGGTGCCTTCGTCATCGGCGGCCCGGTAGGCGACGCCGGCCTGACCGGCCGCAAGATCATCGTTGACACTTACGGTGGCATGGCCCGCCACGGCGGCGGTGCCTTCTCCGGCAAGGACCCGTCCAAAGTCGACCGCTCGGCAGCCTACGCCATGCGCTGGGTCGCCAAAAACGTGGTGGCCGCCGGTCTTGCTAAGCGCGCGGAAATCCAGATTGCCTATGCGATCGGCCAGGCCCGTCCGGTGGGCACCTACGTGGAGACCTTTGGCACCGAGACCGTGGACCCGGCACGGATCAGTGCGGCGATCGCCGAAATCTTCGACCTGCGCCCCCGCGCCATCATCGACGCCCTTGATCTGAAGCGCCCGATCTACGCCAAAACCGCAGCCCATGGCCATTTCGGCCGGGAGGATCCCGACTTCACCTGGGAGCGGCTGGACCGGGTTGATGCGCTGAAGGCCTTCTTCAACGCCTGAGGCATCGGGACGCTTTTGTTTGTGCACCTCTGGGTTTTTGCATCAAGTGTCACTGCCTCGTGATGTGCTGTAGCCAGGCCGCCGATACCGGCGGCCTGGCTATTCTTAATTGCCGAACATTCGCTGAAGAATCGCTGAGTTGAACTGCTGGCGAAAGGAGGACACGAGAGATGAGCCCGGCTCAAGGCGCGCCAGCTTCGGATGAACCCTTCCAGCTCTCGCTGCTGCAGGGCTTTCCAAAATCCGCAGCCGCTGCCTCCGGTCCAGTTCTGGCCGAACGGCTCCCCGTGGCGCGCGTGCGGCTGGAGTCCTCCTTGCCGCACCTTGACCGGCCCTTCGACTACAGCGTGCCCGCGGGACTCGATGCCGCCGCACAGCCCGGCGTCAGGGTGAAGGTGAAGTTCAACGGCCAGGAACTTCCGGGATACCTGATGGAACGGGCCGCTGCGTCCGACGCCGGCCACCCCCTCGTGCCACTGTACAAAGTGGTTTCACCGCTTCCGGTACTGACGGCGCCGGTCGCAGCTCTCGCCGGCCGCGTCGCGGCACGCTATGCAGGCAACGTCAGCGACGTGCTGCGCGTTGCTGTGCCGCCACGGATGGCGAAGCTTGAAAAGGACCTCGCCCCTGACGGCAACCTGGATCCTGCCCTCTTCGCCGACGAAGGCTCCGGTGCCGGGGCGGGCCCGGCGATTCCGGCAGGGCTGGAAGCCTCCAGCTGGGGGTCCTACCGAAACGGCCCCGCGTTCCTGCAGCACCTCAACGCAGGCGAGTCCCCACGGGCGGTACTCAGTGCGCTGCAGGGCTGGGGGCCGGGAGGCTGGCCCCGCCTCGTCGCCGAAGCCGTGGCGGCCGTGCGCCTGTCCGGCCGCGGCGCCATCGTCGTCGTGCCCGATTACCGCGACCTGGACCGGGTGGAGTCCGCCCTCCTGCAGCTGCTGCCTGCCGGAGACGTTGCGCGGCTCACCGCAGACGATGGCCAGACGCCGCGGTACCGCAGCTTCCTGCGGATCCTCAGCGGTGCTGCGGGGGTTGCCGTCGGGACCCGGTCCGCTGCCTACGCTCCCGTCCACAATCTGGGACTGGTGGTCTGCTGGGACGACGGCGACGACCTCCACATCGAGCAGCGGTCCCCCTACGCCCACTCCCGCGAAGTTCTGCTGTTGCGCGCCGAGCAGGAAGGAGCCGGGTGCCTGTTGGCCGCGCACACCCGAAGTACCGAGTCGCAACGCCTCGTCGAAGCAGGCTGGGCGTGGCCGGTCGAAGCAGACCGCGCCGTGGTGCGCCGGAGGGTTCCGCGGGTGCTGAACACAGCGGACAGCTACGAGCTTGAGCATGATCCGCTGGCCAGGATCGCGCGGCTCCCGGGCGCAGCCTGGCGCGCTGCCAAGGACGGGCTGGAACGCGGGCCGGTCCTGGTCCAGGTGGCACGGGCCGGGTATGCGCCCTCGCTTGCCTGCGAAAATTGCCGTGACCCGGCGCGCTGTGCGTCCTGCGCCGGTCCGCTGGCCATCGCCGGGGCCAGCGGGAGCTCTGCCGTGCCGCAATGCCGCTGGTGTTCGACGCCGGCGCCGGACTGGCGATGCGGTACCTGCAACGGCGCCCGGCTCCGGCGCGGGGCCACTGGTGCCTTGCGCACGGCCGAGGAACTGGGTCGTGCCTTTCCCGGCAAGCCGGTTGTCACCTCGTCAGGGGACCGGGTACTGGCCACGGTTCCGGATTCGAAGGCCCTTGTCGTCGCCACGGTTGGTGCGGAGCCCGTCGCCGCCGGCGGCTATGCGGCGGCACTGTTGCTGGACGGCGACTCCCTGCTGCGCCGCGAAAACCTGCGGGCGGGGGAGGACGCCGTTCGGCGCTGGTTCAATGCCGCGGCCCTGGTCCGACCCGCGGGTGACGGCGGCCTCGTGGTGATCACCGCGGACGACGCCGCCGGCGTCGGGGCCCTGCTGCGCTGGGATCCGGCGGGCTATGCGCAGCGGGAACTCTCGCTGCGCCAGGAACTCCACCTTCCGCCGGCCGTCCGGGTCGCGTCACTGACCGGCGGCCGGACCTCCGTCGGGCACTTCAGCGAGGCCGTAACTCAAAACCTGGCCGCCCAGGGAATCGTGGTGCGGACGGCCGGTCCGGCGCCGCTGGTAGTCACCGGACCCGGCGGCCACGGCGGAACTCCAGGGGTTGCGGGAGAGGACGTCCGGACACTGATGTTCCTGCCATACGGACAGGCCGCACAAGTCACCAGTGTGCTGCGGGCCGTCAAGGTCGCCGCCGCGGCCAAACGCACCGACGATCCGGTACAGCTTCGGCTCGACGGAGTGGACGTGCTCTAAAACGGTTCCCGCACAGTAAGGACCCGGTGCGGGCGGCTGCGGCGACCTCCTGCTCGTGCCGTTGCGGTTGGACCGAATTTTGTCGGTGCCTCGTGGTGTGATGTGAGGGTGAAGGACGGGCCGGTTTTGGGCTGGGAGTGCGTGGACGCGGTGGATGCCGTTTCCCGCTCCGTTGCTGCGCTGGCTGCGCTCGTCGGCGGGGAACCGTCAGGTGCCGGGGTGCTGAGCGCCGGCGGTGGGGATCCGTTGCGGGATGCTGCGGATGTGTGCCTGGACGCTCTGACGGAGGTGGCGCGGTTTGAGGCCCGGGCCGCGGCGTTGAAGGTCCTGCTGACCGCTGGGTTCGTGCATGCGGCCGGGGCCTTGGCGCCCCCGGGGCGGTCCGCTCAGGAGCGCAGCGCCCAG